>DASTQX010000154.1:0-3590 GCA_035761505.1 Pyrinomonadaceae bacterium
GAAGAGCCGAGAGCTTCGGGCACTTACGAGTTGACGACGACGGAGACTTTAGAGCCGGTCGCGCCGGGCGCGGTGCGCGTCATCTCGCCGCAGCCGGAAGGCTTCGTCGCGGGCGCGGCGCTGGAGATCGAAGTCCGCACCAACGCCGCTTGGACGGCGGCGGTCGAGGTCGGCGGAGAGCGCGTCGCGGACACGAAGATCGGCGAGCGGCGCATTGATAATAAGAACGGCTTGGCGACTTTCACCTTCGTCGGCATCGGCGTCTCGCCGGGGCCGAACCGCGTGCGCGTGACGGCCATCGGCCCCGACGGGCAGAGGGGCGAGACGGTCGAACTCACCGTCTATGGTCGCGGCCCGGCGAAGCGTTTGGAGATCGTTTCAGATAAGCAAGAGCTTTCGGCGGGCGGGCGCGACGAGGCGCTTCTGCGCGTGCGCGCCTTCGACCAGTGGGGACACCCGGCGGCTGACGGCTCGGTCGCCGTCGAGGTCACGCGCGGGCGGCTCGTCCGCGTCGAAGATAAAGAGGTTGCTGGACGGCCTCAGGCTGGCGAGGGCGCGGACAAAGTAAACGTCAACGCGGGCTCCATCAACACGAGCGCGGGCGGCGTGTCTTCCGTCACTTCCGTCGAGGGCGCGCAGAATGGTGCGCCGAGCCAGCAGATTATTCCGCTCGTGGGCGGAGAGGGCGCGTTGCGGCTCGTCTCGGACAACACGCCGGGCGCGGCGGAGATTCGCGCGACGACGGGCTCGGTCGAGATTAAGCGGAGCGTCCGCATCACCGCCGAAGTGCGGCCCTCGATTCTCGTCGGCTTGGCCGAGTTGACCGTCGGGAGCGCGCAGCCCGAACTCGCCGCCGACTCGGAAGAGACCGTCCGCCGCCGCCTCGCCTTCTTCTATCGAGGTCAGGTCTTCGGCCCGAATCTCCTGACGCTCGCTTATGACAGCAACCGCCCCGTGAACCGCACGAACGGGCGCGACCGCCTCTTCCAGTTCGACCCGCTCGACCGCGCCTACCCGCTCTTCGGCGACTCCTCGACGCGGTTCGAGGACGCGCAATCGAACTCCAAGCTCTACGTCCGCGTCGACCGTGGCCGCTCCTATTTCATGTTCGGCGACTTCGACACGGAGAACCGCGAGGCGGGTTTGGCGAGCTACACGCGGCGGCTGACGGGCGCGAAGCTGCACCTCGAAAACTCGAAGGGCGATTACGTCTCGGTGACGGGCGCGCGGCCCGACACGGCTTACGCGCGCGACGTTTTTCCGGGCGGCGCGCTCGCCTTCGTCCGTTTGTCGCACGGCGAAGTGTTGCCCGGCTCCGAGTCGGTCGTCCTCGAAGTGCGCGACCGCCGCAACCCCGAAATCATCATCTCGCGCGAGACGCTGATCCGCTCGGTCGACTACAACCTCGACTCCGTGACCGGCGAGATTTTCTTCCTCCGGCACATCTCGACCTTCGACTTCGCCTTCAACCTCTTGCAGGTCGTCGTCACTTACGAGCACCGCGCCGCCTCGATGTCTTCGGCGGTCTATACGGCGCGCGTCTTCAAGACGTTCGAGCGCATGGGGCTCAAAGTCGGCCTCTCCTTCATTGACCAGCGGCAGGAAGAGTTCGGCTCGTTCGTCGTCGGCGGTTTGGACGCCGAGAAGACCCTGCCGCGCGGCGGGCGCTTGCGCGCCGAGTACGCGACCTCAAGGGGCCGCGTCGCCGTGGGCGGCAACCTCTTCAGCACCGGCCTCGACGAGCGGCACGACGGCAACGCCTACCGCGTCGAACTCGAACAGCCGCTCGGCTTCCGCGAGGCGACCTTGCGCGCCGGGTTCGCGCGCGCCGACGAAGGCTTCCTCAACCCCTTCGGCGCGACCGTGACGCCCGGCTCGCAACGCGCCGACGCCTCCGTCGAGATGAAGGTGCGCGCCTCCTCAAGCGTCCGCTTCCAGTTGATGGACGAGCGCAACAAGACCTCGAACGTGGATAACCGCCGCCTGACCGGTTCGCTCTTCTGGACTGAGAGCATCGGCGACCGCCTGCGCGCGACCGTCGGCTACGACTTCCGCCGCCTGACCGACAACCTTACGGAGCGCGAGACGAACTCGAACCTCGTCACCGTCGGCGCGGAGTGGCAGGCGACCGACAAGCTCCAACTCTCCGTCAAGCGCGAGCAGAATCTTTCCGAAGCCGACCCGACCTACCCGAACCAGACGACGCTCGCCGCGAATTACCAGTGGAACCAGTACACGAAGCTCTTCTTCTCGCAGCGCCTCGCCTCCGCGCCGATTACGCCGATTAGCGACGCCGCCGCCACCGGCTTCGTCGCCACGGGCGCGCGCCGCGAGACGGCCATCGGCATCGAGACGCGGCTCGGTCGCTTCGCCAGCCTCAACACGCGCTACCAACTTGAGAACGGCATCAACGGCACGGACAGCTTCGCCGTCATCGGGCTCTCGAACCGCCTGAGCTTGAACAAGGAACTCTCGCTCGACCTCGGCTACGAGCGCGGCTTCCACCTCGACGGTGAGGGCGAGAGCTTCAACAGCGCGCACTTCGGCCTCTCTTGGCAGCCGACCGAAGACTTCCGCACGACGGGCCGCTACGAGATGCGCGACCGGGGCGGCTTCGGTTCGGTCATCACGCTCGGCGCGGCGGGCCGCCTGTTCGACAATTTCACTTCGCTCGCGCGCGTCCAGTTCGCGCGCACCAACTTCGGAGGGCGCGCGAGTTCTTCTTCGAGCGCGACCGCCGCGATTGCTTGGCGTCCGCTCGAATCGGATCGCGCCGGGCTGCTCCTGAGCTACACGCGGCGCGACCTTTCGCAGGAGGGCGCGGACGGGCGCGGCGCGACGCGCGACCGCTCCGACCTGCTCTCTTCGGACGCTTATTATCAGGCGACGCGCAACATCGAACTCTACGGGCGGCTCGCCTTCAAGTTCGGCGACACGATGTCGCCGGAGCTGGCGCGCGTCTCCTCTTTCACCTATTTGACGCAGGGCCGCGTCACCTACCGCGTCGGCCCCTACGTTGACTTCGCGGGCGAGATGCGCTGGCTCGCGCAGCCCTCGACGCGCACCAGCCGCGCCTCGATGGGCTCGGAACTCGGCTTCTGGGTTCTGCCCGACCTGCGCGTCGGCGGCGGATACAACTGGACGGGCGCGGGCGAGCCCACGGCGGGCTCCCTCGTCGCCGGGCGGCGCGGCTTCTACTTCACCATCTCATCCAAGCTCTCCAACCTCTTCGACCTCTTCGGCACGTCGCGTCAGGGCTTGCAGCCCGCGGAAGGCGGCGACGGCGGCGAGAAGAAGAAGGAGGAGTAGGAATGTCGGGACGCGCGGAGCGGAGACTGGCGGCACGGACGGAGTGCGGGAAGAACGACACCGCTCTCTCTCTCGTTGCGTCTCGACGCGCCTTCGCGTGGCCGCTCGCGCTGCTCTTCGTCGTCTGCTTGCACTCGGAAGCGCTCGCCGTCGGCGAAGACAACCTGATGTACGGCGTGAGCTTCGCGCCGAGCCCGCGCGTCTTCGTCATTAACCAGACGAACGGCGTCGCCACCTCCGTCGGCAATCTCTCGTTCGGCTCGGCGGCGGTCGCGCGCCGC
>DASTQX010000155.1:0-24777 GCA_035761505.1 Pyrinomonadaceae bacterium
GCCGATTTCTTTCGCCGCTGACGGGGCTCTTAAACTTTTTCGTCTTCATCTCCACGGCTCGCGCCGCGAGTGACATTCTTCCGCTCGCTTCGCGGGCTCGGCCAATAACGCTTTCCTCCGGCCTCTTCCGCGCTACTGGCCTTGCAGCTTCCGCCACGCCTCGACGTACTTCGCCGTGCGCGGGTTCGCTTCGTTCCACTTGGGGGCTTGCGGGTCTTCGGCGATGAGGAGCGTGCCGAGCGCGACGGTGCGGACGACGCGCTCCATGTTGGCGTAATCAATCTTCTCCCAGTGGTCGCCGACGGCGTGGTAGTCGGGAAACTGGAAGCTGACGCCGAAGGTGTGCGCGGGGACGCCCACGTCGGCGAGCGCCTGATTGTCGCTGCGACCGAAGAAGGCGTCGCTGTTGGTCGGGTGCTTATAGACCGTGACGCCCGAAGCCGCGCCCGCGCGCTCGAAGATTGCGCCGATGGTCGTGTAGTCGAAGCCGGTCAGGGCGGCGCGGTTGAGTTGCGGCCCCTCGCTGTCGTCGGTGCGCCCGACCTGCTCCATGTTGATTTGCGCGACCGTCTTGACTAAGGGCACGAGCGGGTTGCGTCCGTAGAAGCGCGAGCCGACGAGCCCCAACTCTTCGCCGAAGAAGGTGACGAAGAGGATGCTGCGTTTCGGTCGAGGGTTGAGCGAGGAGAGCGCCGAGGCGATCTCGATGACGGAGACGGTGCCGGAGCCGTCGTCGTTCGCGCCGTTGTTGATACAGTCCGCGCCCGGCGCGCAGTTCTCGCGCACGCCGATGTGGTCGTAGTGCGCCGAGACGATGACGTATGTGTCCTTTAAGGCCGGGTCGGAGCCGCGCAGGAGGCCCGCCACGTTGCGCACCTTCACCGGCGTCTCGGAGCGCGCGGGCGCGCGGAAGTTGACGGTGGCGGGCGTCGCCCCCGCAGGCAACGCGTCGAAGAACTGCGCGAACTGCGCCCCGTGGACTGTCAGGAGCGACGCGGTCGGCTGGTCGCCCAGAGGCGACTGTCTCCCGCTGCTCACCGTCGGGTCGACGAGCCGCACGGAGCCCGGGCCGCGCCCGCGCGTGCCCTCTCGGTCGAAGGCGATGACGAGCGGCACGCCGAGCGCGTAAGCCTTCGCCATGAACTCGTTCTGCGCGCGCAGTTGTTGGAAGGCGCGGTCGCGGTCGCCGCGCGGCAGCGCCGGGAACTCCGTCAGGAGGACTTTGCCCGCCAACTGCTCGCGCGTGAAAGAGTCGAGCGAAGCGCCGTCCTTGAACGCGGCCTTAAAGACGCCCGCGCCCGCGAGCGTCGGGTCGCCGTCGAGCGCCCAGAGGCTCACGCCGCCCATCCCCAAGCCGAACGTCACCTGCTCAGCCGCGACGGGCAGCGCGCTCGCGCCGTTCGTGAACCGCAGCTCAAAGCTCTTCATGTCGCGCCCCGAAAGCGACCAGTTCGCCGTCTGGAAGTAGCCGTCGTCGCCCGCCGGTTCGAGCCCCGCGCGCCGGAACTGCGCGGCGATGTACTCGGCGGCAATGTCCAAGCCCCTCGAAGGCGTCCGCCTTCCTTCCAACGCGTCCGACGCGATGAACGACAGATGCCCCTTCAAACTGTCCGCACTGATGCGCTCCACCGCCGCCCGCTCGCGCGGCGAGACCGGGGACTGTTGCCCGAAGGCGAACGTCGAGAAGCAGACGACGGCGGCCAGCACGCCGCACACGAAGCGACGGCGGGAAGTTAGGAAAGATGTCATTCGATATTTTCGCCTCAGAAGATTGACCATTGACGCCCTCCCTCCCGGTCGGGCTTCCGCCAAACGTCTATCGCTTACTCGACCTTGACGCCTTTCCAGAAGGCGACGCGGTCTTTAATCTCTTGCGCGGCGTCCTTCGGTTCGGGGTAGTACCACGCGGCGTCTTTGTTGACTTGGCCGCCCGCGACGACGTTGAAGTAGCTCGCCTCGCCTTTCCACGGGCAGGTCGTGTGCGTCGCGCTCTCCTCGAAGAACTCTTCGTTCACGGACTCGCGCGGGAAGTAGTGGTTGCCCTCGACGACCACAGTGTCATCGCTCTCCGCTAAGACTTTTCCGTTCCAAGTTGCTTTCATCTCGTCCCTCCCTTTGGGCTCGTCTTAACCGCGCGTCAGTTGACGGTACTTGATGCGGTGCGGCTGTTCGGCGGCTGCGCCGAGGCGCGCGCGGCGGTCTTCTTCGTAGGCCGAGTAGTTGCCCTCGAACCAGGTCACTTTGCTGTCTCCCTCGAAGGCGAGGATGTGGGTGGCGATGCGGTCGAGGAACCAGCGGTCGTGGCTGATGACGACGGCGCAGCCCGCGAAGTTTTCCAGAGCTTCTTCGAGCGCCCGCATCGTGTTTACGTCGAGGTCGTTGGTCGGCTCGTCCAAGAGCAGGACGTTCGCGCCCGACTTGAGCATCTTCGCCAGATGCACGCGGTTTCTTTCTCCGCCCGAAAGCGCGCCGACCTTCTTCTGCTGGTCTGAGCCGGAGAAGTTGAAGCGCCCGACGTAGGCGCGCGAGTTGACCTGACGGCTGCCGAGTTGCACCACGTCGAGCCCGTCGGAAATCTCCTCCCAGATGGACTTGTCGGCGTCGAGCGCGTCGCGGCTCTGGTCAACGTAGCCGAGCGTGACGGTCTCGCCGATGCGAATCGTGCCCGCGTCGGGCTGCTCCTGCCCGACGACCATGCGAAAGAGCGTGGTCTTGCCCGCGCCGTTCGGCCCGATGACGCCGACGATGCCGCCCGGCGGGAGGTTGAAGGTCATGCCTTCGACCAAGAGCCGGTCGCCGTAAGCCTTCGACACGTCCTCGGCCTCGATGACGACTTGGCCGAGGCGCGGCCCCGGCGGGATGTAAATCTCCAAGTCCTTCGCCACGCGCTCGGTCTGCTCGTTCAAGAGGGCTTCGTAGGAGTTGATGCGCGCCTTGCCCTTCGCCTGCCTTCCTTTGGGCGACATGCGAATCCACTCCAACTCGCGCTGGAGCGTCTTCTGCCGCTCGCTCTCCTGCTTCTGCTCCTGCTGGAGGCGCTGCTGCTTCTGTTCGAGCCAGGAGGAGTAGTTGCCCTTCCACGGGATGCCCTCGCCACGGTCGAGTTCGAGAATCCACCCGGCGACGTTGTCGAGGAAGTAGCGGTCGTGCGTGACGGCAATGACCGTCCCCGCGTACTTCTGCAAGTGCTGTTCGAGCCACGCCACCGACTCGGCGTCGAGATGGTTCGTCGGCTCGTCTAGAAGAAGAATGTCGGGCTTCATCAAAAGCAGACGGCACAGCGCGACGCGCCGCTTCTCGCCGCCCGAAAGAACCTTGACGGGCGTGTCGCCCGGCGGGCAGCGCAGCGCGTCCATCGCCATCTCAAGCCGCGAGTCCAAGTCCCAAGCGTCCGAGGCGTCGAGCTTCTCCTGCACCACGCCTTGCCGTTCGAGCAGCGCGTTCATCTCGTCGTCCGACATCTCCTCGCCGAAGCGGGCGTTAATCTCGTCGAACTCTTGAAGAAGCTTGACGGTCTCGGCGACCGCCTCTTCGACGACCTCGCGGACGGTCTTCGACTCGTCGAGCCGGGGCTCCTGTTCGAGGTGGCCGATGGTGTAGCCGGGCGAGAGCACCGTCTCGCCGGTGAAGCTCTTGTCCGAGCCCGCGATGATGCGCAGCAACGAAGACTTGCCGGAGCCGTTGAGGCCGATGACGCCGATCTTCGCGCCGTAGAAGTATGAGAGGTAGATGTCCTTCAGCACCGCCCGCTTGTCGTAGTGCTTGCTGACGCCGACCATCGAATAGATGATTTTGTTTGGCTGTGTGCTCATGCGTCCTTCATGAAGTTCCTTCGTCTGGATTTTCCTGTCCGGGGTTGTAAGACATACACACTACGACAGACGCGCGGGAATCTCAAAACGGCGGGGGCGCGGAGGGCTTCGCGGGCGTCACTTCGAGGACGTTGTTGAGGTTCCCGGCCTCGTCCTCCTGCGTCGAGGGGTTCGAGGGGTCGAGGAGCCAGTTGCCGTCCACGACGAACTTGTAGGTGTAGATGCCGGGGTCGAGGTCGAGGCGGCAGACCCACTCTTCGCCCTCGCGCGCAAACAGCAGTTGCGACTGGTTCCAGTCGTTGAAGGAACCGGCGAGGGCGACGATCTGCGCGTCCGCGTAGCCTTTGAGCCGGAAGGTCGTGTTGCCCTTGAGGCTCGGCGGCGGGAGTTCGACGCGCAGCGCCGTGAACTCCTCGCCCTCGTAGCGGAAGGTGAGGCTGGTCACTCTCCCTTCATCATCGAAATTGAAGACGACGGGCGTGCCTTCGATCTCGTCCGTGAAGGCCGCGCGGCCTTTGCGCGCCAGCCGACGCTTCTTGACGTTCGTCGGCTTGACCCACAACTCGCCGCCCTCGACCGTCACGTCGAGCGTCGAGACGGGGATGACGCGTCCCTCCAACTCGTAGCGCCCCGCGTACTTCCTCAAAGCCTCCGCGTCCGCCTTCGGCTTCGACTGTCCCGCCGCCTTCGGCTCAGCAGCAGCCGCCGTCTGCGCCCGCGCCTCAAGCGCGTCGCCGAACGCGACATAAAAAATCAGCCCCCAGAGAAGCGCGCCCGCCGCCCGTCGCTTGCTCATCGCCGTGCCCCGCGCAAGGCAAGGATGAGGGATGAAGGAACTGCTATCTGAAATTTCAAATTTGAGATTTGAGATTTCAGATAGTCGTTCCTTCATCCCTCTCCGCCTTCATCGCGCTCCTCAATACTGCCAGTTGACGTTGACGAAGCCCGTGCCGGTGGAGGGCACGGTGTAGGAGTGGTTGGCCCCGGCCTCCCATGTGACCGCGCCGCCTGCGGCGATCTTGATGAACTTGAACTGGATGGTCTTACCGGCGGGGACGCTGGCGTTGATGAACCAGTTCGGGTAGTTGGGCGTGAGCATCGGGCCGACCGCCGCGTCCCACGTCGTCGCCCAGTTGCTCAGCTCGACCGTGTTGCCGGTGAGGAAGATGTAGTCGCCCGTCTGCGTCGGGCTGGCGTTGAAGACGGTGAAGGTGACGGGGATGAGCTTCGCCTGCAAGACCGTGAACTGGATGCCGTTCGAGACTTGGCTGGAAGAGTTCGTGACCGTCACGTTGTAGTTGCCGTTCGTCACGTTCGGCACGGTCACGACGATCTTCGTCGAAGACCATGATTGCACCGTCGCGTTGGTCGTCCCGAACTTCACGGAGCCCGTCCCCTGCGTCGAGCCGAAGTTCTTGCCGCCGATGGTGACTTTCACTCCGGGCTGCGCCACGGTCGGGCCGATGGAGCCGACCTGCGGCGTGCCGCCCGACTCGGTGAACTGCCAGACCGAGACGCTGTTGGCGGGGAGGCTGAAGGCCGTCACGGGGTTGTTGCCGCCGGAGCCCGCGGTGACGGAGATCGAAGTCCCTGAGAGCAGGGCCGTCAGGTGGTCGCTGTAACTCCCGGCGGGAAGCGAGGTGTTGAGGCCGGTGATGTTCGTGGCGCTCGCGCCCTTGTTGATGGCGACGAGGACGACGTTGCCGTAGAACTTGCGCTCGTAGATGTACACGTCGTTGCTCATCCAGCGCTGCTGCGTCGAGCCGTAGGGGACGGCGGTGTTGTTGCGCCTCAAGGTCGAGAGGCGGTTCGTCAGCGTGTAGGCGGTCGTCGAGGTCGAGAAGGCGTTCATCATCGGTCGGTTGTAGGGGTCGCCGCCTCCGGAAGTGTCGTTGTGCAAGTACTGCTCGGTGCCGTAGTAGATGCAGGGAATGCCGCGCTGCGTGAGGATGAAGGCCAACGCCTGATGAAGCCGCGTGTTGTTGTTGAGGAGCGAGAGAAAACGCGTCATGTCGTGGTTGTCAATGAAGGTCACGAGGTCTTCGTCCCACGTGAAGTTCGCGGCCTCGGCGTTGAGCACGCCGTCAATCTCGCTGAAGTTGGCGTTCGAGCCGAAGACGTTTCTGATGGCCGTGTTGAGCGGGAAGTCGAGCATCGAGATGCCGCTCTTGTTGGCGTACTTGTACGAGTCGCGGTAGAGCGGGTCGCCGGTTCCGGTCTGGTACCACTCGCCGAAGAGGAAGCTGTCGCCGTTGGTGTAGATGGAGTTCGCCAGACTGTACTGCCAGCCCCAGGTGATGTGCTTGATGGCGTCAATGCGGAAGCCGTCGACGCCGTGCTGCTGGAAGAGTTGGGCGGCGCTCTTCATGTAGGCATCCATCGTCGGGTTCGCCTGATTGATGTCGGCGAGGTTGAAGAGCGTGTAGTACTGCACCTGATAGCGGTCGTCCCAGTTCTGGATGTTGCCGTTGTGGTGGAAGTAGCCGTTGGTGTCGTTGGTGTAGTTGCCGAGGAAAGTGCCGTTGTCGTAGAGCGCGCCGAACTCGCCCGCGTTGTCCTGCGTCGAGTGGTTCGGGGCGAAGTCCACGATGACCTTGATGCCGTTCTGGTGCGCGGCGGTGACGAGGTTGTCGAACTCCGTCCAAGTGTTCGACGAGTTGCCGGAGTGTTCCTCGACGCGCTTGAAGTCGCGGCCCTGATAGCCGTGGTATGAAGCCGTCGGGTTGCCGTTGCCGTCGGGGATGTTGGCGTTGAGGTTGTCCACGTGCGGCGAAATCCAGATGGCGGTGACGCCCATCCCGGCGAGGTAGGACATCTTCTGTTGTATCCCTTGGAGGTCGCCGCCCCAGTAGGCCCGCCAGTTCGTCTTCGTCGCGTCGTAGAGCCCCGCCGATTGCGCGGGGTTGTTGTTGGCGGAACTGCCGTCGAAGAAGCGGTCGGTGATGATCTGGTAGATGACTTCGCGCTTGAAGTCCGCCGCGAGCGTCGAGACTTGAGCGAGCGGTAAGACGACTAACAGGAGTGAGGCGAGCAGGGCTTTTTTTGAGGCTCTCAGCATGTGGAACTCTCCTCAGGGGAAATCGCGCCCCCGTTGAAGCGCGTTCGGCGAACGCGCGCACGTCACGTGAGTTGCTTTCGGCGAGGCAGCGGCCTTACGTAAAGCCGCCGGGCAAGATGGTTCGAGAATGCGAGTTTACCGCTTTGGCCGCGCGAGGGGAAGAAAGAGAAGGGGAAACGGGGAAAGGGGAAAAGGTTAAAAGGGGAAACGGGGAAAGGGGAAGAGCGAACCTCTCAGGCGTCGCCGTTCCCCTTTTCCCTTTTAACCTCTTCCCCCTTTACCCTTATCCTTCAAGGGGTCAGCTTGTACTTGTCAATCATCTGCTGGAGGCCGTCGGTCGAGCCGTTGTGGCGGAACTTGTAATACTCTTCGAGGCCGGGCCTGACCTGCTTGCGGAGGTTCTCGTACTGCGGATTGTCTCCGGCGACGGCAATGGCGCGGGCGTAGTATTCGATGGCCTTGTCCATCTGCGCCTGCACCTCTTTGAGCTTGGCCTGCTTCTCGGCCCCGGCGGGCATGGCCTGATAAGCCTTCGCCAGTTCGGCGTACTCCTCGTCGTTCATCTGGCCGATGTAGGCGTAGATGGCCGGGTCGGGGTTCTTCAACTCGGCGGCCTTCATCAACCGCGCTTTGGCCGTCGCGCGGTCGCCCGCCGACATTGCGAGGAACCCGGCCTCGCGGTAGATGGCGGGCATCCACTTGGTCTTGTACTCGGCCCACTGCGCGGCGTCGGTCGTCAGGGGCTTGCGGTCGGCTTCGAGAATCTCAATCGCCTTCGCGCCGTACTTGTTGCCCTGCTCGACGAACTTGGTGTTGCCCTTGATGGCCTCGTTCAAGCCGACGACCGCCAGCCGCCGCATCGCGTCCACGTCGTCCGGGTTCTTCTCCAGCCACACCGCGCCGAGGCGGAAGGCGTCTTCGGCCCGACCGGCGATGAGATAGGCGTCGAGCAGAGAGGCGTTCACGCGGTCGGCCTCGCCCGGCTGGTTGAAGAGCTTGAGATAAGTGTCGGCGTAGGTGATGCGCTGCGCCGCGTCTTCGGTGCTGTTGACCATCGCGGCGAACGCCTCGCCGATGCGCGGGCGGAGCGTGCTCTGCGGGTACTTGCCGATGAACTCGGTGGTGGCCGCGACCTTGCCCGCGTTGTCGGCGGCCTGATTAATCTTCTCCGCCGCCTTGCGCTCTTCCTCCGAGACCTTCGCGTTCGCGGGCTGCGCGGGCTGGCCGAGCACGATCTGCGCGCGCGCCTCCGCCCCGGCGACCAGCAGAGAGGCGCACGCCGCCAGCAGCACCGCGCACGCCGAAAGAATTCTCACTCTCATCGCTTTACTCCCGTTCTAAAAGGTGTGGCCTGAACACTTCAGGGAAATAGTGCGCTAAGGTTACAACACGTCAAGCGGGAGGAAAAGCCGTGAGCCGTCAACCGTGACGGGAAGGAACAATTTTTCTCCCGTGACGGTTTTACAGCTCACGATTTAAGGCTTTCACGCTCGGCCCGCGACTTCGCCCGTCTGGGTGTTGACGCGGACGGTCTCGCCCTCCTTGATGAAGAGAGGGACGCGAACTTCGAGGCCGGTCTCTAGGGTCGCGGGCTTGAGGTCGCGGCCCGCCGCGCGGTCGCCGCCGACGGCGGGCTCGGTCGCCGCCACCGAGAGTTCGACGAACTGCGGCAACTGCATCGCCACGGCCTCGCCGTTGTACTTCAGGATTTGGAGCGCGAGCCCGTCCTTCAAGTAACCACGGTCGTCGCCGACCTGCTCGGCGGGCAGCATGAACTGCTCGAAGCTCTCCTCGTCCATGAAGTGGAAGCCCTCGGCGTCCGCGTACATGAAGGAGGCGGGCGCGAGCGCCACGTCGGGCTCGGAGAACTTCTCGCTCGAACGGAAGCTCTTCTCCAAGACCGCGCCCGTCAGCATGTGCCGGAGGCGCGTCCGCACCATCGTCGCGGCCCCGCGCGCCGTCGGCGACGCGAAGAACACTTCCACCACCGCGAAGGGCTCGCCCTCCACCGAAATCAACATCTTCCGCTTCAACTCGTTCGCTCCGACCAGTGCCACTTCCGTCTCGCTCCTTCTAAAATTTTGGATGAGCCAAACACCCTCCGTCCCACTCCCCGCGCGCCGAGAGCTTCAAAGTCGTCCAAGCTCAACGCATCAAGTGTCGGATGTTTGTTGCGCCGAATCTTAGCCGCGCGGGGCGTCGGATGTCGAATCACGCGGGCCTCCGTCAACGAGAAGCCGAGGAACGCTCCTTGCCATGAAGGTCGCGCGCAAGCCTTCGACCACGGAAACTTTTCAGGAGACAAACATGAGAAACAGACTGTTGGCGCTCGGCCTCTTCTTCGCCGTCGCGCTGGCGCAAGCGCCCGCCGCCTTCGCGCAAACGTCGAGCACGACGGGCGGCGACTGGGGCGCGGTGCAGGCTCTCTCGCCCGGCCAGAAGATCGTCGTCAGGATGAAGGACGGCAACCGCTTCTCCGGGCGCTTCGACAACGCGACCGACCTCCTGCTCGTCTTCACGAAAGACGGGCGGCAGGTCTCCTTCGCCCGCGACTCGATCTTCCGCGTGCAACTCGACCGCGGCAAGTCGCGCAAGAGGGGGCTGCTGTGGGGCTTGGCCCTCGGCGGCGGCATCGGCTTCGGCATCGGCGGCGCGCTCTACTTCCCCCACCGTGACGACATCATCGGCACGACCGTCCCTGCCCTCACCGCCCTCGGCGCAGGTATCGGCGCAGGCATCGGCGGCGGCTTCGGCAAAGGCAACAAGAACGAGACCATTTACGAAGCACCGTAAAAGATAGTAAGCAGTAAGCGGTGAGCAGTGAGCAGTTTTTCAGCCCTCTGATTTAGGACTTGAGATTTCAAATTTGAAATCTCGGCATCCGAATTTCTTACTGCTTACTGCTAACCGCTTACTGCTCACTCGTCTTGTCGTAATCGAACCTCAAGGGCGCGTCGGAGGGATGGATGCTGATGACGACGGACTTGGAGGCGGGAGTGTTGCTCTTCTCGGCGACGCTGCGGACGGGGACGAGGACGTTGGCTTCGGGGAAGTAGGTGGCGGCGCAACGGCGCGGGATGCGGTAGGGGACGACGAGGAAGCGGCGCGCGATGCGCTCTTCGCCCTCGAAGTGGCTCACGAGGTCAACGACCTGCCCGGCGGAGAGCCCCGCCTCCTGCACGTCTTCGGCATTGAGGAAGACGACGCGGCGCTCGTTGAAGACGCCCCGGTAGCGGTCGTCGAGACCGTAGATGGTCGTGTTGAATTGATCGTGGCTGCGCACGGTCATCATCAAAAACTGTCCGGGTGCGAGTTCGTGTCGCGGCAGCGGATGGACGGTGAAATTCGCGCGGCCCGTCGAGGTCTTGAACTCGCCCTCGCGCGCGAAGTTCGGAAGGTAAAATCCGGCCCCGGCTCGCACGCGCCGGTTGTAGTCGTCGAAGCCGGGAATGACGCGCTCGATTAAGTCTCTTATCCGGTCGTAATCTTCGACGAGCAATTCCCACTCGACGCCGCCGCGCTCGCCCAAGACGGCGCGCGCGAGACGGGCGACGATTGCCGGTTCGCTCAGAAGGTGCTCGGACGCGGGTTCCAGAGAGCCGCGCGAAGAGTGGACGACGCCCATCGAATTCTCGACGCTCACGAACTGCTCGCCCGTGGCTTGCGCGTCCCGCTCCGTCCGACCGAGGCACGGGAGGATGAGCGCCTGTTCGCCCGTCAAGAGGTGCGAGCGGTTGAGCTTCGTCGAGACGTGCGCCGTCAGTCGGCAGCGCGCGAGCGCCTCAGCCGTGAACTCCGTGTCCGGCGTCGCCGAAAGAAAGTTTCCGCCGAGCGCGAAGAAGACTTTTACCCGGCGGTCGTGCATCGCCTTAATCGTCTCCACGGTGTCGAAGCCGTGGCGGCGCGGCGGCTCGAAGTCGAACTCACGCGCGAGACTATCAAGGAAGGCTTCCGTGGGCCGCTCCCAGATGCCCATCGTGCGGTCGCCCTGCACGTTCGAGTGGCCGCGCACCGGGCACGCGCCCGCGCCCGGCTTGCCGATCTGCCCGCGCAGCAAAAGGAGATTAACTATCTCTTGAATGTTGGCGACGGCGTTCTTGTGCTGCGTGAGGCCCATCGCCCAGCAGACGATGGTGCGCTCGGACTCGACGAAAATCTTCGCGGCCTCGCGCAGCTCCTCGCGCGCGACGCCGCTCTGCGCGATTAACTCTTCCCAGTCCGCTTCAAGGAGCGCGCGCTCGAACTCCTCGAAGCCGTGCGTCTTCTCTTCGATGAAGCGCCGGTCGAGCACCTCGCCGGGCCGCCGCGACTCTTCCGCCAGCACCTCCTTCATCAAGCCCTTGAGCAGAGCCACATCGCCGTTGACGCGGACTTGCAGGAAGAGGTCGGCGAGTTCCGTCCCGCGCCCCAGCACGTCCGAAGGGTGCTGCGGGTGCTTGAAGCGCGTGAGGCCCGCTTCCGGCAGAGGGTTGATGTGGACGATGCGGCAGCCGCGCTGCTTCGCCTTCTGCAACGCGGTCAGCATGCGCGGGTGGTTCGTCCCCGGATTCTGGCCGATGACGAAGACGGCCTCGGCCAAGTTGAAGTCTTCGAGCGTCACCGTCCCTTTGCCGACGCCGATGGTCGCCGTCAACGCGGAGCCCGAAGACTCGTGGCACATGTTTGAACAGTCGGGCAGGTTGTTCGTCCCGAAGAGCCGCACGAAGAGTTGATAGAGGAAGGCCGCCTCGTTGCTCGTCCGCCCCGACGTGTAGAAGGCCGCCTCGTCCGGCGAGTCGAGCGCGTTCAACTCCGAGGCGACGAAGGCGAACGCCTCGTCCCACGTCAACGGCTCGTAGTGCGTCGCGTCGCGCCGCAAGATCAAAGGGTGCGTGATGCGCCCCTGCTTGCCGAGCCAGAAGTCGGACTTGTGCGAGAGGTCTGCGACGCTCCACTCGCGGAAAAATTCCGGCGTCACGCGCCGCGTCGTCGCCTCTTCGGCCACGGCCTTCGCGCCGTTCTCGCAGTACTCGAAGTGCGAGCGCTCGCCTTCGGGGTCGGGCCACGCGCAGCCCGGACAGTCGAAGCCGCCCTTCTGATTCACCCGCGCCAGCGTCCGCGCGCCGCGCACCAAGCCCATCTCCCGCCAAGCGTGCTTCGCGCTCGCCCAGACGGCGGGGATGCCGCCCGCCACCTCCTTCGCCGCCCGCACCTCGCCGCCCGTGAACTCCTCCGGCGGCTGCGCGCTCACGCCTTGACGGACGCCGCCCGCTTCAAGGTCGCGGCCCACATCTCCGCCGCCGCCTTCGACGCGCGCCACGCTCTCCTTATCGGAGTTGTAATGCGTCGGCTGCACGGCGGAGGCAACTTCCTCCGACGCCTCCTGCCCTTCCGCCCGCCCCGTCTCTTTATCCCTCGTCGCCATCGTCCCAAGTTTACTACAAGCCGGAAGACCAAAGGCAAAGGAAGGCAAAACCAAAAAGGCAAAAGATAAAAATTAAGAAGGACGACGCCTCTTCCCTTTCCCCTTTTCCCCCTTCTTTCCTGCTTGGCACTGCGCTTGATTATCTTCCCGTGGGGCGCGGTCGCACGTATCGTTATCGTGCGGGAACGCGGCTAAGCGGCGGACAACAGGAGGACACCATGAACGCTTTTCAACTCTTAAAGGAAGACCACCAAAAGGTGAAGGGCATCTTTCAGCAGCTCGAACCGACGACCGAGCGCGCCACCAAGACGCGCACCGAGCTGTTCGCGAAACTCAAACACGAACTCGACATCCACGCGCACATCGAGGAGACCATCTTCTACCCCGTCATCAAGAAGGAGACCGAGACGCGCGAGATCACGCTCGAAGGCTTCGAGGAGCACCACGTCGTCAAGATGCTCCTCAAGGAACTCGAAGGGCTTTCGGTCGAGAGCGAGCAGTGGACGGCCAAGCTCAAAGTGCTCCAGGAGAACGTCGAGCACCACGTCGAGGAAGAGGAAGGCGAGATGTTCCAGAAGGCCCGGCAGGTCTTGAGCGAAGAGCAGATCAACGACCTCGGCGCGCGCATGGAACAGGAGAAGAAGAACCAGCAGCAGAAGATGTCCGCGGCGGGAGCCTGAAGCCCCCGCCGCACCTCAAACGACCGGCACGAAAGCGCCGCGCGACTCCTCCGGCTCTTTAAGGAGTCACGCGGCGCTCACTTTATCTCTCACCCGCGCCGCCCTCGCTTGAGGCGCGGCACTTTTGTCTTCAAGCAGCTTTACGCCCGCCGCCGCTCTTCACTCACAACCTTCTCGGCCTTGAGGATGAGGAGCCCCGTCAGCGCCTGCGTAATCTCGCCCGACATCACCAACGCGACCGCCTCCGCGAGCGTGACCTTGACCGGCTTGAGGTTTTCGGTCTCCTCCTGCTCCGGCTCGCCGAACTTCAGCCCGCGCGCAAGGAAGAGGCGCGCAGGCGAGAGCACCTGCGACGTGACGGCGTCGGCGTGGCCGAGGTCGAGCAGCTCCCCGGCCTCTATCCCCAGCTCCTCGCGCAACTCGCGCCGCGCCGCGTCCGCGGGCTCTTCGCCCTCGTCAATCGCGCCCGCCACCGCCTCCAAGCTCTCGCGCTCCACGGCGTAGCGGAACGTCTTCACGAGATGGACGAACCCTTCCGCGTCCAGCGCCAGCACCGAGACGCCCGGCAAAAGCTTCGTCACCGCCCTCCGCCTCGGCTTGCCGTCCGGCCCCTCGATTTCATCCACCCGGAACTCGACGAACTCATCCCCGTACACCCGCTCCGAACCCTTAATCGTCCACCGCCCGACTTTTTTCTCCACCACCAAAACCCCCTTGCCCGTGCCCGTCCCTCAGCATCCCCCGCGCTTCTACCCGCGGCCCGCATTCCCCCAAGCGTCCACCAACTCGTCAATTTTCTGCGCGAGATTTCGATACGCCGTCCGCATCGAGTTATTGAATTCCCCCTGCGCTTCCCAAGTGCTCGTCATCACCCGGATGAACTCCGCCTGCGTGTCGGCGAACTCGCCCAACTGCCCGTTCGTCTGCGCGAGCTGTTCGTCCGTCCGCGCGATCTGTTCGTCCGTCCGCGCAAGTTGCTCATCCGTCCGCGCAAGTTGCTCGTTCGTCCGCGCGAGCTGCTCGTTCGTCCGCGTAAGTTGCTCGTTCGTCCGCGCGATTTGCGCGCTGAGATTCGTGTTGACCTGCTCGATGCGGGCTTCCAAAGTGGCCTGGCTCTTAAGCAGGAAGTCAATCGCTCGTTCCAACTCTTCGCTTGTCATCCGTCTTTTTCTCCTGCGCGGAAGAACTCTGACGAATCCTCCGGCGCTCCTCGGCGGGTGACAAAGAGCATACACAAAACCTGCGGCGAGTAAAAATTTCTTGGCCCTTATCTTTCTCTTCTCACCTTCTTCCCTGCGCGATCTTCGAGGCTTCGGGCAGGCGGCGGAGGCGGAGCATGGCGAGCGTGCCGAGCGCGGGGCCGGGCGCGAGCGCGGCGAAGGCGTAGCGCCAGCCGACGAGCCCGACGAGCAAAGGGATCAGTTGAATCGAGACGGTGGTGAGCAGAAAGCCCAGACACGTCTGGACGGTCAGCGCCGTGCCGATGTAGCGCGGGTCGCCGAGTTCGGTGACGCACGTCGAGAACTGCGCCGAGTCGGCGACGACGCTCGCGCCCCAGACCGCCGCCACGAGGATGAGCAGCCACGGGCTCGCGCCGAACAGGAACCCGACCGTCAGGCAGCACGCGCCGCTGACCATCATCGCGGCGGAAGTGACCGCCGTGCGCCCCACGCGGTCGGCCACAAGCCCCGCCGCCACGCAGCCCACCGCGCCCGCGCCGATGACGACAAAGGACGCGCTCTCGGCGAGAGTCTGCGGTTGCCCGCTCGCCTCGAAGCTCGCGCGCAGCATCACGGGCAGCCAAGTCCACATCGCGTACAGCTCCCACATGTGGCCGAAGTAGCCGAAGTTGGCGAGCCGCACGCCCCGGTTGCGGAAGACGCGCGCGACCTGTCCGAGATCGAACTTTGCGGCGGGCAGCGCGTGCGGCCCGTCCGAGACGAAGAGCCGCACGACGAGCCCGCCCGCGACCGCGAGCAGAGAGACGAAGAGCACTTTGGCTCGCCACTCCTCGCCGCCCAGCGCGTTGACCAGATACGGCGCGGCCTTGCCGAGCGTGAGCGCGCCGACCAGAACGCCCAGCGCCATCCCGCGCCCGCGCCGGAACCACGTCGCCATAATCTTCATCCCCGGCGGATAAACCCCCGCGAGGAAGAAGCCGACGAAGAAGCGCAGCGCGACGCCGACCGCGAACGAGTCCGCGAAGAGCCCAAACGAGGCGTTGACGATTGCGCCCGCGATGGCCGAGAGCGTGAGGAGTCGTCGCGTGCTGATGATGTCGGGAAGATTAAGGAGCGCGGACAGAAGCGTCCCGGCGACGAAGCCGAGCTGCACCGAGAGGGTCAGCCAGCCCGCGCCCGACTCCGTGAGTTGCCACTCATCCTTGAGCGCGGGCACGACCGCCGAGGCCGAGAACCACAAAGACATGCAGAGCAGTTCGGCCACCGCCAGGAGCGCCAGAGCGCGCCAGCGCCCCGCGCCCTCCGCGACCGGAAGGCTCTCCGCGCCCGGCGCGTTCCCCGCGCCGCGCGCTTCATCGCCCGCCCCGCCGCTCACCTTCGCGCGCGCCCGTCGTCGTCTTTGTCTTCTTCTTCCGTCAAACTCTCGACGAGGACTCCGGCGGCGACGCCCCAGACGACGTGCGCGGCGATCATCAAGGCGTTGCGGCGCGGCGGGTGCTCGGTCGCGGGGCTGATTATCCCGGCGGCGGGGAGCCAGCCCAGGTAACTCCCGGCCCACACGGCGACGCCGAAGGCCGCGCCGGAGAGCACGGGCGGCAGACCGCTCCGCCGCGCCAGAGGCGCATAAACCGCGCCGCACCCCGCGCCGTAGGCGAAGTGCGCCGCCCACGTCAAGCCCTCGCGCTCAGGCTCGTCCAACTTCTCTTTGACCCCGGCCTCTTCGGCGATCTCCATCGTCACCGCGCGCGGCGGCAGAGGATATTGCTCGCGCTCCGGCAACTGCTCGTGCATGAGCTTCATGGCGAGCGACATCGGCACGGTGGCCGCCAGCCCGGCGAGCGCGCCCAGAAGGATTGAGTTCATCTTCCCTCCCGCTTCCCTTTTTTGTCTTTGAGTCTGGCCGCCTATCATAGCGCGCCTCACTTTCTTTGTCCGCACGCGCGGCGACCGCCCCGTTTTGTGCGGCGGCGCGGCATGGTTTATAAACTCAGCACGCATGAGCGAGAGCGACTGCACTTCGACTGGCGCGACGGACTCATTTGAACAACCAAGCGACGAAGAAATTTGAA
The DNA here is from genome assembly GCA_035761505.1 of Pyrinomonadaceae bacterium. Lineage (GTDB taxonomy): Bacteria > Acidobacteriota > Blastocatellia > Pyrinomonadales > Pyrinomonadaceae > JAIVJM01. The sequence continues at coordinate 16,205 of DASTQX010000155.1, forward strand.
AGGCAAACGATGCGCACGACCTCCGCTCTGATACTCGTCTTGACGCTGCTTCCCGTCGCCGCGTGTGCTAAGTCGGACGGTGGCGCGCAGAGTCGCGCGCGGACTCAAACTTCGCGTAGCGTCGCTTCCGGCCTCGAACGGCAGAAGGCCGACGCGCGGAAGGCCGAGGCCGAGACGCCCGACCTCTCCGCCTACTTCAAGCGCTTCCCCGGCACGTTCGTCCTCTACGATTTGAAGAACGACCGCTACGTGCGCCACGACGCCGCGCGCGCCGCGCAGAGGTTCCCGCCCTACTCGACCTTCAAGATTCCGAACTCGCTCATCGGCGTTGAGAGCGGCGTCATCAAAGACGCGGACTTCCTCATCAAGTGGGACGCGAAAAAATACCCGCCCTACGGCGAGGTCGCGCCCTTCAGCTCTTGGTGGCGGGATCAGACGCTCCGCACGGCCTTCAAGCGCTCCGCCCTCTGGTACTACCAAGAGTTGGCCGAGCGCGTCGGCGCGGAGAAGATGAAGGAGTACGTGGATAAACTCAACTACGGCAACCGCGACACCTCCGGCGGCCTCACGCGCTTCTGGCTCAACAGCACGCTCAGAATCTCGGCGGACGAGCAGGTCGAATTTTTGAAGGCGCTCTACCGGGAGCAACTGCCCGTCTCGAAGCGCACCTTCGGCATCGTCAAAGAGATTATGGTGCTCGAAGAGACGCCCGCCTACAAGCTCAGCGCGAAGACCGGCGGCGGCCCCCTCGGCGAAGGCAAGGCGCTCGGCTGGTTCGTCGGCTACCTCGAAACCAAAGGCAACACCTACTTCTTCGCCACCCAGATCGAAGGCCCCAACTTCCTCGCCATCCGCGACGAGCGAATCAACATCACCAAAGGTATTCTGAAAGACCTCGGCCACATGAACTAGAGGCCGGAGACTTGAAGCTGGCGAGAAGCGCCGCCTTTTTAAACGGCCTCAAGTCTCCGGCCTCAAGTCTCCAGTCCCTAGCCTCTCGCCCCTTCTTTTGGTAGATTCTCTCTGAACTTTAAAACCGAAGAGGCAGGAGCGCTCCGCACATGAGCTTGATTGATTCCGTTTACGCGCGGGAGATTCTCGATTCGCGCGGCAACCCGACCGTCGAGGCCGAGGTGATGCTGATCGGCGGCGAGACGGGCCGCGCCGCCGTGCCTTCGGGCGCTTCGACCGGCGAGCACGAGGCCGTCGAGTTGCGCGACGGCGACCGCCTGCGCTACGGCGGCAAGGGCACTTCCAAAGCCGTCGAGAACGTCAACGAAGTCATCGGCCCGGCGATGGAGGGCTTGGATGCGCTCGATCAGGCGGAGGTGGACGCCTCGCTCGTCGCGCTCGACGGGACGCGCAACAAGTCGAAGCTCGGTGCGAACGCGCTGCTTGCCGTCTCACTCGCCACGGCGCGCGCCGCCGCCGCTTATCTTGAGATTCCGCTCTACCGCTACCTCGGCGGGGCCAACGCGCGGACGCTCCCCGTGCCGATGATGAATATCATCAACGGCGGCGCGCACGCCGACAACAACGTGGACTTCCAAGAGTTCATGGTGATGCCCGTCGGCGCGCAGACCTTCGCCGAAGCTCTGCGGACAGGCGCGGAAATCTTCCACTCGCTCAAGAGCGTTTTGAAGAAGCGCGGCTACGCGACGAGCGTCGGCGACGAGGGTGGCTTCGCGCCGAACCTGCGCTCGAACGAGGAGGCCGTCGAGACGATTCTCGAAGCCGTCACCGCCGCCGGTTACAACGCGGGCGTCAACGTCCTGCTCGCGCTCGACCCGGCGGCGAGCGAGTTCTACGACGGCAAAAATTACGTCTTCAAGAAGTCCGACGGGCGCAAGCTTTCGAGCGCGCAGATGGTCGCCTACTGGAAGCGTTGGGTCGAGCAGTATCCAATCATCTCCATCGAGGACGGCATGGCCGAGAACGATTGGGACGGCTGGAAACTCCTGACCGAAGAGATGGGCTCGCGCGTCCAACTCGTCGGCGACGACCTCTTCGTCACCAACACTGAATTCCTGCGGCGCGGCATCGAGCAGGGCGTCGCCAACTCCATTCTCATCAAGGTCAACCAGATCGGGACGCTCACCGAGACGCTCGACTGTATCGAGCTGGCGCGCAACGCGGGGCGCACCGCCGTCATCTCGCACCGCTCCGGCGAGACCGAGGACACCTTCATCGCCGACCTCGCCGTCGCCACCAACGCCGGGCAGATTAAAACCGGGTCGCTCTCGCGCACCGACCGCATCGCCAAGTACAACCAACTGCTCCGCATCGAAGAGGACTTGCGCGACGCGGCGCGCTACCCCGGACGCGAGGCTTTCTACCAGCTCGAATCGCCCGCCGCGCGCGAGGCGAAGGCCATCCGCGCGGGCGCGAAGCAGGCGCGCGCGACCGGCGCGACGAAGAAGGCGAAGCAGGCGGGCGCGGCGGCGAAGAAGGCGCGCGCGGCGAAGCGTTGAGGCGTTCGGATGTTCTTCTTCTTCATCATCGGGACGCGGTTCATCACTTGGGGCTCGGAGCCCGGCGGCCCGACGATGCGCTGCTCGCAGTGCGGCACGGTCGGCCCGTTCGGCGTCAAGAAGGGGATGAACTTCGTCACGCTCTTCTTCATCATCCCGGTGCTGCCCGTCAGCGGCGTCAAGACGCTCTTCCAGTGCCCGACCTGTCAGGCGAGATATCAGGCGTCATAGCGGACGCGGGACGAGCTTCAGTGAGGAATAAGTTTTGCTGAACCGAAAGGGGCCGCTCGCCCTCATCATCCTCGACGGCTGGGGCTACACGCCGGAGCGCGAGGGCAACGCCATTGCGCTTGCCGAGACGCCCTTCTACGACGAGGTCTTGGAGAAGTACCCGCACACGCTCATCGAGGCTTCGGGGACGTGCGTCGGCCTGCCCGCGAACGTCATGGGCAACTCCGAGGTCGGCCACCTCAACATGGGTTCGGGCCGCGTCATCATGACGGACATCCGCCGCATTGATTACTCCGTCGAGACCGGCGCGTTCTTCTCGAACGAAGCGCTGGTCGCCGCGATGGACGGCGCGCTCGCACGCGGCGGCGCGCTCCACTTAATGGGCCTCCTCTCGGACGGCCTCGTCCACTCCTCGCAGCAGCACCTCTACGCGCTGCTCCGCATGGCGAAGGAGCGTGGCCTCCAACGCGTTTACGTCCACTGCTTCCTCGACGGGCGCGACACGCCGCCGATGTCGGCCTACGGCTACGTCGAGGCGTTGCAGGTGCGTTGCGCCGAGTTGGGCTGCGGGCGCATCGCCTCGGTCATCGGGCGCTATTACGCGATGGACAGGGACAAGCGCTGGGAGCGGACGCGCCGCGCCTACGACCTGCTCGTCCACGCCGAGGGCACGCGCTGCATTGACCCGGTCGCGGCGATTAAGCTCTCCTACGAGCGCAGCCTCTCCGACGAGTTCGTCGAGCCCTTCGTCATCACCCGCGCGCGCGAGTCGGGCGAGCCCGTGGCGACGATTCAAGACGGCGACTCGGTCGTCTTCTTCAACTACCGCGCCGACCGCGCGCGCCAGCTCACGCGCGCCCTCGCCGTCCCCGGCTTCGAGGAGTTCCCCACGCCCGACCGCCCGCAGATAGATTTCGTCTGCTTCACGCTCTACGACCAGACGTTCGAGCTGCCCATCGCCTTCCCGCAGCTCCGGCACACGAACATCCTCGCCGACGTTTTCGCCTCGGTCGGGGTGCGCAACTACCGCCTCGCCGAGACCGAGAAGTACGCGCACGTCACCTACTTCTTCAACGGCGGGACGGAGCAGGAGTTCCCCTCCGAGCGGCGTCTGCTCGTCCCCTCGCCGAAGGTCGCAACCTACGACCTGATGCCGGAGATGGCGGCCTTCAAAGTCACCGACAAGGTGCTGCGCGCCATAGACGAGAACGAGACGGATGTCTTTATCGTCAACTTTGCCAACCCCGACATGGTCGGCCACACCGGCAACCTCCCCAAGACCGTCGAGGCCGTCCAGTACGTTGACACCTGCTTGGGCTGGATTACCAAAGCGCTCCGCGCCCGCCGCGGCACCTGCCTCATCACCGCCGACCACGGCAACTGCGAACAGATGATAGACCCCACCACGGGCCAGCCCCACACCGCCCACACCACCAACCTCGTCCCCTTCCACCTCATAGACGAGCAACTCCGCACCGCGACGCTGCGCGACACCGGAGCCCTCGAAGACATCGCCCCCACCGTGCTCGGCCTTCTCGACTTGGAGAAGCCCGCCGAGATGACCGGGCGCTCGCTGCTCGAAGTCTGAAGGTCGAGACAACCGACGCGCAGATGAGCATGGCGGCGCGGGTGGAAGCGAAGGCAAAGGAGAACGAGAAGGACGGCGGTGGCTGGGTGAGTGCGAACGTCAGGGAGGTCGTTGAGATCGTTCGCGCTCCAAAGCATCTACGGCTCAAGTGGAAGGAACACCCGGACGAAGAACTCAAGGGCTTTAAAGAGAGATGCACGCTCTGGTCGGTCGAGGAATGAGCGCGACAGGCTCGCCGGAGCGCTTCCGCCGGGTCTGCGCCTTCGACTAAACTCTGCTTCCGCGAAACGAAGTGGGGAGCTTCGACGTTAATTCTTCCGTGATGAAGTTCGACCCGAACAACATCCTCGTGATTGATTTCGGCCAGCTCGGCGATGTGGTGCTGAGCATGCCCGCGCTCGCCGCCATCCGGCAGAAGTTCCCGCGCGCGCGCGTGACGGTCGCGGTCGGGCGTGCCGCCGGGGCGGTGGTCGAGTTGGCGGGGGTCGCCGACGAGGTGCTGGCCGTTGACCGCGTGGGCTTGCGCGACGGGCCGAAGCTCCTCTCCGTCTTCCGCATCGGCCAGCTCGCTCTGGACGTGCGCCGACGCGGCTTCGACTTCGTGATTGACCTGCACAGCCTCTCCGAGACGAACATCCTCGGCTTCCTCTCGGGCGCGGGGCAGCGACTCTACGCGCGGAGGCCGACGCGCTCGCTCGACTACCTCTCGAACTTCCGCCCGCCGCCGCCGGTCGAGGACAGGAGCAAGCACGCGATTGACCGTTACCTGGACGTGCTCGCGCCGCTCGGCATCAAGGAGGTTTCGCGCACGCCGCGCCTGCCCGTGCGCGAGGAGGACAGCCGCGCCGTCGAGGAGCTTCTGAAGAAGGCCAAGGCCGGGACGGACGCGCCGCTCGTCGGCATCTTTCCGGGCGCGGGGCACGAGAGCCGCTGCTGGCCGCTCGAACGCTTCGCCGAACTGGCTTGGCGGCTGGTGCGCAACGACTCCGTGCGCCCCGTGCTCTTCGCGGGGCCGGAGGAGCGCTCGAAGGTGCGCGAGATGCGCGCCGCGCTTCCGCCCTCGACGGTCATCCTCGACCGCTTGACCATCCCGCAACTCGCCGCCGCCTCGGCCCGCCTCTCCGTCTTCGTCTCGAACGACACCGGCCCGATGCACATCGCCGCCGCCGTCGGCACGCCCGTCGTCATCCTCATGGCCCAACACCCGATGTTCGCCTGTTACATCCCCCCCGGCGAACGCCACCAAGTCGTTTCGGGACGCGTCATCGGCGACATCGGCGTCGGCCAAGCCTACGAAGCGACCCGCGCCGCGCTGACGACCGAGCGGATGGCGTCTCTCTTCTCCGACTGAAATTCTCCGGCCCCGCCGCCTTCCGTGTTTCACTCTCTCTCCGGTCAGAGTGACGGATTTCCGCTGCTTAATTTTTGGCAATGTTTTGTATGGACAAACCGTGTTTGTTATGTATAATATTTCTGCTGCTGCATTTGGGGCAGCGGTCGTCATGCAGGGGTTGCTCACCGGAACTCTTTCGGACGGGCTTGAAGGGAACGCATCTGTTTTAGTTTTCACGTTTACGCCGCCTGCCCGACACTCACGCCGCCGCTTCTAAAACGGCACACATCCTCTGATTTCCAAAAGGGCGCGGTTACTGCGGGAACGTCTCTTCGGGCAATCCTCCTGCCTGTCCGAAGTCTGCCGGGCCGCCGGATGCTTGAAGCAACGGGCTCGGCCCCGTGGCCGCGCGAGGCCGCCGGGCGTTCCGCGCGGCGCGCACGAACGAACCTACCCCGCACGCTCGACCCGATCACACGCTCAAACTCTTCAGGAGTGAAAGTCATGCTCAAACGAATTAACCTGACCCTTCTGCTGCTCGTCCTCCTCGCGGCGTCGAACCTTTCTTCGGCCCTCGCGCGCGGGACGGCGGCCTCCGCGCACTTCTCCTTCCTGCGCCTGACCGTCGCCACGAACGACCGCGAGCAGGACGGCCTGCTCGGCCCCGTGCGGCGCGTGAAGACCGAGACGGCGAAGATCACGGTCAAGCAGGGGAAGCCCGTCGAGGGCGCGCGCGTCGTTTTGGAGACGACGACTTACGACAACAAGGGGAACAAGGTTGACAACGCGTACTTCCTCGCCGCCGGGGGCAGCCTCACGGGCAAGGAGACCTACAAGTACGACGAGAAGGGGAACATGGTCGAGATGACCCTCCTCAACGAGGACGGGTCGCTCCTGAGCAAAGAGAGTTACAGCTACGAGTTCGACGCCGTCGGCAACTGGGTGAAGATGACGACCTCGGTGGCCGTCATCGAAGGCGGCAAGCTCACCTTCGAGCCCTCGGAAGTGACCTATCGCACCATCGCCTACTACCTCGACGAGACGATGGTCGCCAAGATGTCCCCGCCCGCCGCCGCGTCGCCGCAGCCCGCCGCCTCGTTGCCGCAGCCCGCGCCCGCGTCGAGCGCGCCCGCCGCTTCGCCCACGCCCGCCAACTCCAACGCCAGCCTGAAGGCCAACCTCAACGCGCAGCCGAACACCGCGTCGCAGCAGCCGAAGACGACTCCCGCGCCATCGAACAACCCCGCGCCTCCGCCCGCCTCGAAGGCCGTGAAGAAGAACGCGCCCATCATGCTCGCCTCGGTTGAGAACTCGACGGCGGCCCCGAACCCGTCGCTGCTCGCAGGCGGCTCGAACGCGGCGGCTGGCGGCCCCGTCGTTCGCGGCGACAGCGAAGCCCCGGCGCGGCCCGCCGCGCGCGGGCCGCTCAAGCCCGTTTCGGGCGGCATCCTCAACGGCAAGGCTCTGAGTCTGCCCGTGCCCACCTATCCCGACAACGCGAGGCGCGCGCGCGCCGCCGGCATCGTCGAGGTCGAGGTCGTCATTGACGTGACGGGCAAGGTCATTTCGGCGAAGGCGCTCAAGGGGCCGAACCTCTTGCAGGCCGCCGCCGAGCAGGCCGCGAAGCAGGCGCGCTTCTCGCCGACGCTCTTGACGGGCCAGCCTGTTAAAGTCTCCGGCATCATCACCTATAACTTCAGCATCGCGCAGTAACAGTGGCGGCGCGTTCTCTCTCTTTCTTTCTTAAACCCTCAAGTCGAAGAGGAATCATTTATGGCACTCACCGGACAGCTCAGCGACATGTCGCTGGCCGAATTGATCGAGTTCTTCTGCAACCAGCGGAAGACGGGGCGGCTCAAGATTGACTACCCGCGCGGGCACAGCGTTTTCTTCATCAAGGACGGCGAATTGGTGGACGCCAAAGTCGGCCTGCTGAGCGGCGAGGAGGCTGTTTACTTCTCTCTGACGCTGCCGAACGCCGCCTTCGACTTCAGCCCCGAAGTGCTGCCGACGCGCCGCACCATCAACCAGTCTTGGACGCAGGTCGTGCTCGAAGGCTTGCGCCGACTGGACGAAGGAGTCTCGCCGAGCGAGGCCGACGCCTTCGGAGCGTGGTCGCCTTCGGAGTCCGACGTGTCGCAGATGTTCGAGCAGGTCGAACGCCTCGGCGCGGGCGAACAGTCGAAGGAAGCGGCAAAGGAAGAGGAAGCCGCGCCGGTAGTCGAAAGCTCTTCCGTCTCTGACGAAGTTCCGCTCTCGATGATGGTTGACGGCGCGAGCGCCGGAGGCGGGGGCCGCAAGAAGTGGTTGGTGATGGGCGTGGCCGCGAGCCTCGTCCTCGTCTGCGCGGTGGCCGCGATTCCCCTCTCCGGTCGTCTCGGCAGCAAGTCGGCGGCGAGTTCAACGCCCCCCGCCTCGCCGCCGCAGGCCGAAGTTCCCTCTTCACCGACGACGGGCGAAGAGGCGGCGTCGAACCCTTCGACCGAAGCGTCCGAGGCCGCGCCCGCCGATGCCTCGGCGGCAGAGACCGCAGCCGCCGAAGAGGCCCGCCGAGAGGCGCGCGAGGCGCGCGAACGACGCGAGCGCGAGCGCCGGACCGAAGAGCGCGCCAGGAAAGAGAATGAGACGGACGACGAAAGCACCGCCGCCGCGCCGAAGCCCGCGCCGCCCGCGCCTTCGGGGCCGAAGTCCGTCAGAGTCACGGTGAGCTACGACGAGGCGGGCCGCGTCACGCAGGCGTCGGTCGCGGGCTCGACTCCCGGCGCGGAAGCCTACGGCGGCACCGCCGTCCGCATCGCGCGCGGGCGTCGCTTCCCCGCAGGCAAAGCGGGCTCGACGGTCGTCACCATCCCGGTCAACTGAGGCCGGCTAAACTTCAACCACTCAAACAGAGCCGCCGCACTCGTGCCGACACCTTCGCGCCGCACACGAGTGCGGCGGCTCTTTCTCT
>DASTQX010000156.1:0-21524 GCA_035761505.1 Pyrinomonadaceae bacterium
AAGTGGGCGAGTCACCCGCAAAGTAAAGAGGCGGGGACAGGGTAAGTTATTCCGGGTCTTTGATGATGCTCTTGAGCCGTCTCTCAGCCGGAGTCCGTTTCTTGAGCAGCCGCTTATGCCTCATGTTCAAAATGGAGATGAGCGATTGATGCTTGACGCCCAGTAACTTCGCCGCCTTCGTGACGCTCCCCTCCGCCGCCTCTAAAGCCTGCTCGATGATTTTAGCCTCGAACTCATGCACGGCGTTGAAGAGGGTGAAGTTCTTGTCGCCGAGCGGCACGCCCGCCAGCCGCCGCAGCGCGATTAGAGCGCACGCACGCAAACGCCTGATGTCTTCGGCGTCCTGAGTATCTTTGAGAAGCTTATTAGCGCGGAGGTATATCTTATAAACTTCGTCCTGAGAGAGCAGCCCCGCCCCGTGCTCTTCGATCAGCGTGAGGGCCGCCAACCCCGCGTTGGTGAGAGCGCCTGAGTTCTGCGCTATGTTCTCGGCTTGCCGGAGGATGTGAATGGAATTCGCGTTGGCTCGGAGCCGCGCCCACACGACGCCTTGCAAGATCAACGCGTCGGCAAGGTGTGCCGACGCGCCGCCTTTCTCGAACGTCCGAATGACTCCCGCCAGAATGCGGTTAGCCTCCCGGTACTTCTTTTCGGCGATGAGCACGCGCGCCCGTGTCTCGTCCACCTGTGCCAGTAGCCCGGCGTCGTGAAGCCTCGCCAGAGCCACGCCCGCACGGTCGAGGTGTTCGTGCGCCTCCGCGTGGCGTCCGAGCCGTGAGAGCAGATAGGCGAGGTTGCTCAGGTTGGTCGCGCAGTATCTTTCGTGCCCCGCCTGTTCGTAATGATAAATCGCGGCGGTGAACTCTATAATCGCCCTGTCCGTGTAAGCTGCATCCCCCTCCCGGCTGGCGAGTCTGGCCAAAATTAAGCCCTTCTGCCCGTGCCACTTGCCCTTGAGCGCGTCGTTCGCGGACGTAAAGACCGGCTCTGCTTCTTTAAGAATACTGAGGGCTTCGTGAAACTTGTTCTCGCTGATTTCTACCAGCGTTTGCCTGATAAGGATTCTTGCCTTTAGCTCTACGTCGGCGTCCGTTAGATTCTCTAACGCCTCTCTCATCACCAAGCGCGCCTCGTTAAAAGCGCCGAGACGCCAGTAGCACGCTCCGAGTTCACCCTGCGCTTCTGCCGCCTTCTGATACTTCCCCTGCGACTTGAACTTACGGACAGCCTCCGTCAATAAGTCCTGAGCCTGCTCCTGTGCCCCTGAGACGTTGCTCGCGCCGAGACCCATGAGCGCGCCGCACTGAAGCAGAACTTCGGCGGCGACGACAGGTGGCAAATTTTTCACATCGGGTCTCTCACCGACACCCGACCGGAGTTCTCCCAGAGCCTCGCGCGCGCCCTCGTACTGGCCCTTATGAATGAAGTCTGCCGCGACACGACAGCGCAGCAGGATACGCTCGTCGGCGGTCAGGGAAGGGTTATCTAGTTCCTTCAGACGCTCATCTGCTAAAGTCATGTGAGGAAAACCTTTCCTTGCCCATGTCGAGTTCTCGACATACGCGGCAACGCCGCCGGAACCTAACGATTCCGGCGGCATCTTTGGTCAACGTTCATAAAGTGAAAGGGTAGAGGATATGAGTAAAGCTATCCGGGCCTCCGCGTTGGTACTTCTCTTAACTTGCTCCGCGCAAGCCGGTTGGATTCAGAACGACTCGCCCGCACCGCCTCCCTCACAACCTGCGACCGCCGTAGGGCCGACAACGGACGGCCAGATTGATACGGGAGCGACGGCCCCGACCGCAGACGGCCAGATTGAGACCCCGGCGGCAGCGACCTTCGTAGAGGTCTTGCTGAACCTGCTCGCGCTGTCCTAGCCAGCACGCCAGTCTGACCGTGACAAGCTGCCGCGTGGCGGCTGAGTGTTAGTGTGTCTGTGGGCATCGGAGGCGGAGGGACGCCCACTGGCGGGAGAGTAACGCGACGCAGGACGGATTGCAATAAGTTTTGCTATGCGCGACAGGCGGGCGCGTGCGCGGCTTCGCCATGTCTGAGGTCGCCGGAAATTCTTGAGCAAAGCCAAACCTACGGAGTGGGAATCCTAATCCACCCGCAAAGTACCCGCCAATCCGGCTTTGCGGGCAAAGCCAAGTTCTTCCGCCCCTTCTCAGGGGCTCATATCTTTCTCTCTATTTCATCACGGGTCTTGGCCCTCCTGCCCCTTGAATCGCGCATCTCGTCACAAACGGGGCGCGGGGCGGAAACTACCTGCTCACCTGTCCCGTAGAACCAACGCCCACACAAGCGCGAAGTGCGCCGCACGTCGAGGCTGTCGCTCACGGCGCTCGACTCAACAAGGCCGACCGCAACGGGCAGCCGTCCGAAGCGGCGCAAGGCGAGTGACCTTTCTTACTTTAAAAATTTTCGGGAGAGCCGAGACATGACAACGAGACTTTCGAGACTTTCGCGCGCCCGCCGCGCATCCGCCTTCGTCGTCGCGGCCTTCGCGCTGGCGATGATTATCGTCCCGTGGCAAGAGCCGCCTTCGTCGGCGCAGACAACGGCGCAGACGCCCGCGCCCGCCGCCGAGTCGCTCCTCCTCGTCCTCAACAAGGCCGAGAACTCTCTGGCAATGGTTGACCCCTCGACGATGCAGGTCGTGGCGCGCGTCCCCGTGGGCATCGGGCCGCACGAGGTCGCCACCTCGGCGGACGGGCGGACGGCCTACGTCGCCAACTACGGCACGCAGCAAGTTCTGGGCGACAGCATCTCGGTGATAGACATCGCCGCGCGCAAGGAGTTGAAGAAGATTGACCTCGGCGCGCTCAAGCGCCCGCACGGCATCGCCGAGCGCGACGGCAAGATTTACTTCACTTCGGAGCTGAGCCGCGCCGTCGCGCGTCTCGACCCCGCGACCGAGCGCGTGGACTGGGTGATGGGGACGGGGCAGAAGATCGGCCACATGCTCGTCGTCCACCCGAAGCGCCCGACCATCTACACCATCAACCTTTTGAACGACAACGTCTCCGTCCTCGAACTCGACAAGGGCGGAGAGCCGGGGCCGCCGCCGCGCATCACGCACGTCGCGGTCGGCAAGGGGCCGGAAGGCGCGGACATCTCGCCCGACGGGAGAGAGCTTTGGGTCGGCCACAACGGCGACGGCGGCGTCTCGATCATTGACACCGAGACGAACAAGGTCAAAGAGACCATCAAGGCGGGCGGCGTGCCGATTCGAGTCAAGTTCACGCCCGACGGCAAGTACGTGCTCATCTCGAACCCGGAGGGCGGCGACCTCGCCATCTTCGACGCGGCGACGCGCAAGGAACTCAAGCGGCTGCCCGTGGGCGAAGCGGCGGTCGGCGTCATCGTCGCGCCGGACAGCCGCCGCGCCTTCGTCGCAACGATGGCTTCGGGTAAAGTGTTCCAGATCAACCTTGAGAGCATGACGGTCGCGGGCAGCGTCGAAACCGGCAAGGGGCCGGACGGCCTCGGCTGGGTCGGCAAGTAATCGCCTGAAAAGAATCAACATGAATGGACAGGAAAAGGAAGAAACGACGAACGGCGAACGATGAACGATGAACTGAAGAAGCAAGAGACTTGTCGGTCATTTCATCGCTCAGCGTTCCGCGTTCGTTGTTTCCTCCTTGTCCTGCCTGAAGAGTAATCGGGGAGACGGATGAGAAGATTCAAACCGCTGGCCGTGGCGCTCGCGTGCGCCGTCACGTTGCAGGCTTTCGCGCAGGCGCTCGCGCCGGGCGCGGGCGAGGCGTCTTCAACGTCGGCGCACGCGCGCCGCGCGGCGGAGGAGATTAAGGCTTCGGACTTGCGGAGCTACCTGCACTTCGTCGCCTCGGACGAGATGGAGGGGCGCGACACGCCCTCGCGCGGGCTCGACCTCGCGGCGAAGTTCCTTGCCATGAACCTCTCGCTCTGGGGCGTCCGGCCCGCCGGGGACGACGGCACATACTTCCAGCGCATCGCGCTCCGGCGCACGCGCGTTGACCCTTCGGCCTCGCGCGCCGAAGTCGGCGGGCAGAGCTTCGAGCACGGCGCGGGCTTCTACGACAACACGCCCGCGGGCGGCGACTTCAAGGACGCGCCGCTCATCTACGTCGGCCACGGCTGGCTCGTCCGCTCGAAGAACATCAACCCCTACGAAGGGATAGACGTGCGCGGCAAGGTCTTGGTCGTCGCGGGCGGAGGGTTCCTGCCGAGGGAGGCGGGCGCGGGTGTGAGCATGCTCGGCGCGGCGGGCGCGGACTGGATGCACCCGTATGAGTACGCCGTCCGCCACGGCGCGCGGGCCGTCGTCGCGATGCCGACCGCGCGGACGCTCTCGAAGTGGGAGCGCGCGCGCCGGAGACCGCAGACGCCGCGCGAGCATCTCGCCGTCGAGCGGTTCGAGTCGGGCGACGGCGCGAACCTCATCCCCGTCCTCTACGAAGGCGCGACGGGCGAACTCGGCATCAACTCCGGGAGGCGAGCCAGCGTTCCCTTCATCACCGCTTCGGTGGCGATGCTCGACAAAATCTTCGAGGGCGAGCGCCGCACCGCCGCCGAACTCCTCCGTCTGGCCGCCGAGGGCGCGCGCGCCGAGTCCTTCGAGCTGAGCCCGAACAAGAGGCTGAGCCTCACGGTCGCCGCGCGCGAAGAGAGGGTGATGACGCAGAACGTCGTCGGCATCATCGAGGGCAGTGACCCCGTTTTGAAGGACGAGTTCGTCGCCGTCGGCGCGCACTACGACCACGTCGGCGTCGAGCCGAGCGCGGCGGCGCAGGCAGCGGCGGGCGGCGACCGCATCTACAACGGCGCGGACGACGACGGCTCCGGCACGGTCGCCGTGCTTGAACTGGCGCACGCCTTCGCCACGGCCTCGCCGCGCCCGAAGCGCTCCATCCTTCTGGTCTGGCACGCGGGCGAGGAGAAGGGCTTGTGGGGCTCGCGCTACTTCGTCGAGAACCCGACCGTGCCGCTCGCGCGTGTCGTCGCGCAACTCAACATTGACATGATCGGCAGGAGCAAGCGCGCGGGCGACGTGAGCAAGGACAACGAGCAGCTCACCGGCCCCGAAGAGATTTACGTCATCGGCTCGAAGAAGATGAGCGCCGAACTCGGCGCGCTGAGCGAGCGCGTCAACACGTCGTACCTCGGCCTCAAGTTCAACTACCGCTACGACGACCCGGCTGACCCGGAGCGCTTCTTCTACCGCAGCGACCACTTCCACTACGCGCGCAAAGGCGTTCCCATCATCTTCTACTTCGACGGCCCGCACGAGGACTATCACAAGCTCTCGGATCACGCCGACAAGATTGACTACGCGAAGATGGAGAAGGTCGCGCGCACCGTCTTCGTGACGGCGTGGGAACTGGCGAGCGCGCCCGCCCGCCCGCGTGTGGACAAGCCGCTGCCGCCGGACGTGGCCGACGGGAAGGAGTGAGCAGTGAGCAGTAAGCAGTGAGCAGTAAGCGGTAAGCAGTTTTCGGGCGCTCCATTTGAAATCTCAAAGCTGAAAGAAGAAAACAAAAAACTGCTCACCGCTTACTGCTCACCGCTCACTCCTTTCGTATTCGCGCGCGAATCGAAATCGTCTCGGACAGACTAAATTTTTTGGAGGAGTATTACAGATGCGTTCATTAAACTTTCGGCTGGCGGCGTCTTTGCTGCTGACGCTCTCGCTCTGGATCAGCGCAGTGGCGCAGGGCGGGCGCGGCTTCGACCCTTCGCGGATGGACTCGACCGCCTCGGCCTGCACGGACTTCTACCAGTTCGCCAACGGCAACTGGCTGAAGACGACCGAAATCCCGGCGGCGTTTGCGAGTTGGGGGAGCTTCAACATCCTCGCCGAGAACAACCGCAAGATGCTGCTCACGATCCTCGAAGAGTCGTCCAAGAACAAGGCGGCGAAGCGGGGGACGAACGAGCAGAAGATCGGCGACTTCTACGCGACCTGCGTGGATGAGGCCAAGCGCGAGGCCGAGGGCATCAAGCCGCTGCTGCCCGAATTCCAGCGCATCGAGAAGATTAAAGACGTGCGCGACGTGCAGGCGCAGATTGCGCACATGCACCGGATGGGCGTGCCCGCGCTCTTCGGCTTCGGCGCGCTCGCCGACTTGAAGAACAGCTCGCAGGTCATCGGCTTCGCCGGTCAGGGCGGGCTCTCGCTGCCGACCAACGAGTACTACACGAACACCGACGAGAAGTCGAAGCAACTCCGCGAACAGTTCGTCCAGCACATGACGCGGATGTTCGAGTTGCTCGGCGACAAGCCCTCGGAGGCCGCCGCCAACGCCGCGACCGTGCTGGCCGTCCAGACGCGGCTCGCGCAGAACTCGCGCTCGCCCGTCGAACTGCGCGACTTCACCAAGCAGTACAACAAGATGAGCACCAAGCAGCTCTCGGAGCTGACGCCCGGCTTCTCATGGGCCGACTACTTCGCGGGCCTCGGCCTGCCGCGCGAGATGGAAATCAACATGGCGCACCCGGAATTCTTTCAGGCCGCCGCCAAGGCTCTGAAGGAAGTGCCGGTCGCCGACTGGAAGACTTATTTGCGCTGGCAACTCCTGACCGCCACCGCCGGGTCGCTCTCCTCGAAGTTCGAGACCGAGAACTTCAACTTCTTCGGCAAGACCTTGCAGGGCCGCAAGGAGCAGTACCCGATCTGGCGTCGCTGCGTGGCCGCGACCGACCAGTCGCTCGGCGAAGCGCTCGGCCAGGTTTACGTCGCGCGCGCCTTCACGCCCGAATCTAAGGCGCGGATGCAGACGATGATTAATAATCTCATCGCCGCCTTCCGCGAGCGCGTCCAGACGCGCGAGTGGATGAGCGAGGAGACGCGCAAGGCCGCGCTCGCCAAGCTCGCCGCCTTCCAGCAGAAGATCGGCTACCCGGACAAATGGATTGATTACTCGACGCTCGACGTGACGCGCGACTCCTACGCTCAGAACGTGCTGCGCGCCGGAGCCTTCGAGGTCAGGCGCGACCTCGCCAAGATCGGCAAGCCGCTCGACCGCTTGGAGTGGGGCATGACGCCGCCGACCGTCAACGCCTACAACAACTGGCTCCAGAACGAGATCGTCTTCCCCGCCGGGATTCTCCAAGCCCCTTTCTTCAATCCGGCAGCCGACGACGCCATCAACTACGGGGCCATCGGCGCGGTCATCGGCCACGAAATCACGCACGGCTTCGACGATCAGGGCGCGAAGTTCGACCTTCAGGGGAACCTCAAGAACTGGTGGACGGAGGCCGACATGAAGAACTTTGAGGCGCGCTCCGAGTGCGTCATCAACCAGTTCAGCAGCTTCGAGGCCGAGCCCGGTCTGAACCTCATCGGCAAGCTCGTCGCGGGCGAGTCCATCGCCGACCTCGGCGGTTTGCAGGTCGCTTATGAGGCTTACCTGAAGTCCTTAGAAGGCAAGCCGCGCCCCGCGCCGATTGACGGCTTCACGCCGGAGCAGCGCTTCTTCCTCGGCTGGGCGCAGGTCTGGGCGGCGAAGTACACGCCCGAAGCCGCGCGCCGCCAGACGACCGACGACCCGCACCCGCTCTCGCGCTTCCGCGTCAACGGCCCGCTCTCGAATATGCCGGAGTTCGCCGCCGCCTTCCAGTGCAAGGTCGGCGACGCGATGGTGCGGCCCGAAAAAGACCGTTGTCAGGTCTGGTAAGACCGGCGTCTGATGAATAAAGGGACGCGGGCGAGCGACGACGTGGCTCGCCCGCGTCTCTTCTTTGATGGCGCTTGTCTTGAGGCGTGTGCGGGCCGCGAAGGGACAGGCCCACCGGGAGGGATGGGAGCGTTCCTCCTGAAAAACTACGGAGTGTGCGGGATTTTCGGGCTCAGTGACCGGCGGTCGCGCCGACGACGCGCGTGCGCGCGGGGCGGCGTTCGTGACGGGCGCACGCACGCGCCAGCGCCTGTTCGACGCGCGGCTCGATGTTGCACTCGGCCTGACGGCAGACCGCCGCCAGTTCTGAGATGACGAGGTAGCGGGCGCGCTCCAACATCCGCTGTTCGCGGAACGAGAGCGGCTTGAGGTGGCTCAGGTATGTCAGGTGCTTGAGCACGTCGGCGACCTCGAAGATGTCGCCGGTTCGCATCTTGTCGGAGAAGTCCTTGAAGCGGTCTTTCCAGTCGCTCGCGGCGTTGGCAAAGTCGTCGGCCAAATGGCGCAGAAGCATCTCGCACTCGGCTGAGGTGATCGGGGAACGGAGCCCGACTTCGTTGGCGTTGGCGACGGGAACTAAGACGACCGAGTTGGTGGCTGCGAGGCGAAGAGTGTAGAAAGGAAGGGAGGTCGCTCCGATCTGTTTCTGCTCGATTTGTTCGATGGTTCCGATGCCGTGATTGGGGTACACGACTTTCTGGCCGACTTTGAAACCCACCACACACCTCCTGTGTTGACAAAAAACAAGGCCGCTTCGCAAGTCGGGTTTTGGGAATTCCCTAGAGGGATCGTTGCGACGCGGCGGCGTCCACTGAATTCTCACGAAAGTGTAACAAGCGCCCAGAGGCAGCGTCAAGCCATAGCCTTTCGCACCTGAATTGAGAAAATTTTCCTGCCCGCGAGAGTCCTCCGCGAGCTTCCACGGATGGCCGCGCCGAAGCCTCTCTAAAGGAAAGACTCGCGCGTCGAGACCTGCTTGTTCTCGGAACTCCTGACGAGGGGCTCGCCACGGCGCGCGAGCAAGATAAAGACATCAGTATTGGGGTTCGGATTCCCGTTTTCGTCGCCGCCCTGCTTCGCCGGGCGGACGGCCCCTTCGCTTGTCGTCGGAGTTGGCGGCGGCTTCCGCCGGGCGAGGGCGGTCGGGGCGGACGCCGCGGAGAGTGAGAGTCGGAGCGGGAGGGGCAATGTCTTCAAGTTCAAAGTACCTCGTTGAAAGGCGCTCTGACGAGTTCGGACGAGTTCGGACGGCCTTCGAGTCTTCGGAGCGATGATACTTCAGGCGGCGCGCGGGGCAAACAAAAATCGGGACGGCGGCGGCGGGGCGCGAAGAAAATTTCGGACGCCTGACGTTCAGCCCTCCGCGTCGGCGGGCAACTCGACCGTAAAGACCGAGCCTTCGCCGGGCGCGGAGCGGACGTTGGCCTCGCCGCCGTGCGCGCGCGCGAGGTGCTTGACGATGGCGAGGCCGAGTCCCGTCCCGCCGAGGGCGCGCGAGCGGGCGCGGTCAACGCGGTAGAAGCGCTCGAAGATGCGCGCGACGTGTTCGGGCGCGATGCCTTCGCCCGCGTCCGAGACGTGGATGCGGTCGCGGCCCGCCGCGCGCTCGTGCGAGACGCGGACTTCGCCGCCCTCGGCGCTGAACTTGATGGCGTTATCCAGCAGGTTCGTGAGCATCTGTTCGAGCCGCCGCGCGTCGGCGCGCACCGAGACTCCCGCGTCCACTTCGTTGCGCAGCACGACGCCGCACTCGGCGGCGCGCGCGGCGAGCGCCGTCAGGCACTCGTTGACGAGCGCGGAGAGCCGCACCTGCGCGGGCTCGACCTCGACCGTCCCGGCCTCGATGGCCGAGAGTTCGAGGATGTCGTTGATGAGGTTGTGCATCCGCTCGGAGTTGCGGCGGATGATCGAGAGGAAGCGGCGGTTGTGTTCGGGGTCGTCAATCGCGCCGCCTTCGAGCGTCTCGACGAAGGTGAGGATGGCCGTCAGAGGCGTCCGCAGTTCGTGGCTCACGTTCGACAGAAACTCCTGCCGCACGCGTTCGAGCCGTTCGAGCCGCGTGATGTCGAAGAAGACGCCGACCGCGCCGCGCGCCTCCGTGGGAGTGCGCGCCGCCGCGCCCGCCTTCGGCTTCAGCGGCGCGACGTGGAGGTCGAAGACGCGGCGCTCGGAAGCGCCCAGCTCGACTTTGACTTCGGCCCGCTCGCCGCGTTCGAGCGCCGCCGTGAAGGCCGCGTGAATCGAAGGCTCGCGCGTCAGCTCCGAGAGTCTTCGCGCGCCGCGCGCCGCCCTCACTCCTTCGCCCTCGCCGAAGAGCGCGCGCGCCGCGTGGTTCGACGCCAGCACGCGCGTCCCGCCGTCAATCACCAGCACGCCCTCGCGGATGCTCTCCATCGTCGCGGCGAGCAGCGCGCTCGCCGGAACCGCCGCGCCGTCTCGCGCCTCGTCACCCGCGCGCGGACGGCTGATGACGGGCGCGGGCACGCGCTCGCCCTTGAAGAGAGAACGCGGGAAGAGAAGCGCCGCGACCGCACCCAGAAGCGCCGAGACGAACGCCACCTTGCCCGCGTATCCGTCGAGCGAATAGAGCAAGAGGCCGGAGGCGACGAGCACGCCGCCGAAGATCAACGCGATGGCCGTGCGGAGAGACATAGGAGGAAAAGCCGTGAACCGTCAATCGTCAACCGTGACGAGAGAAGAACAATTCTATCTTGTCACGGTTTACGGTTCACGGTTTTTTCGTCGCGGCCTTTCAGAAGCGGAGGATGGTGTCGAGTTGAAGGCGCGTGAGCGTGCGGTTGAGCGAGCCGGGCGGCGTCGCGGCGAAGGGGCCGAGGAGGCCGTTGGGTCGCTGCGAGAAGATGCTCGTGAGCGCGAGCACGACGTTCGAGTCGACGGCGTAGGCGGCCATCAAACGGTGGCCGCGCACGTCAGAGAAGATGGAGAGGTCGCTGAAGTTGAAGGGCGTCAGCACGGCGTCCTTCTCGATGCGGAGGAACGTGTAGTTGAAGAGCACGTCGCCGCGGCTCGTCTCGCGCGCCGGGAGGCGGAGCACGTCCCTGCCGATTTGAAACTCGGCCCAGAAGCCTCTGTTCTCTCCGTTGCGCTGGACGACATCCGCGCCGCCCGGCCCCGCCGAAACCACGTCGCGCGCCTGCGTGTTGGTCACGAAGTTGAGCAGGAGCATGAGCGGCCAGCGGCGGCTGCGCGTGAGGTCGAAGCGGGCGATGAGGTCAACGAGGTTGTAGCCGGAAGCGAGCCGCCCGTCGCGGTTGAGGGCGTTGGTCGTCGCCGAGGAGAAGCCGAGATTCGAGTTGCCGCCCACAAGCAGTTCGCGCGGGACGGAGACCTGTGCCGTGACGGTGCGCGCCGGGGTCGTCCCCGAAGCGGGGATGGTGACGTTGACGGGGAGTTGGATGTTCGCGCCGAAGAACTGCGCCGGGCTGATGAACTGCGTGCCGGAGAAGTAGAGGTCTGCCGCCGAGAGCGTGAGCGCGAAGTGCTCGGTCGGCGCGACGCGCGCGCGCAACTGCGCGCCGTAGAGCGCGAGGTCGCGGCCCGCGCGCCCCGACTCTTCCTGATTTACCGTCCCGTCAGGGTTGAGGACGAAGGCGGCGTTGCGTTCGAGTAGGGGCGCTTGCCACGCGACGAAGGCGAGTTCTCTGAGGCGCGACTTCTCGGACGTGCGCGTGTAGCTCTCGCTCAAGCCCTCAATCGTGTTGTCGTTGTCCCAAGTCATCTCGGTGCGCAGCCACGGTGTCTCGAACTTCCCGGCCTGCACGCGGAGGCCGGGAAGTTGCGAGGGCTTGTAGGCGATGAACGCCTGTTCGAGCGCGAAGTTCTTGCGCGAGAAGAAGTCGGTGAGCGTCTGGTTGGTCGAGTGCACGTCGGGGAACGAGCCGGTGGCGAGACGCAAGCCCCACTCGAACTCTTCGCCGACACGACCACGGACGCCGAAGCGCGCGCGCAGGCGCAAACGCTGGCGCGAGCTGAGCGGGTTGCCGAGCGCGTCGCCGTCGCCGCCTGCGGTCGCGAGCGCGTTCTGCTGGCCGGAGAGCGACTCGTAGCGGAAGCGGAGGTCGCCGCTAAAGGTCATCGAGCCGAGTTGCCTCGACAGCGCCTCGCCCGTCTTCTTCGCCTGCGCTTCGACGGACGCGACTCGATCTTCGAGCCGCTTCGCTTCCTGACCCGACGCCGCCGCGCCGCCGCCGCGCCGCGCGCCTGATTCCGCCGACGCGCTCAAGGGTTCCGCCGGACGCGCGTGCGCGAAGGCCGCTTCCTTGATGATGGAAGGCTCCATCGTCGTCGTCGGCGTCGTCGCTTGCTCGGCGCGCTCCATCCGCGCGCGTAGCTCTTCGATGAGCCGCGCCTGCTCCTTCAAGGTCGCGCGCATCTCTTCGAGTTGCTCGCGCTGTTCGCGCAGTTGCCGCCGCACCTCTTCGGGGACGTAGAGGTTGCCGCTGACGCCGCCGCTCGTCGGCGGAGTGTCCGTGCTTTGCGCGGAGGCGCTGGCGGCGGCGAGCGCGCAGAGGATGAGGCACGGGAGCGCGGCGCGGAGAAGGGGTCGGTGCATGAGAGAGAGTCCTTTCAGAAAAGTTGGACGCTAAACGCCGGGGCCGTTCAGGCTCTTAAACGGATACCACGCGCGTCTGAACAAAAGATTACAAGTCGCTAAATGCACAATTAAATCGTCGCCGGAGTCCCGCGTCCGAAACCGGTTCGGACGGCGGGCGCGGGCCAAACTCGCGGGCGCAAGGGCTCGCCCCTCGACCGTGTTTCGATGGTTGTCACACGGTCGAGGGCAAGCCCTGCACGTCCTTGAAGCGGCGCGGCGCGCTTCGTCTTAAGGGAGCGCTTCGATGTTGAGATAGAACCTGAAATTGCCCGTGGCCTGCACGCCGAGCAGGAAACGCACGTTGATGGAAGCGCCGGGCGCGAGCGGTGCCGCGAGCGTGATGGTCGCCGCCGAGAGGCTCGCGTTGTAGCCGCCGCCTTTCGCCTGCGCGGGCGACTCTTCGAGCGTCGTCCCCTGCACGGTCAAAGTGCAAGGCGTGACGCCGCCGGGACAAGTCGCCGGGTCGCCGATGCCTGAGACGGAGAGCGCGCCGGAACTCCTCACGCGCAGGTCGGCGGTTCCGGCGGGCGCGGGAAGTGTCGTCATGTCAACGATGCGGAAGCGGAGGCGCGTCAAAGGGACGCCCGTGTTGTTGACGATGCGGCGGCGGATTTCCATCGTGCCGAGGTTGGAATTGTTGTCCGGGTCGGGCGTCGTCACGCGGACGCGGTTCGGCGCTTGCGAAGAACTCTTCGAGTGGTCGAGCAGGAAGCCCGTGATCTGGTTGTCGTTGCGGTTGGCGGGACTCGAACGATTCTCCGGCCCCGGCGCTCCGAGGCGCTGGCCCGCGCCCGCCGAGGTGCCTTCGGTGTCGGCGTAGAGAAAGTCCGAGGCGTTCGCCTCCGTGTCCTGCGGCAAGCCGTTCGAGGCGAGCCCCTGATTGCGGAACCAACTGTGCTCGGCGCTCGAAGCCGTGGCGCTCAGGACGGCGTGGCCCGCGCCTTCGCGGAAGAGCGCGTCGGGCTCGCAGGAAGAGCCCACGGCGTCGAGCCGGTTCGCCGCGTTGAAGTTTGACGAGTTCGCCGTGCGGAAGAGAGCGATGCCGCGCCCGTTCGTCGAAGGGGCGGCGCACGCGCCGACGCCGGGCGCGAGGTCTGGGATGTCGGTCGCGTAAGTGCCGTCGGGCGTCGTCGTGGTCGCAAGGCCGCAGGCGTAGCCCGCCGGGTAAGTCGAGAGCGAGTAGCCGCCGCTGTTGGCGACGAGGAAGTGGCCGCGCGCCGGGATGACCGTGCCGACGGGGACGACGAACTTCGCCGCGCTCGCGTTGTCGGACGAGACGAGCGCCCAGCCGGGCGTCCCCGTGGCGGGCGGCGTCGGGTCGTTGACGACGAGCGCCGCGTCCGTGTTGTTGTACAGCTCGACGAACTCGTCGAGCGCGCCCGAAGGCCCGCGCAGGCGGTACTCGCTGATCTTGACGCTGTTCAGAGCGGCGGGCGGGTCAATCAACGTGTCCACGCTCATCGAGAAATTATCGAGGTGGCCGACGAGCGCGTCGTTCGGCCCGGTCTGCGTCCAGAGGTCGAAGCCGTTGACGGCGCGCGCCGTCGAGCCGCCGCCGAAGCTGCCCGTCTTCCAAGCGGCCTCCCAAGTCGAGCCGGTCGCCGTCCCCTTGAGGTTGTTGTCGAGGTCGTAAATCGAAATCTTGAAAACGTCGTTCGGGCGGTTGGTGCCGTTGAGGCCGTCAAAGAAACGGATGTCGTAATCGAGCCGGTACCACTCGCCCCAGTTCAGATTCTCGGCGACGGTCTGGACGCAGAAGTCGGTCGCGCCGAGGGTGAACCAGCCCAGCTCGAAACGAAGGTTGCCGCCGTTGTTGACGTTGACGACGCGCACCTGCGCGTAGCGGTTCGCCAGATCGCCCGCTCCCGCTCCCTTGCTGCTTGGGTTGAGTTCGGCGAAGCGACCGTCGGCGCGCGTCGAAGTGACGGGCGCGGAGGGCGCGCGGTAGAAGAACGAGGCGACGAAGTGATTCGCGGGCGCGGCGACGACCGCGCCGCCGATGGTGCTCCCCGTCTCGCCCGCCGGGTCAACGGTGGCGGAGAAGAGGTGATTCGAGACGCCGAAGAAAGCTACGTTGTTCGTCCGCACGGCGAGCGCCTGAGAGCCGAAGGCGGCGGGGCTTCCCGCCGGGGCCGCCTCGACGACGCCCTTCGTCGGGCTGTTGGAGTTGTAGCCCCAACCGTTCTGCCCGTTCACGTCGCCCGCCGTGAACTCCGGCGACTCGAACCCGGTGGAGTAGGACGCCTGCGCGTAAGCGACGGAGCCCGTCAGCAGCCGCGCCGCGACGGCTGCGACCAACACTATTCTCGTCAAGACACGAAGCTTCATTTTTCCCTCTCGCGTGCGTCGTTAGAGACGTTCGTCCGCCTGCCGTTAAAGTTGTCATGGGGGCGCGCGTGAGGTGAGAGGCCAGCATAACATAAGGCCGCGCCGCCGGAGGCAGGGAGGCTTGAGGCGAGAGGCTTGTTAAGAATGTTCACGGCTATTTGAGATTCCAAATTTGAGATGAGAACAAGCCTCAAGTCTCTCGCCTCAAGCCTCTCGCCCCTGTTCCGTGCTTTCCGTTGTCACCCGCCGAGCTTTGCATGTAGAATTCTTCGCGGCGTGTCCCCGTCCCAAAGTTGAAGGATTGTTCCCTATGGCTCTTCTGCACATCGTTGACGCCAGCGGTCGCCAGTGGCAGTGCCATCTCTTGCCGGAGGTTCTCTGCACCATCGGGCGCGCGCCCGACAACACGGTGGTGCTCAACGACCCGCGCGCCTCGCGCTACCACGCGCACGTCAAGTTTCAGAACGGCAACTACATCATCATTGACGGGCGCGTGGACGGAGGCCGCAGCGCCAACCACGTCTTCGTCGGCGGCGAGCAGCTCTACGAGCACGAACTCAGGGACGGCGACCGCGTGACCATCGGCGCGAGCCAACTCCGCTTCGAGCGCGCCGAAGAGGCGCGGCCCGACACGGACGTGCGCTACGACGACAAGCCGCTCGGCCACACGCAACTCCTCGTCTCCGCCAACGACGTGATCCGCGCGGCGCTAGCCTCGCGCACCTCCGGCACGCAGAAGGCCGCCGCCGCCGCGATGGCGCAGCAAGACCAGCTCGCCGAACTGGAATCGCTGCGCGGGAAGGCAAAAATCCTCGCCCTCCTCTACGAGATGAGCAAGACGCTCGGCTCGGTCTTCACCCTCGACTTGATCTTCGACAAGGCTTGCGAGGTCATCTTCGACGCCACGCCCGCCGACCGCGTCGTCGCGCTCCTCAAGGACGAGAGCGCGGCGGGCGATGGCGACGACAACCTCCGGGTCGTGGCGATGCGCGTGCGCGACGAGAAGAAGGCGGCGCAAGGCCGCCAACAGTCAATCGGTCGCACCATCACGCGCAAGGTGATGCGCGAGCGACAGGCTCTCCTCTCGCAGGACGCCGCCGCCGACACGGAGTTCGCGGGCGTCCACTCCATCGTCTCGCAAGGCGTACATTCGACCATCTGCGCGCCGCTCGCCGCCGAGTCGCGCGTCCACGGCGCGCTCTACGCCGACCGCCTCGACGCCTTCACTTCGTTCACGCGCGACGACCTCGAACTCGTCTCGGCGGTCGCCGCGCAGACCGCCATCGCCGTCGAGAACGCCCGCGCGCACGAGCGGCTCGCGCGCGAAGAGGTGGCGCGCGCCAACTACTCGCGCTTCATGCCCGAATACGTCGTCCAGCAGATTCTGGAAAACCCCGACTCCTTCAAACTCGGCGGCGTCAACCAGACCATCACCGTGCTCTTCGCCGACATCCGAGGCTTTACGCGCCTCTCGGAGAAGGCGCAGCCGGAGAAGGTCGTGCAGCTTCTGAACCACTACTTCACGGCGATGTCCGACATCATCTTCGCGCACGGCGGGACGCTGGATAAGTACCTCGGCGACGGGCTGATGGCGCTCTTCGGCGCGCCCGCCGCGACGCCGCAGGACGCCTGCAACGCCGTCGCCGCCGCCGTCTCGATGCAGCGGCAGATGAACGAGATTAACGAAGAGCTGCGCTCCGAGGGCTTGAGCGAAATCAGCATCGGCATCGGCCTCCACACGGGCGAAGCGACGGTCGGCTACATCGGCTCCGAGCGCCGCTCCGAATACACGGCCATCGGCGACACCGTCAACCTCGCGTCACGCCTTGAGTCCAACGCGCAGCCCGGACAGATTCTGCTGAGCGAGGCGGCGGCCATCGCCTCCGCGGGCGTCAACTGCACCTTCAGCCCGCGCCCGCCCATCACCGTCAAGAACCGCGTGCAGCCCGTCCCCATCTTTGAAGTTGATTGGAAACAGGAGAAAGCGATGATGAACGCGGAAGTTATGAACGCCGAGCGATGAACTGAAAACGACTTGTCTTAGTTCATCGTTCAGCGTCCCGTGTTCATCACTTAACCTTTATGTCCTCAGATTCATTCATGCAGCGACGGTCGCGTCTGAGCTTCGCGGGCTTGCGCGATCTGGTCTCGGACTCGATGGCGATTGACATGGGCTCGACGACGACCATCATCGCCGTGCGCGGGCGCGGCGTGGTGGTGGACGAGCCTTCGGTGGTGGCCGTCAACCGCCTCACGGGCGAGGCCGTCGCCATCGGGCGCGAGGCGCACGAGATGCAGGGGCGCGAGCCGCGCGACGTGACGCTCGTCGCGCCGCTCGTGGACGGCGTGGTCGCCGACTTCGAGCGCACGCAGCACATGCTCGACCACTTCGTCCGCGCGGCCCGCAGCGGCGTCTCACACTTCAGCCGCCGCGCCGTGATGAGCGTCCTTTCCGGCGTCACGCAGGTCGAGCAGCGGGCGCTGCTAGCCGCCGCCGAGCACGCGCACATCGGTCGCGTTTACATGGTCGAAGAGGGCTTGGCGGCGGCCATCGGCGCGGGCGTGGCGATTGACGACAAGCGCGCTTCGGCGGTCGTGGACATCGGCGGCGGGACGACCAACGTCGCGGTCGTCGCGCGCGGTAGCATCGTCTATTCGCAGGCCGAGCGCGTCGGGAGTCAGGACATAGACTTCGCCGTCATGGACAGGCTGCGCCGCCACCACGGGCTCATCATCGGCGCGCCCACCGCCGAGCGTTTGAAGGTCGAACTCGGCTCGGCCATCGAGCCCGCCAACCCCGCTCTGAGCGTGACGGTCAAGGGCCGCGACGTGCAGACGGGGACGCCGCGCGCCGTCGAGATCAAGAGCGAGGAGGTCTGCGTCGCCGCCGACGGGGTCATCCGCCGCCTCTCGCGCGTCGTCAACCGCGCGCTCGCCGAACTCCAACCCGAAGTGGCCGCCGACATCTACGACCGAGGCATCATCCTCACGGGCGGCGGCGCGCTCCTCGACGGCATGGCCGAGTTCCTCCAACGCGAGACGAGCCTCTCGACGCGCCTTCCCCAAGAGCCGCGCTACGCCGTCGTCAAAGGTCTCTCTCAACTCTTCGACGAACCGCTCCTGCTCCGCCGCGTCGCCCGCAACGAACAGTCCGCCCTCCTCGAAGCCAGCGACGGCGCGTTCGAGGTGTAAGAACAGTTTTCAATTTTCAGTTTTCAGCCGGAGGGCATCGCCTTTCGTCCGGGCAACTGAAAACTGAAAACCTGATTCTGAAAACTGAAATGAACTTCCTCAAGCTCTTCAAAAGGCAGATTCAGGTGGCGCGGGTCTTCGGCATCCCGGTGCGGATTGACTACCGTTGGTTCCTCGTCTTCGCTTTGAGCGCGTGGGTCATCGCGGAGAGCTTCGCGCAGGGGACGATTAAGACGCAGGGCGTGCAGGTCAACGTGCTGACGGCGTGGGTCGCGGGCGTGGCGACGACCTTCGGGCTCTTCCTCTCGATCTTCGGGCACGAGTTGTCGCACGCGCTCGTGGCGGGCGCGGAAGGCATCGAGAGCGAGGAGATCGTGCTCCACCCGTTCGGCGGGCTGACACGCCTCAAACGCGAGCCCGACAACCCGCGCGCGGAGTTCCGCATCGCCATCGCGGGGCCGAGCGCGAGTTTCCTGCTCGGCGTCGTGGCGCTCGCCGGATTCTACGTCGCGTCGGCCTCGGATTGGCGGACGCTGGCCGCCGCGCTCTCCATCGTCGGCTTCTGGAATTTCGTCATCGCCGCCTCGAACCTCCTGCCCGGCTACCCGCTCGACGGCGGGCGCGTGCTGCGCGCGTACCTCTGGAAGAGGTCGGGGCAGCTCGAAGAGGCGACGCGCATTGCGAGCCTCGGCGGGCAACTCATCGGCGGCTCGCTCGTCATCTTCGGCGCATACTTTTACCTGCGGATGGGCGACGCCTTCATGGGCCTCTGGCTCGCGCTCGTCGGGCTCTTCCTCTTCGACGCGGCGCGCGCCGTCGCGGGCGGAGGCCGACGAGCGCGCAGGCTCCGCACTGTCGGCGAGGCGATGACCGCGCCCTTCGCCGTCGAGCCCGACACGCTCGTCAGTCACTTCGTAGATAATGTCCTGCCCACGCACCGGCAGGAGGCGGTCGCCGTCGCCCACGCCGCGCGCCTGCACGGCATCCTCACGCTCAAAGACCTGCGCCAACTCCCGCGCGAGAGCTGGCACCGCACGCGCGTCTCGGAAGTGATGCGCCCCGTCGCCTCAGACCTCTTCGTTGACCCTTCGACGCCGCTCGCTCGCGCCGAGAAGTTGATGTCGCAGAACGGCGCGGGCGCGCTCGCCGTCATCAACGCGGCGGGTGAACTGGTCGGCTTCCTCCTCCGAGGTCGCATCAAAAGACGAGTCAAGGCTAAAGCCTAACTCCCTAAGCGGCCTTCCACTCACTCAAATTCAAAGTGCCCTGAAATGCAAGAGCGCGGGCGTGAACGTTGATTTACGCCCGTTTTTGCAGCATAATCAGCGCGGACGCGTGTAACTTCAACAAGCTGTGGGAGACTGTGGACGTTGGGGGTGCTTCGGAAGCCCTCGTCGCTGAAGGTGTAAGCACCGCACGCGAAGCCCGTTTTGACTTCTCGGACGCGGGCCGTAAGGCGCTGGACAGTTGACGTAAGAGATGTTTCTTCAGACGTACAATCACTATCTGGAAAGGCTGCGGGAGCCGCGCAACTGGCTCGACATCCTGCTGGTCTTTCTGCTGGTGTACGCGCTGCTGAAGCTCATCCGGGGGACGCGGGCCGCGCCGATGGCCGCCGGCATCGCCGGGCTCGCACTGCTCTACTGGGCAGCGGCGCGCTACGATCTGGCGACCGTCGAGTTTATCCTCCGCCCCGCGCCGCTCTACGTCGGCGTCGCCATCATCATCCTCTTCCAGAACGAGATTCGGCAGGCGCTCATTACCTTCGGCAATCGCTTCCGCATCCCCTTCATGCTCCGCCACCGGGGGCAGTTCGGCGAGGGCGTCTATGACGAAATCGTGCTCGCGGCGACGACGCTGGCCTCGACGAAGACGGGCGCGCTCATCGTCATCGAGCGCGTGGTCGGCCTCCGCAACGTCGTGGACGGCGGCGTGCAGATGGACGCCGAACTCTCCTACGACCTTCTGGTCACGATCTTCAATCCGGCGACTCCTCTGCACGACGGCGCGGTCGTCGTCCGCCGTCACCGCGTCGCCGCCGCCGCGTGCTTCCTACCGCTCACGCTGAATCCTCTGCTCTCGAAAGACCTCGGCACGCGACACCGCGCGGCCATCGGCATCACCGAGGACACGGACGCCGTGGCGGTCGTCGTCTCGGAGGAGACGGGGCTCATCTCGTTCGTGCAGGGCGGGCAGATCAAGCGCGGCTTGGACGCGACTCGGCTCCGCGCCTCAATCCGCGAGGCGCTCGAACCCGCGCCGCGCGACGGCGACCTCGAAGATAAACAGGCCGAAACGGACGCCGAGGCCAACAGGGTAATCACGACATGAAAGCAGAGGGTAGAGGCTTGAGGCTCGTGAAAGATGGAATTTCTCACCGGCTTCAAGTCTCAAGCCTCTAGCCCCCGGCCTCATTTCTATGTCTTTCCGTGAAGTGAAAAGAAGAGGTGGCGAGGCGCGGCACGTGGCGCGCGGGTGGCTGCGCGAGTTCTTCCTCGAAGACTGGACGCTGAAGCTGCTCGCGATGCTCATCACGCTGGGGCTGTGGTTCGCCGTGACGGGCGAGCGCGCTCCTTCCTCGGTGCGGCTGCGCGGCGTGGCGCTCGAATTCTCCCTGCCGGATAACGTCGAGATCGGCAACGACCCGCTCACTGAGGTGGACGTGACGCTCGAAGGTAGTCAGGGGAAACTCGCCGAGATTAACGCGCGCAACCTCGTCGCGCGCGCCGACGTGAAGCACCTCAAGCCGGGCGACCGCGTCGCGCGGCTGTCGCAGCAGAACGTGCAGATGGAGTTGCCCAGCGGCGTCCGCATCGTCCAAGTCATGCCGCGCAGCGTCACGCTCCGGCTCGAACCCGTCGTCGTCCGCGAGGTCGAAGTCGAGGCGCGCTTCGAGGGCACGCCGCCCGAAGGCTTCACGCGCGGCGCGGTGCAGGTCAACCCCGGAAGGGTGCGCGTGCGCGGCCCCGAAAGTCACGTCGTCGCCATCGAGCGCGCGCACACCGAGACCATCTCGCTCGAAGGCCACAGGGGGAGCCTCGCGTACCCGCAAGTCGCTGTGGACATCCCGGACCGCAAGGTCGTGCCGCTCGACCCGAACGTCTCGGTGAACGTCGAGATCAGCGAGGTGGTCGTCGAGCGCCGCTTCAACGACGTGCCCGTGCGCTCCGCCGCCGGTGGCCAGACGCAACCCTCGACGGTCACGGTCACGCTCCGAGGCCCACGCTCCGTCGTCGAAAACCTGCGCGCCGAGGACGTGCGCGTCGTCGCGGAACTGAGGGAGGACGGCACGACCGCGCCCCGCCTCTCGCTGCCGCCGGAGGCGCAGAACCGCGTCGAACTCGTCGCCGTCTCTCCCGAAACCATCAACATCATCAGATGAGTTCAAGGCTCAAAGTTCAAAGTTAAGAGCAGGAGCTTGGTCTTGAACTTTGAGCTTTGAGCCTTGAACTTTGAACTCTTATGATTGCCTTATGAAAAGACTTTTCGGGACGGACGGGATGCGGGGCGAGGCGGGGGTCTTCCCGCTCGACGCGGAGACGGTGCGGGCGGCGGGGCGCTCGCTGGCCGCGCACCTGTCGGCGAGAGAGGGGCGCGCGGCGCGCATCGTCACGGGGCGCGACACGCGCGAGTCGGGCGGGTGGATCGAGCGGGCGTTCGACGAGGGCGCGCGCGCGGCGGGGGCCGTGTGCGAGTCGGCGGGCGTCATCACGACGCCGGGCGTGGCC
>DASTQX010000157.1:0-25585 GCA_035761505.1 Pyrinomonadaceae bacterium
TGTCGGCGCCGACGACTTTCACCTCGAAGGGCTGGATGCCGAGGCCCTCGAACTGCGTGACGCGCACCATCTCCCCTCTGCGGACGAGGTAAGTAGAGGCGGGCTCTTCCCGAAGCGCCTTTATCTGCTCGCAGTCCGTGACCTCGTCGAACTTTCCCGAAAGAATCGAAAGGTTGATCCTGACCGCGCCGCCCTCCAGCCGCGGGGCGACCTTGACGCCGTAGACGCGCGTCTCGGACGCCTTCGCGCCCGGGCTTTCGGCCGCGCGGATCACCGTGTACCTGCCCGGCCCCTCGCCGAGTGCGGGGACGTAAGACGCGCCCGCCCCGGCCCTGTTGATCTCCACGTCGAGCCCGTTCGACTTCGCCTCGCCGTCACCGTTCAGGCCCGCGGCGCGGTAACTCGGGACGAAGACACTGGCGGCGATCACGGCCACCAGCAATAACCTTTTGCGGCGAGTCATGGCGGTCTCCTTTCAACCGTAGTCGATTAAGCGTTGGTAACGGGTCGCGCTCGCACCGGCGCGCGCTCCCGCAAACGTGGATGAAAAAGTTCGGAGGAGAACCGCCGCCCCGCGGGCGGACAGTTCTCCCCCTCAACCTGATTCGCGGGAGGTCCCTCCCGCCGTTACTTGTTCTCCTTCACCAGCGCCTTGGCCTCCTTCACCGACCTGCCCTGGAAGAGGGCCGCGACGGGGTCGCCGGGATCGACCGCCCGCAGTTGGCCTCCCTCCTCGTGGAAGCGGCCCTGGTCGTTGATCTGGTAGTAGAAGGGGCCGCCGTCCTCCTGCTGCTTCAGGAAGAGCAGGTAGGTGCCGCCCACCTCGTAGTTGCCGCCGTCGAAGTTGAAGTAGGCCACGTCGCCGCCCTGTGTGCTGCTGACGCGCTCGACCGAAACCATCGAGCCGTCCTTCTCGCCCTTCAGCCCGTCGACGACGGTGAAGTTGACGACCTCGAAGGAGAGCGAGTCCTGGCCGTCCGCGGAGTAGGCGACGCGCCCCGGCGCGACCGAGTCGGCGCGTGCGACGACGACGGCGTCGGCGCTCTTGACCAGCTCCTTGGCGTCCTTGAAGTGGTGCTTCCACGAAGCCGCCGTCTTGGTTCCGCCCGCGGCGGGCTGCTGGTGGCGACTCCAGCCGACGGCCGCCGAGACGGACAGGCCGCAGAGGGCGACGATCAGTGTGTAGGTCCAGAATGTTTTACGTGTCATCTCTCTTTGCCTCCCGTCTCTAGTAGAGTGAGTTGATCAAGTCGCGGTCGTGGGTGTTCGGCTGCGGGGCCGTCAGGATCGTGTCGTTCATGCAGGTGGTCGACGACCCGCGGTTGTGGTTCAGGCCGAACAGGTGACCGACTTCCTGGCAGGCCACATGCTTCTTGTTGGTGCGGCTGTAGCTGCCGTTGTCGAGGTAGGACTGGTTGAGGCGAGCGCGCCCGTTGCGGACGGTGCAGCCGCTGGCGCCGCGGATCTCGGCGATGCCGAGCCAACCCGTCGCGCCGTAGAAGCCGTTGTAGGCGTTGACGTGGTCGGTCGTCCCCGCCGCGCCGACCGGGTTGAGGTTGATGTCGGTGAAGTTGTGCCAGGAGTTGGAGTCGGTCCGGGCCTCCTCGTTGTAGATGTTGAAGTAGTCGCCGGTGCCGCCGTTGTACCAACTGATGTTGGCGTCGGCGTACTTCCAGCAGCCCCAGCGGTGAGAGGCCCACGCGCCCATCGGCAGCCCCAGGGTGACGACCGCGGCGAGAACCAGCGCCCAGACCAGCAAAGCTTTTCTCAGGTTCATCGGATTCTCCTTATATGATCCCGTGCGCGCTGACACGAGAAGGTGGGTGAACGGCCCGGCCAGCCCGCGACGGCTGGTCGCACTTACAGACACATCGCGCCCTAAGCCAGCCGCCGCGGCCCCCTGCGGGGGCAGACAGGCCGGCAGCAGCCGCCGAGGGGCGGGTATCCCGAGTGACCCGGACAGCTACGGGGCTAGCGGCTGCCGTCAGGTCACTTCCGATTTGTGTTTAAGAACGATTAGGGGGCCGAAGGTGAAGGTTCCGGCCACACGACTTCGGGGAACGGCAGACAGCCTAAGCAAGGGGTCGGCGGTTGTCAAGAGTTTTTGTGCAGCCGCATACCGATACCCTGTAGGGGTTCGCTCGCATCGCCGTCCGATCCCGTACCGAGGCGCGCGGGTTCGGAAATGAACCGGTCTCATTTGTCGCGTGTGCCTGGTACTTACCCGGGCGGTCAGCCGGGCCTTGGTGACTCTCAGGGACGGGCTGCGGTAGTGGTGAGGAAGTCGCGTATGGTCGGGGCGAAGGCGCGGGCGAAGTCGTCGGCCGTGCGAAGGCCGGCCGAGAGCGTCACCGGCGCGAGATGTCCCCGCGGGAGGACGCGGGCGAGTTCTTCGGCCAGGGCCGTCGGGTGTCGTTCGTCGATCCCGGGGAAGATCAGGGTCGGCGCGGTGATGGCCGCGAGCTCGCCGACCGTGCGGAAAGAGCGGTCACGGCCGATGGCCGCCGCGGCGGCGATGCTGGCGGGGTCTGAGCGGGGGATGGCGTCGCGCACCATGGCGCCGATGATCGGCGCGAGGTCCTCCAGGATCGGCTCCCAGGCGGCTTCGATGCCATCGGCCCGGACGCGGGCGGCGAAGGCGTCGAGGAACGCGGTCTCGGCCTCCTTCTTCTCGTCGTCCTCGATGTCTTCGACGCTGATCAGCACCAGGGCGCTGACCCGTGCGGGGTGTGCGAGCGCGGCGCGCAGGGTGATGGTTGTTCCCAAGCCTGCCCCGCCCACGACGGCGCGACGCACGCCGAGGTGGTCCAGGAGGGCGATCACGTCGTCGGCGTACCGGGACCAGGTGTGGCGGGCCGGGTCGGGGCAGACCGAACGGCCGTAGCCGCGTACGTCGGGCAGCACCACGGCGTAGCGGTCGGCGAGTTGTCGGGCCATCGGCACCAGGCTGTGGTGGTCCGGGCCGCCGCCGTGGAGCAGGACGAGTACCGGGTTTTCGCCGCCGGCCGCCGTCCCGACGGCGGGACCTACGGTGGTTGCGTACAGCGGCCAGCCGTCGCTGCCGCGGTAGGTGAATTCGGTCATGGCAGGGATCATTTATTGGGGCGGGCTCCGGCAAAGTTTTCCGGGCGTGTTGTCGTCATACCTGCGCATGCCGCCGGCCCGAGGGCGGTGACGAAGAGATACGCAACCTCCCGTAATTCGCCACGCTAATTCGGGCTGAGCAAAGGTCTGATCTTCTCCTCGAACTCTTCCGGCAGGAGGATGCCCTCGATGTGCTCTCGGACGTTCCCCTCGCGGTCGATCACCACCGTCACCGGCAGCGTCTCGCCTTGCATGAAAAGGGTCTTGGTCTCGCGGGCGCCGAGCAGCACCGGGTAACTGATTTTGTGGCGTCGGAGGAAACGGCGCACGTCCGCCAGATTTGTCGGCGGGTAAGTCACGCCGATCACTTGCAATCCCTGCTTCCCGTACTCACGCTGCCACTTCACGAGGTCGGGCACCTCGGCCCGGCAGGGCGGGCACCACGTCGCCCAGAAGTTCAGCAGCACGACCTTCCCCTTGTAGTCGTCGAGGCGGTGCGTGCGCCCCCGCAGGTCTTTGAGCGCCAGAGGAGGGGCTTTCTGCATCTGGCCTGGGACGGCAGACGGCGGAACGAGGAGTGCGGCCAGCAGGGCTACGACTCTCAACATCTCGGCCCCCTCAGAACAGATACTTGATGCCGAGCAGGATGTTCCTGTCGTTGCGGAGCACGAGCGGGCCGGTGTTCCGGACTACAGGGAGTTGGACGCTCCCCTCGACCACGAACCGCGGGTCGGCCGCGTACTGGAGCCCCGGCGCGAGGTAATACTCGGTCGAGTTGCTCCCCGGCACTGCGACGCCGCCGACGCGGCCCCTCCCCCGGTGGACGAAGCTCGATTCGAGGATGACGAACAGCTCGCCCCCCGGCTGCTCGTACTTGAACGGCAGCAGGACGTACTCCAGGTCGGTGTTGACCCTCACCTCGTGCCCCATGCGGAAGCCGTCGCGCTCCGACCGCAAAATCCCCTCGACGTTACCGCCGAAGATGAAGCGCCCCCCGGCCTGAGAGAACGACAGAT
Organism: Pyrinomonadaceae bacterium; assembly: GCA_035761505.1. Taxonomy (GTDB): domain Bacteria; phylum Acidobacteriota; class Blastocatellia; order Pyrinomonadales; family Pyrinomonadaceae; genus JAIVJM01. The sequence goes on from DASTQX010000157.1 coordinate 4,101, forward strand.
CGAGGTGAGGCGAGAGTCCGCCGTTGATGGGCGTGAGTTGCTGCCGCACGAAGGCGGGTGCGTTCACCTCGCTCTCGGCCGGCGCGTCCTTCTTGCCCGTCGGCAGCTCCAGCCCGAAGCGGGCCGACGCTTGGCGGTCGCCATACGTCTTCACCGTCCGGTAGAAGCGGTACTTGCCCCACAGCGTGACGTTGCCCAATCCGACGCCCGAACCAGAGTTGTCCCCGTCGTCGAAGGACGTGCGCGAGACCGGCACTTCGACTTCGAGCTGCGTCCTCGGCGTCGGCGTGTAGGAGACGCTCAACTGGAAGACCTGGCGGCTCACCTCCAACCCGCCGAGGTGCTGCTCGACGAGGAAGAGGCGCGGGGTGACCGCGCCCCCCTTGTAGACGGTCAGCCCCGGCGAGGTCACGCGGATCGGGGCCGCGGGAATACTCGTCAGTGAGCCGGTGAACGGGCTTGCCGACGACCCATCGAAGCCCACGGCCACGAAGCTCACGGCGGGTGGCGGTGCGACGTCAGCTTTGCTCCAGTCCGCCTTGCTCGCGCCTTCCGTCTTCTTAGCGGTGCGCGGCGTGATGACCTCGCGCGCCGCGGCGCCCTCGCCGACGGTCTTCCATTCGCCGGTTAGTTCGACCCGCGTGTCCGGCGCGGCCCCGGCCAACGCTTTCTCGACCTCCGGCCCTGCGAGTGCGAAACGTTGGCCCGTCGAATCGGCGACGAGCCACCACCCTTTGTCGTCGCGCCGGAGCGTCCCCGCGACGACTACCTCGGCCGAGTCGAGCGTGTAGCCTGCCTTCTTCAGCGCGTCCTTCAATGCCGCGAAAGACACGGCTTTGTCCGGCTTCGGCGTAAAGACGCCGAGACCCTTCTTGATGTCGGTGATCTGAATTTCTTTCAGCTTCGGTGCGTAGTCGAGACGGCTCACGGCCTTCTGGATGTTGAAGACTCAATTGCCGCACAGGTAACCCGCGATGCGCATCTCGACCCGCTTCACCTCGGCGCGGGAAGTCCCCGCCCCGCCGAAGAGGAGGACCAAGCCGAGCAGCGCCGTAAGTGTTCTTCTCATCTCTTTTGTACTCCCCCCACAGACGACCGCCTACGGCAGCGGGGTGCCGACTCCCGCGGCCCGCAGGGTTGCCTCGTCAACGCCGCGCCCGGCGCAGCAGCTGGCGAGTTGACCGTCAACCGTCACCGCCGGGACGCTGCGGACGCCTAACTGCTCGGCCCGCGCCGCCACTTCCGGCCGGTGCATGTCCAGGACTTCGACTTCACAGCACGGGCCGGCGATACGGTTGACCGTCTGGACGGCGCTTTCGCACGCCGGGCAGCCGGCGCTGAAGATTTCGATCTTGCGTTTGTCATTCATCACTACTTCCCCCTTGACGAACATTGTAAACTCCGTATTCGTCTACAGGGTCAAGCGCCGGTTCGCAGTTTCAACTTTGGCCCCCGCGGCAGGTCGAGATGCTCGCCGGTCGGGGCGCGCCTAAAAGGTGCTCCGGCGGGTCCGGCGCGCAGCAGACCTTCACCAGTTTCTTGCGCTCCCTCCGCATCTCGGGGTCGCGCGCGAGCCACGCGCGCACGTCTTCGAGGACTTTCGCGGCGTCCTCGTGTGACGGCCCGACGACGCGGTAGTGCATCCACGTCCCTTCTCTCCGCGCCGCCGCGATCCCGGCCCTGCGCAGGTAGGCCAGGTGGCGCGACACCTTCGGCTGGTTGACCTCTAAAATCTCCACGAAGAAGCAGACGCAGACCTCGTCCGTGCCCATCAGGTTGAGGAGACGCAGCCGCGTGCGGTCCGCCAGCGCGCGGAAGAACATCTCCATGTCGAACTTCCTGGCCGCCCTGCTCATAACGGGCTCATACTATCATAACCATACATTCGCCTTGACAGATATTCCCGGCGGGCATACCCTCGGCCTATATTCGTTCAAGCGAATGTTTTTCTCAGCGCTTGTCGGAGTGACTGGAGGGGTATGAGAGACCTGCCGAGACGCGCGACCGCCGAAGCCGTGGGGACGGCGATGCTGCTGGCCACCGTGGTCGGCTCCGGCATCATGGGCGAGCGTTTGAGCGGCGGGAACGTCGCGATAGCCTTACTCGCCAACACGCTGGCGACAGGCGCGGCCTTGGTCGCCCTCATCCTGACCTTCGGCCCCATCTCGGGCGCACACTTCAACCCGGCGGTGACACTGGCTGATGCGTCGCAAGGCGGCATCGCGTGGCGTGACGTCCCGGCATACTTAGGGGCGCAGGTCGCGGGCGCTTACGCGGGCGTGGCCGCGGCGGACGTGATGTTCGAGCTGCCGATCTTCTTCGCCTCCCAAAAAGTGCGACAGGGCGGCGCCCAGCTCTTCAGCGAATTCGTCGCCACGTTCGGGCTGCTGGCGGTCATCTGGGGCTGCGTGCGGCTCAAGCAGAAAGCGGTCGTGCCCTTCGCCGTGGCGGCCTACATCACCGCCGCCTACTGGTTCACGGCTTCGACCTCCTTCGCCAACCCGGCGGTCACGCTCGCGCGCTCGGCCTCGGACACCTTTGCCGGGATCAGGCCGGCGGACGTCCCCGGCTTCGTCGTCGCGCAGCTCCTTGGCGCCGCCGCGGCCACGCTCCTGTTCAGATGGCTCGTCCCCTCTCTGCCCGAGGCCGCGGAGGAAGTCGTCGTCCCGCACGGGGAGGAAGGAGGGAGACGCCGTGAAGGTGCTTTTAGCGATTGACGAAGACCCCTGCTCCGAAGAGGCCGTCAACGAAGTGGGTGCCCGCCGCTGGGAGGAAGGAACGACCATCAGGGTGCTGCACGCCGTCGGCAAGTTCGTGCCGCCCGCCCAAGAACTCTGGCACGACTCCGGCGGCGACCTCGACCGGGCGCGGCGGGAGATAAAGGAACGCTCGGAAGAGTTGGTCGAGCGGACGTGCGGCTGGCTGCTCGAACAAGGGCTCGACGCCGAAGCCTCGGTGCGGGACGGCGAGCCGGGCAAGGCCATCGTGGAGGAGGCGAAGGAGTGGGGCGCGACCCTCGTCGTCGTCGGCTCCCGCGGCCACACCGGGCTGCGGCGGATGATCGAGGGGAGCGTGTCGCGGTACGTCGTAGACCACGCGCCGTGCCCCGTCGAGGTCGTCCACTGCAAAGATACAAGGGAGGGCGAGGATGGCTGATAGGAAGAGGGTGCTTATTCTCTGCACGGGCAACTCCGCCCGGAGCCAGATGGCCGAAGGGATTATGAGGCACGACGGGGGCGACCGCTTCGAGGTGGAGAGCGCCGGCGTCAACCCGAGCCGCGTGCGGCCCGAGGCTGTCGAGGCGATGCGCGAGATCGGCATCGACATCTCATCACACCGCTCGAAGTCGGCGGACGAGTTCGTCGGGCAGGAGTTCGACTACATCATCACGGTCTGCGATAACGCCAGAGAGACCTGCCCCGTCTTCCCCGGCCGCGCCGAGCACATCCACCACAGCTTCGAGGACCCGCCCGCACCCGGCGCGGCCGACACCGAGACGACGATGGCCGTCTTCCGCCGCGTCCGTGACGAGATACGCGAGTGGGTGGGCGAGTTCATCAGAGGGCACTGACAGGAGGGGTCATGAATCACGACGACGAGCCCTACAAGATTCTCTTCCTCTGCACGGGTAACTCGGCGCGCAGCATCTTCGGCGAGTACCTGATCAGGCGCGTCGGCGGCACGCGCTTTCAGTCTTACAGCGCCGGCTCTTACCCTACGGGGAGGGTGAACCCTTACGCGCTACGTGTGCTCAAAGAGGTCTACCACATAGACTCTTCCGAAGCTCGGAGTAAAGGCTGCGAGGAGTTCCAGGAAGTCGAGTTCGACTTCGTCATCACGGTCTGCGACAAGGCTCGCGAGACCTGCCCCGTGTGGCCGGGACAGCCCATCATCGCCCACTGGGGCGCGCCCGACCCGGCGGAGGCCGAAGGAACGGACGGTGAAATCTACCGGCAGTTCAGGCAGGTGGCGATGCTACTCCAGCGGCGGATCGAGCTGTTCTGCGCGCTCCCGTTTGAGAAGCTCGACCGGCTGAGACTGGAGGCGCTGACGCGCGAGATCGGGACGAAGGGCGGCGAAGAGGCGGGCGGGGCGGGCGCCTAGTCGGAGGGTCAAAAGTCGTCCGGCGGGGCCGTTGTGATAAGAGTAACTCTCCTTCAGCATTAGTAAATCCGCTCTGCCAGGGGTTATTCAGGGAAGATGCCTGAGTTACGACGCTATGACGGCGCTGATGAAATCCCCCGCGAGCTGGAACGACATGTTCGCTCCCTGTTGCAGGCCGAGTGGCCGGCAACGGGGGACGAAACCGCCGGGCCCCTCGTCGAGCCGGAGTGGCATCCCACACACTTCATTCTCGCCGACGGGCACAAGGTGTGGAGTTACGCCCGCACCATCTGGGCGAGGGTCACACACCTCGGCAGAGGTTGGAAACTGTACGGGCTGGGCGACGTTGTCACGGCCCCGGGGCTTCGCGGCGCGTGGTACGGCAGCCGCGTCGTGCGGGATGCGACTGCTCACATCCGTTCGGATTACGAGGCAGACGCCGCGGTGCTCCTTACGGAGCCGGGGCTGGAAGCCTTTTACCGGCGCTACGGGTGGGAGGCCACGCCGGAGTTGGAAGTCAGGACCGACGAGTACGACGAGCATCAATGCGGCGGTAGCCTCCCCATGATGCTGTTTCTCTCGGAGTCTGCCGGACGCATGCGCCCGGGTTTTCATGCGTCGCCGCTCGTTCTCCCGGGTGACGAATGGTGAACGTCGTTACCGTCGGGTCGTAGAAGACTAAGGTGGGTCAACCGGCGGGATTATTCTGTGTTCTCCCGAGCGTGAAGGCAGTCGCCGTCATGAGAACGATCATCACCATCCCGAAGATGACCTGCGGCTCCTGGTCCAGCGTCACGAAGAGCAACCCGAAACTGAGGGTCAGCAGGTTGGCCGCGTAACAAAAGATTCTGACGAGTCGATCACGCCCGATATCGCGGCTCAGCGTCAGGTTGAGGAAGCCCACGAAGATCATCGCCAGGCCCGAGCCGGCGAACCACAACGCGCCCATCGTGAACCTGCCGTAGAAGACGGGCGTCAGGGCGGTGTGGACGACCCCGAGTGCGGCGAGTAAGGCGGAGCTGATCTTGTGCAGAGTCCTCAGCATGTCTCTGGTAAGAATGGTACGCGCTGATTCCCGTCGCTCTAGCCGGGCGGCTGCGTGTCGCAGGACTCCGCACCACAGCACGCGGGGGCTGTTTGCTTCACCCCCCGCCCCTTTTTGGGCGGTCTCGCCGTCGCGCGGTAGCCGATGCCGTTGATGGCCTCCCGCAGGCGGGCGGCGGTCACTTTCCGGTCGTCATACTTCACGACGGCCTCCCCGCGCTCGTAGCTCACGCGCACCTCCTCGACCCCTTCGGTGTTCTTCAGCACCTGCTCGATCGAGATGGCGCAGCCGGCGCAGGTCATGCCCGTCACGTAGATGGTGGTGGTGCGCGTGGCGGCCGACGTCGCGTCCGCAAAGACGGCCAGCACGAGGGCCGTCACCGCGCCGGCGATCACCAGTCTTTTGATCATCTCTTTCTCACCTCGCGGGTAATTACTTCGTCTGCTGAAGCAGTCTCCTCACCTCGGCGGCGAGCTTATTGCCGTCGAGCGGCTGCCCACCGGGGAGTCCGACCTGATCCATGAAGAAGCCGGGCGCCGGCGGCTCGTCCTTCCATTCGGCGTCGCGGCCGTAGACGTAGTACACGTCCCACGCGGTCTCGTCGCCGCCGAGTTTCAGCACGCGCCCGTAGGCTTTGACCAACTCGCCATCGCCGTCCCAGTAATGGCTCACGCGCTCGGCGGGCAGATGCTTCGTCGCGCGGCCGACGGCTATTTCAAAATCTGACTTGAGGATCGATGCCCAGACGGCGTAGACGCGCACGTCCGGGTCTTTGATCTCCGCGAGCACGCTTTCGACTTCGGAGGCCCCCCGAAGACAGCCCGGTCAGGTCGGCGAGAGCACCACCAGGAGCCTTACCTTGCCCCTGTCCTGGTTGAACTGAGCGCGCAGGCCGTTCAGGTCGGTCGAGTAGCTCCTGCCGCCACTCAGAAGCAGGTAGCCCCCAACGAAGATCAGAGCTAACGCTACGAGGCTGGCGACCAATAATCGTGTGTATTTGCGCTTCATGTTCTTGGTCGCCTACTGGAGCAGCTTGTTCATCTCTTCCGCCAGTTTGTCGCCGTCGAGCATCCGCTCTGGCGGGAGGCTGCGCAGTTGGTGCATGTAGTAGTCGGGGGCGGGCGGCAAGTCCCCGGTCCACTCCACGCCCCGCCTGTAGACGTAATACACGTCCCACGCGAGTTCATCCATCTTCAGCGCCAGATGATACGCCACCTTCAACGCGCCCTTCTCGTCCCAGTAATGGCTCGCGCGCTCGTCGGGAATTTTGGCGGTCGCCGCCGGGACCTTGCTCTCGTCGTCCGCCGGCAGCGACGGCACCCACACGACGTAGACGCGCACATCGTCGCTCTTGATTCGACCCAGCACTTTATTTTGGACTTCGGAGGCCCCCCGAACGACGCAGGCCGGTCAGGTCGGCGAGAGCAGCGTCACCAGCCGCACCTTCCCCTTGTCGCGGTTGAAGGCGGCGCGCAGCTCGTCGAGATTTGTCGAGTAAGGGCGTGGCTGCGGCGACGGGCTCGGAGTCGGCTCGGACATTTTAGCTTGACCTCCATTCGCCTGCCGGTTACTACTCGAAGACGACGCCGTACAGGCCGCCCACGCCGTCAGGCTCAGCAAGAGCAGAGAGAGCCATACTCCCTTATGCTTCATGGTATGCCCTCCTCGGCGGTCACGCCGTCCGGGGCGATTCGACCGCCCCGGCCAGCAGCCGCTTGACGGCCCTGTTCACCTCGCCCAGGCAGCACGCGCCCGACGGGTTCCTCTCCGGGCACGCGCACATGCCCTGCCTGATCAGACCTGTGATGCGCCGTGGGATCGAGCATTGCCCGGTGTGGGCGATCTCTTCGCGCGCGTCGCGCTCGTCGAACCCGAAGCAATAGCAGAGGGGGACGGGGTCGTCCTTCTCCTTCAGCCCGACGCGCACGCGCAGATCTTCCGTCGTGAAGCATAGCCCTTCGCCTTCCGTGAAGTACACGATGGGGCAGTCCGGGCCGGTGCAGAAGCGGTACTCGCCATTGCCCGCGCGGTCGAGCACCTCCGGCCGGAGCATCAGCAGAACGGTCCTGCGCGTGACGGGGCGGCTCACCGATCCGCAACTCGCGCAGCCGCGGCCCGCATCATCCTGGGGTGCGGGTGCTTTCTCCTCGTCGAACAGAGTCGCCTCCGCTGCCGGCGCGTCTGTCGTACAGCAGCTCATCTGATTTACCTTTTGATCTCGCACGTGTATCCGGTCCCGTCGATGGCCTTCTGAATCTTCGCGACGTCGGTGACCGAGGGGTCATACTCGACGACCGCCTCGCCGCGGTCGTAGCTCACTTCGGAGCCGCGCACGCCCGGCGTCTGCTCGAGCGCGAGCTTAATCGTCGCCTCACACCCGGCGCACGTCATGCCGGTAACTTTGAAGGTCGCGTGCGCCGCGGAAGGCTGCGCGGCCTCAGGCTGAGTAGTCTTGGTGCTCAGCCTGCGCGTGAGCGCCCCGGCGTAGTAGGGCGAGAGCGCGAAGGCGAGGACGGAGAAGGCGGCGACCCAGAGCGCCGCCCGGGTCGCCCGGCCGGCGGGTTTGATGACGCAAGCTTCGCCCGGGGCGCACCTCGCGTCCGCACGCCGGAAGTAGGCCCGGTAAAACCCGCAGGCCAACAGCAACACGGCCGCGCCCAGAAGATACGGGCGCAGGGTCTCGAAGGCGGCGGACGCCCCGAACGCCCCCAGGCCCAGCGCAACGAAGAGCAGAGGGCCGATGCAGCACAGGCTCGCCGCCGCCGCCGCGGCAACAGCGCCTCCCGTCGCCAGTTTCTCTTTCATCTCTTCTTCCCCTTCCCGGCGCCCGCCTCTTCGTGGGCGGTGTGGCTGATCTCGATCAGCACCGGGCAATGAGCAGCCTTCCCGTGCTCACTCAGTTCTTTTTCGCAGGCCTCATAGTGGCGGGCGAGCGTGCGCCGGAAGGCTCGCATGGCCTTGATCCTCCCGTCCAACTCTCCGAGCTTCGCGCGCAGCAGGTCATGCACACGCTGGCACTCGGCCGCGCCGCCTTCCGCGAGCAGCCCTCCGATCTCTTCGAGTGAGAGGCCGATCTCCTGCGCCTGCTTGATGAAGCGGATGCGCTCGACCGCCTCCGCCGGGAAGAGTCGAAAACCGCCCCCGGTGCGGTGCGCGCGCGGCAGCAGCCGCCGGCGCTCGTAGAAGCGCACGGTGTCTACGGAGACTCCGGCGCGCGCCGCCAACTCCCCGATGCGAAGCTCAGACTGTGACACGGCGGTCTACATCCTCCTTCGACATCGATTAGATTCTACAATCTGGAGCTCAGTCCAGAGTCAAGGGGAAATTCAACACGCAGTTGCGGGCGGTTTGCATAGCGGCGGAGTTAGCAGAACATACGGTCCGTGCAGGGAGAAGGCGCGGCTTCCCGCTGACATTCATGACTGTCTTGGTGCGTACATCATGAGACAGACGCCGCCGACGCAGAGGGCCGCACCGGCGACGTCCCAGCCGTCGGGGCGCCGGCCGTCAACACACCAGCCCCACAGCATTGACATCACGACGAACACGCCGCCGTACGCGGCGTAGACGCGCCCGAAGTTTGCCGGCTGGAGCGTCGGCACCACGCCGTAACCGATGAGCACCAGAGCGCCGAGGGCGCCCACCCACCAAGCCCACTTCTCGCGCAGCCAGAGCCACATCAGGTAGCCGCCGCCGATCTCCATCAGCCCGGCCAGAAAGAAGAAAAGTATTGAACGCGCCAGCGTGTTCATATCATGTCGCCCAATTGATGACCCCACCGAGGAGCCCGCTGACCTCCTCTCGGATGAAAGCCTTGACACCTTCGCGACCCGTCAGGCGCAGCCACACCGCCCCGCCCTCCGGCTCGACCTCAATCACGAACCTCAGGAACGGGCAGCAGAGTTTTTCAAGAGAGATGAACTCCGCCGTCTTGATAAGCACATCAGGCCCATTGTGGAGGCGGAAGGTGTAGCCGTCAGGCAGTTCCCGGATGTCCATCACGGCGCTGAACAACTCTCGACCCGTGGCTATGTGTCGCCCCCTACGCGCAGGTTCAATCGCGCTCATATCACAGGCCAAGGGGGACTCTTTCGGCGCGTCAGTGTTATTCGTCATGGCTCTTCGACCTCGCTCTAAAGACAACACCGTGCACACGATTTCATTTAACCCGGTTCGGAGAGAGTTTCTAATAAAATCGACGCTTGAGAGCACAATCGTATGCGGTTCTCTCCCACCACCATGAAACACAGCGGCTCAATCCCCGCCCGACCCGGCGCCCACCTTTTGAGTGATTTACAGGCCGAGTAGCTTGAGTGTTCCGCTCTCAAGCATTATGTAAACTCCTAACCCGATCAATAAGAATGGGACGATGATATGACCGTAGCGGTCGAGCGTCCGTCTCACGGCTGGATGATTGCCCAGGAAGTAACCGGCCACGCACCACACGGCCAGCATCACGAAGAAAACGGCCAATATCACCAGCAGCGTCGCAAGATCACTTGCCGCGAAGAGTGGCGTGTAAATGCCGACGTTGTCTCCACCGTTGGCGAACGTCACCGCAGCAACAGACAGCACACCGGCTGCCCCCACAGCTTCCGCCTTTTCTTCCTCGACTTCGCCACGCCACAGTAACCCTCTTACGCCTATCGCAACGGGCAGCAGCCCGAGCAGCCCGACCCAGGCGGGTGACACAACCAAACGTGCGAAGTAACCGACGAGGCTGATGGCGACGAGAGCCGTGAAGCCAAAGTACTGGCCGGCCACAATGTGCCAACGCCGCAACCGCCTACCCGTCTGCCCGAAGAAGAGCGTCAGGACGAATATGTCGTCGATGTTGGTCGCCGCAAAGCTCACCACGCCGGTCATGATCGCTTTTAAGAGCCAGGTCATTCACACTAGATTCACTTCCTCGGAACGAAATATCAAGAGATAAAAATCTTCGCCGTCTCTTCAAGCCTCAGGCTCTTAAAGCCACCTGCGCACGTTTCGTCTATACTCCGCATATTCTTCGCCGTGTACCCTGCCAAGAAACTCCTCCTCGAGCCGCACCTGAATCTGGATCAGCACGACGCCCATCACAAATGTGAGCAGCGTGAGGGTGTTGGGGATGACCAGAAAGAGGCCAAGAAGGGTGATCATCATGCCGAGGAAGATTGGGTTTCTGGAGAGGCCGAAGACCCCCTTTCGCACCAGAGGCGTCCGGTGATCTTGGTCAATACCGATGCGCCACGACTCGCCCATCTGAGCCTCAGCCACGACCGTCCACGCGAGGGACATGAGAAGTAAGACTACTCCGGCCGACTGAAGGATGAGGGGCTCAAGCCAACCGATGGGCATCAGGTACTGGTAGAGCCGTTCCGAGGTTGAGTAGATGACCACGACAGCCACGATTGCGCCGAACATGAGCTTGAAGACTCGCCCGATGTAGTCGTGCGAGTTGTCGGAGCCTTTGAAGACGAGCGGGTTCACATTCGTCCTCTTCCACACTGCGTAGGAGCGCCAGAAGAAGGCGGCGAAGAAGTAGGCGGCCAGGTAGACGGGCAGGAAATACTTCAGCGGATTCTCCATCATCCGAATGATTCGAGTTGCCCGTGGTCTCAGGACAGGTGTTCGACGAGAATCTTGACGCCGATCACGATCAGGATCGCCCCGCCGATCATCTGAACTCTACCCTTGCTGAGGCGGCTGTACCTATGGCCGAGGTGCACGCCCGCAAGGCACAGGGAGAATGTGACCAAGCCGATGGCTGACACGGGCAGGAGGATCGACTCGACGAACGTCAGGCTGAACCCGACCGCGAGCGCGTCGATGCTGGTGGCGACCGCCAGCACGAGCAGTGTCATCGCCCCCGTCTGCGGGAGAGGCTCCGGCTCGACCTCAGCCTTCCCGCGGAGGTCGGCGTAGATCATCTTGCCGCCGACGAGTCCGAGCAGGCCGAAAGCGATCCAGTGATCGGCGGACGAAATGAGGTCCTTGAACCCGAGACCCACGGCCCAGCCGATGAGAGGCATCAGGGCTTGGAACAGGCCGAAAGTAAGCGCCAACAGGAAGGCGCGACTGAGTCGCAGTTGCGGGGCACGCGCTCCGTCCGCGACGGAGACGGCGAAGGCATCCATCGCAAGGCCGACCGCCATAAAGAAAGTTGTATAAAGTCCCATAGTAAATTCAGGCCCGCCCCGGAATCGCTAGTGGCACGCCCCTCCGTCGCAGCAGGTTTCCCCGCGCAGGGCCTCGACGCCTTCCTTAACGATGATCGGCACCATCACGAGCGCCGCCACGGGGTCGGCCCACCACCAGCCTAGAGCCGCGTTGAGCAGCAAGCCGCCGAGCAGGATGGCGGAGAGATAAGCGCAGATGTCAGTCTGCCGAGAGTCGGCCTGCATGGCCCTGCTGTTCAGGCCCGCCGCCACGCGGCGTTTGGCCCGCGCCAGCAGCGGCATCACAACGAGTGACAGCGCGGCGAGGCCGATGCCGACGTAGCTCTCCACGGGCGGCTCGCGGAGGACGAGCGACTTCCCGGCGTCGAAGGCGACGTAGGCGGCGAGCGCGAGGAAGCTCCCGCCCACGAGCTTGAGGGCTATCCGCTCCCGTCGCTCCGAGTCCTCGTCCGAGCGCAGCCTCCACAGGAGCGCCCCGCCCGAGAGCGACTCGATGAAGCTGTCGATGCCGAAGCCGACTAGCGCGGCGCTCCCGGCGACGATGCCGGAGGCGACCGCGACTACGCCCTCCAGTATGTTCCAGCCGATGGTCAGGTACTCCAGCAGGCGGCCGCGCTTCAGGCCCGCGGCCCGACCGGCCCCCTGGTTGAAGGTGGAAGTGCTCATTAGTCCCCCTGTAAGTCCAACATTTAAGCGACACCGCCCGCCGCCTGGGTTACGCCACGCAGGCGGCCGACGCCGAAGAAGAAGTCGCCGAACAGGCGCTCGACCACGTTATCCCCGACGACTAGCCCTCGCCGCTCCAGCTCGCCGACGAACTCATCCCGGCTGAAGCGGTTCTCCTTGGGGTGCGCGAAGAGCGTGCGGTACGTCCGACGGTCGAGCGCCTGGCGCGACACCTCCTCGAAGAAGAAGCGCCCGCCGGGCCGGAGCACCCGGGCGATCTCGGCGACGGCCTCCTGCCAGCGCGGCACGTGGTGGAGGATGCCGAAGTCGACGACCGCGTCGAACGACTCGTCCCCGGCGTCTATCGCCGTGGCATCCCCCGCCCACACCCTGACCTTGTCGGGGCCGAACCGCGAGAGGCGGCGGCGCGCCAGCCCGACCATCTCGGGGTCGAGGTCGAAGGCGTGGACCTCGCGCGCGCCCCACCGCCCGAGGATCAGTTCGGCGCCGACGCCGCGGCCGCAGCCGACTTCCAGCACGCGCGCTCCGTCGAGCCGGCCACCCATGCGCTCCAGCAAGCGGGACTCGTAATGCCTCTGGACGAAGGCGCGCACCGGGTTGTTCATCAGCGCTCGCTCAATGCCGTTAAGTTTCACGGCGACTCCTCCACGTGGCGGAAGCCGTCTTCGAGCAGCCGGGCGACGTGCTCGTCGTCCAGAGCGTAGTAGGCGATCTTCCCCTCCTTGCGGAAGCGCACCAGCTTCATCTGCCGCAGAGAGCGCAGGGAGTGCGAGACGGCCGACTGCGACACGCCGAGCAGGTTACTGATGTCGCAGACGCACAGCTCCTCGCGGGAGAGGGCGTAGGCGATGCGGATGCGGGTCGGGTCGCCCAACACCTTGAAGAGTTCGGAGAGCGCGGCGACGGCCTCGGGCGGCTTCATCGCGCGCTCGACGCGCCTGACCTTCTTCTCGTCGACGAACTCGACCTCGCAGGCGTCCGAAACCGATTGTGTTGCCCTGGATGCCATTATGCGTTCCTCTGAACGTATGAACAGTAGTTCATACGTTGCAAGATAAGACGCCTCACTCCCGAAGTCAAGCCGACCCCTCGACGGTCGCCTCGGCCGCTGTGGCGCGGGCCGGCCGGCTCGCGCCGAGAATTTTCTGTGGCTTACTTCTTTAACTCTTCCTCGATGAGTGACCTGAGGGGCGCTTCGCCGAAACGCATCAACATCCGCCCGTTGACGAAGAAGGTCGGCGTCTTCGATACGCCGAGGCTCTGGCCGTCCCTCATGTCCCGCTCGACCTTCGCGGCGTAACGGTTCTCGGCCACCGCCGCCCGCACCCTCTCTACGTCGAGCCCCAGCTCCTGGGCGTACCTCTCAAACAGCACGGGTGCCGGCTCGCGCCGCGCCGCGGCTGCGGCGACCTGCGGCCCGTGCCCGTGAATCTCGCCCCACTCACCTTGGCGGCGGAAGAGCATTTCCTGCATCTCCCAGTACTTGCCCTGCTCGCCCGCCGCCTCCGTGTAGCTGGCCGCGAGCCGCGAGTTCGGGTGGAAGGGCATGTACCTAACGACGAGGCGCACTTTGCCGTCGTAGTCCTTCAGAATCCTCTTCACGACGGGGGCGAACGCGCCGCACGACTCGCACTCTGGGTCAAGGAACTCGACCAGCGTGACGGGGGCCTCCGCCGGCCCCAGCGACGGGCTGTCGGGGCGGACAAGCTTGTCGTCGGCCGTCGCCGTCTCCTTGCGCTCGCCCTGCTTCGACTCCCGGTAGTAGTTCGCGCCGAGGACGGCGGCGACCACGACGACCACGGCGATCAGGGCGAGTATCTTTATCTCTTTACGCACGTCCGTCTCCCTCCCGTCCCGGTTTATACAAGAGCAGGCACAGGGCCAGGCCCGCGAACGCCGCGAGCCCCATCAGCGGGATCGTGACGAAGCCGAGCCACTCGATCTGCCTCTCGGCGCACGAGGCCCCCTCCGAGCAGGGGGTCAACGCCTCCGGGATGACGCCGTAGTAAATCAGGTTGTGATAGACCGCCACTGCCAGCCCCGCCAGGCAGAGCGGCAGCGCGTAATACTTCATCCGCCCGTCCCGCGTGATGATGCCCGTCCCGATGATCAGAACCAGCGGGTAGACGGCGACGCGCTGGTACCAGCACAGCACGCACGGCGGGAGCCCCATCACCTCGCTGAAGAAGAGGCTGCCGACCGTCGAGACAAGCGCGATCACCCACGCGAGGTAGGGCAGAGCGCCGTTTACGTTTGCCGTACTGATCGGTTCGGGTTTTCCCATTGCCCCTGCGCTCATTTCAGAACGAGACGCTGTAGCTCGCGCCCGGGTTACGCCCCCGCTCCATGATGAAGGAGAAGACGTGCCGGCCGCGCGCGTAGTTGACGAGCGGGTGGACGCGCACCCCGTCGAAGAGGACGGTCGACGACCACCGCTCCCCGGCGTAGATGTTCAGGCCCCCGATGGGCCGGAAGCGGTCCTCGTAGGTGCCGTAGGCCAGCCCCGCGTAGGGCGCGACAGGCCACCCCGTCGCGTGCTTCAGGTTCTTGCTGGCCGTCACGTAGTACGACTGCCCCGAAGGCGTCCCGATGCGGTCGGAACTCGTGCCGAGGATAACTGCCGGCCGCTTGTGCGTCTCCGTCAGAGCGACGAAGTTCGCGATCGGGCTCACCTTCCCGGCCAGCGGGTTGTATTCCACGCCGGCCGTCAGCCGCGGATGGAACCTGTAGGTCAGGGTGTTACGCCAGCGGGCGCGGTCGATCTGGTTGGCGATGACCCGCACGCCGAACGTCCATTTCTGTCCGGTGTCTTCTTCTGCCCCGCTCACGGCGCGGCCCTCCCCGGGTCAAAGCGGTCAAGAGGGAACGCTGGAGGCTTCGGAAGGCTTGGGCTTGGCGGACGCGACCTGTCCCCGCTCTCGGCCCTTACTCTCAGCCCGGGCGGCTGCCTCGGCCGCGGCGAGCATCGAGTCGAGCTGCTTCTTCAGCTCGGGCAGCTTCACGACCCCCGAGATGACCTTCACGATCTTCCCGTCGCGGCCGATGATCACGGTGCCCGGCAGCGCGCCGCCCAGGCCGAAGCGCGTCATGTCGGCCGTCGTCGCGCCGAGCCACACGGGGAAGTTGAGCTTGGTCTCCTTGATGAACTGCATCACCTTGGCGCGGTCGCCGGCCTCGTCGGCCGACGCTCCGATGACCTGCACGCCGAGCGCGGCGTACTCGTTCTGCACGGCCGCCAGGTCGGGCATCTCGGTGCGACAGGGCACGCAGTAGGTCGCCCAGAAGTTGAGCACCACGATGCGCCCCTTGAAGGCGCTCAGGCGCTGCTCGGCCCCGAAGAGGTCCTTGAGCGCCAGCTCGGCCTCGCCGCCCAGAGCTTTCTCCGCCTCCTGCTCAGCTGGGCTCTTCGCCAGCACTTCGAGGGCGTCGACGCGGACGACATTCGCCCCCTTCTTTTTACCGACCGTGCCGGTGACGGCGACACCTTTCCCTACGAACTCCAGCCAGTTCTTCCCCGGCAGGCGGAACTTCCCCTGTTCGAGCTGGTAGAGAGTGAACTTATCGCCCTCGCGGACGGCGATCAGCGTGGGGTCGCCGCCCTCGACGCACGACTTGGCCTTCAGCAGGTCTTCGGCCGTGCCGAAGGCGACCTTCGTCCGGTCGGCCTCGGCCCAGCAGTCGGCGCAGCAGACGACCGTCCCTTCCAGCCTCGCGGGCCGGTTCTGTGCGACGGCGGCCGACGACGCGCCTAAGAGCGCGGCGAGCAGCAGTATGCCCGTGAATAAACGTCTCATCGTAATCTCCCGAAAAATCTATAAAGCGGTATCCGCACCTTCCGCGGGAAGGCGAAATTCTCTGACCGGGGGTAAAGGAAGATCGCTAAATCCGGAGGGTGTGCAGACGCCGGAAAATCGGTTCCGGCGGTTTTAGGGTCTCGCCGTGACGTCCGGAGGAAGACGAGGCGTGCGGAGGCTCCTGCAAAGCCGGCGCGGGCGCCGGCTGGGCGCTGACAGCCTGCTGGTCAGGGGCGAAGCGTTTGGCCGGTACGAGGAAGATGCCCTCCTTGACGGGACAGGTCTCCGAGCAGTGGGAATCGCTTACCTCAACCGACGTCGCCGTCACGCCCTCAACTCTCCGCTCCTCAGCGTGCGCCGCGCAGACGGCCATGCAGCCCACGAACGCCCACAGCAGGAGGGCGGGCGTCAGGGCGGCAAGCAGTCGCGTAAAGGGGGCACGCGGCGAAATCATCCGGGGCAGTATATTTTATTCCGAGGCTCCCGACCACTCCCCGTAACCAGTCTATAAGTGCGTCTCGTGCGCCTCGCAGCCCTCAGACTCGACCTGCACGGTGGCGTGCGCGATCTTGAAGTCAGAGGTGACGCGCGCCCGAACGCCCGCGAGCACGTCGTCGTGCAAAGCGCCGTCGGCCCTGACCACGTGAACGCTCATGGCGTTGACGCCCGAAGTCAGCGACCAGACGTGCAGGTCGTGAGCGCCCGTCACTCCTTCGACGCCTTCGACAGCCTGACGCAGTTCGGCCAGGTTTACGTCGGAAGGCGTCCCTTCGAGCAACACGCCCACCGCGTCCCTCAAGAGCATCCACGTGCGAGGCAGGATGAAGAGGCCGATGCCGGCGGAGATCAGCGGGTCGGCATAGTACCAACCCGTGGTCAGCATGACGGCGCCGGCGATGATGACGCCGATGGAGGTCAGCAGGTCGGAGAGCACCTCGAAGTACGCGCCCTTCATGTTGAGGCTCTCCTGAGCGCCCGCGCGCAAAATCACAATACCGATGATGTTGATGACCAGGCCGACGAGGGCCACGAGGAGCATCGCCCCGCTTTGAACCTCGGGCGGGTGGCGGAACCGCTCGTATGCCTCGTACAGCACGTAGATCGAAATGCCGATGAGCACGACGGCGTTGGCGAGCGCGGCGAGGATCTCCACCCTGTAATAGCCGTAGGTGCGCTCGGGCGTCGCCGGTCGCTCGGCGAACCGGATGGCAAGGAGTGCCAATCCGAGTCCGGCCACGTCCGTCAGCATGTGGCCAGCGTCGGCCAGCAGCGCGAGGCTCCCCGTGAGCAGGCCGCCGACCACCTCGGCCGCGAGATACATCGTCGTCAGGCCGAGGACGACGGCGAGCCGCCGCTTGTTCTTCCCCGCGGGCGTGTGCGCGTGGTCATGCGCCATGTTCGGTCTTCTTCTCCACCCGCTGGAATGTAACCTTACGGCCCTTCTTCACGCTGAGCGTCTTCCCCTTCTCCTCGTAGCGCAGCTCGCCCTTCTCCACGGACGCCTCCGTCTCGCCGCCCTCGGCGACGCGGAAGAGGTAGCGCCCCGGCTTGTGGACGGTGAGGATGCCGGGCGGCGCGTGAACAACGAGGGCCGCCCCGCCATCGAGCGAACGAACGACGACCGTGACCTCGCCCCGATCGACATCGAAATGCATGCGGTCGAGCGCCCCTTCGTAAACACGCACGACCGAGTCGGCGGATACCGTCATGTAGGAGTCGGGGTTGAGCGCCCACGTGACGCGCCCACCTTTGCTCGTATACACGAGGTCGCCGTCGTGGAGCCTGGCGCCCGCCGGGAGCTGCTCGACGCCTTCCCCCTTCTCGTGGCAGTGGTATAGGACTTCGCCCTCGACGCCGGTGACGAGCCCGGCCCGCGCCGAGACGACTTTCTCCTGCGCCGGCGCCGAAGCGGCGCACAGCGTCAGCAGGAGCGTTACCGCGGCGAGCGTTCGTCTCACGGCTCCCTCCGTTCCCGCTCGAACCAGCCGTAGAGCGTCGGCAGGATCAGCAGCGTCAGGAGCGTGGAGGTGACGAGCCCGCCGATGACGACGGTCGCGAGCGGGCGCTGCACCTCCGCGCCGGCGCTCGTGGCTAGCGCCATCGGGATGAATCCGAGGCTTGCGACGAGCGCCGTCATCAGCACCGGCCGCAGGCGCGTCATCGCGCCCTCGCGCACGGCATCCATGACGGAGCGCCCCTCCTCCCTGAGCTTGTTGATGTAGCTGACCATCACGACGCCGTTCAAGACGGCGACGCCGAAGAGGGCGATGAAGCCGACGCCCGCCGAGATCGAGAACGGCATCCCCCGCATGAAGAGCGCGAAGACGCCGCCGACTACGGCGAACGGGATGCCGGTGTAGATGAGGAGCGCCTGCCTCACCGAGCCGAACGTGGTGAAGAGCAGCACGAAGATGAGGAACAGGGCGAGGGGCACGACCAGGAGAAGCCGCGCCGAAGCCCGCTCCAGGTTCTCGAACGTCCCGCCCCACGTCAGGTAGTAGCCGGGCGGAATCTGTACCTCCCTGGCTATGGCACTTTGCGCCTCCCGGACGAAGCTCCCGATGTCGCGGCCGCGGACGTTGAGTTCGACGCCGATGCGGCGGCGCGTGTCCTCGCGGGAGATCTGCGCCGCCCCCTCGACGAGGCGGATGTCGGCGAGCTGCGCCAGCGGGATGCGCGCCCCGTTCGGCGCGGAGACTGTAAGGTTCCTGATGGTCTCCACGTCCCTGCCGGACTCCTCGGAGAGTCGGACGACCATGTCGTAGCGCTGCTCGCCCTCGTAGACCGTGCCCGCCTCCTTGCCCGCGACGACCGCCTCGACCAGGTCGTTCACGTCCTCGACGTTGATGCCGTAACGCGCAATCGCCGCTCGGTCGGGCTTGACCTGCAACTGCGGCAGGCCCGCGGTCGCCTCCGCCTTCACGTCCTCCGCGCCGCGCACGCCCGAGACCACACGGGCGATGCGGTCGGCCGTCGCCTTGAGCGTGTCGAGGTCGTCGCCGAAGAGCTTGATCGCCACGTCGGAGCGGACGCCCGAGATCAGCTCCGCCACCCGCAGCTCGATGGGCTGCGAGAAGCTGAAGACGGCGTTCGGCACCTTCGCCTCCAGCGCCTCCGACATCTTCTCTACCAGCTCCGCCTTCGTGTGCGCCGTCGTCCACTCCGAGGGCGGCTTCAGTTCTATGTAGAGGTCGCTCAGGTCCACGCCCATCGGGTCGGTTGCGACCTCGGCGCGCCCCGTCTTCGAGACGACCTTCGTCACCTCGGGGAAGCCGCGCAGCACCTGCTCGGCCCTCGTCGCGTCCTCTACGGCCTGGGTGAGCGAGACGCTCGGCAGCCGCCCGATCTGCACGGCGAGCGAGCCCTCGTCGAGCCGCGGGATGAACTCCGAGCCCAGGAGCGGGAACATGAGGGCGCTGATGACGACGAGGCCTGTCGCGACCGCCAGCCCCTGCGCGCGCCAGCGGATCATGAAGTCGAGCGCGGGCCTGTACCACCGCTTGGCGTAGCGGATGAGGAAGCTCTCTTTTTCCGAGACCTGACCGCGCAGGACGAAGGTGAGCGCCGCCGGCACGTAAGTCAGCGAAAGTATGAGCGACCCCAAGAGCGCGAAGATGACCGTCAGTGCCATCGGCTTGAACATCTTCCCTTCAATACCCTGAAGGCTCAGGATCGGCAGGTAGACGATCATGATGATGGCGACGGCGAAGACGACGGGCCGTCCCACCTCCACGCAGGCTTCGAGGATGGTTTTATCGGGTGACTCTTCCGCCCCCTCGTGCTGCGCCTCGGCGCGCCGCCTGACGGCGTTCTCGACCATCACGACCGCGCCGTCCACGATGAGCCCGAAGTCGAGCGCGCCGAGGCTCATCAAATTCCCCGAGACGTTGAAGACTCGCATCAGGATGGCGGCGAAGAGCATCGAGAGCGGGATGATAGTGGCGACAAGCAGGCTCCCGCGCCAGTTGCCGAGCAGCAGGATGAGCACGACGACGACGAGCAGCGCCCCCTCGATCAGGTTCTTCACCACCGTCCAGATGGTGCGGTCGACCAGCTCCGTCCGGTCGTAGAACGGGATCAGCTCGACGCCCTTCGGCAGGGACTTCTTCACCTGCTCGACCCGCTCCTTCACCCGCTCGACGACGGTGCGTGAGTTCTCGCCCTTGAGCATCATGGCGATGCCGGCGACGATCTCCCCCTCGCCGTCGGCCGTCACCGCCCCCTGCCGCACGGTCGCCCCCTCGACCACCTCGCCCACGTCGCGGACGTAGACGGGGACGCCCTCCCGGCCGGTCTTGACGACGACGTTGCGGATGTCCTCGGCCGACTCTATGAGGCCGATGCCGCGCAGCAGGTACTGCTCCGAGCCGCGCTCGATGTAGGCCCCGCCGACGTTCGAGTTGTTGCGTCCGACCGATTCGAGCACGTCGCGCAAAGTGAGGCCGTAGGACTGGAGCTTCGCCGGGTCTAAGCGCACCTGGTACTGCTTCTCGAAGCCGCCGAAGCTGTTGACCTCGGTCACGCCGGGCACGCCCAGCAGCTGCCGCCGCACGTTCCAATCCTGAATCGTACGCAGCGCCGTCGGGCTGTAGCCGCTTCCCGGCGTGGCCCGCAGCTCGTACTGGTAAATCTCCCCGAGGCCCGTCGAGATCGGCCCCATCTCCGGCGAGCCGATGGATTCGGGAATCTGCTCGCGCGCCTGCGTTAGGCGTTCGAGGACGAGTTGGCGGGCGAAGTAGGTGTCGACGGAATCCTTGAAGACGACCGTCACCGCCGAGAGTCCGAACTTCGAGACCGAGCGGATCTCTTCCACGTCGGGCAGCCCCGACATGGCGACTTCGACCGGGAAAGTAATCTGCCGCTCGATCTCCAGCGGCGCTAAGGAGGGCGCGGCCGTGAGGATCTGCACCTGCACGTTGGTCACGTCCGGCACGGCGTCAATCGGCAGCCCGCGGAGGCTGTACCAGCCCGCCCCGGCCATGATGGCGACCATCAGCATCACGAGCAGGCGCTGGCGGACTGAGAAGCGTATGAGTGCGTTAATCATCAGTGGTCGTGATCCCCCATCTCGCCCTTCTGCATCTGCGCTTTGAGCGTGAAGCTACCCTTCGTCACCACCTTCTCGCCGAGCTTCAGGCCGCCGAGGACGCGGGCGTAGCCGTCGCGCACCGCGCCGACCTGCACCTCGCGCACCTCGAAGCCGTTCTCCTCATCTTCTTTCGGGACGAAGACGACCGTGCGCTCCCCGACGCGCTGCACGGCCTCTTCTTTGATCACCAGCTCCTGTCCCTCGCCCGCGCCGGTGCCGGCCTGGAAGCCGACCTCGACGAACATCCCCGCCCTGAGCCTGCCGCCCAGGTTAGCCAGCTCCACGCGCACCTTCCCGGTGCGCGTCTCCTCGTCGAGCCGCGGGTCGATGTAATTGACCCGTCCCGCGAACGCGCCCTCACCTAATGCGGCCGAGCGCACCTCGGCGGGCGTACCCGGCCTGAGCAGGCCGAGCTGAGCTTCGGGGACGTTGGCGATCACCCACACCGTTGAGGTGTTGGCGATGGTGAAGAGCGCCGTGCCCGGCTCGACGCCGGCGCCGGCGTTGACCAGCCGCTCGGTGACGGTGCCGGAGACGGGGGCGAGCACCGCCACGAGCGAGGTGTTGCGGCTGTGGTTATCGTCGTGCTCGCCCTCGGGCACGTGGAG
>DASTQX010000158.1:0-16862 GCA_035761505.1 Pyrinomonadaceae bacterium
CGGGGAGCGGAAGCGCCACGCCGTCTTTCGGGGAGTTGTCGAACTGGAAGTGCATCACGTCGCCGACCTTCCTGAACTCGACGCCCCGCTCGTCGAACGCCGTCGCGATGTAAGAGACGCGCGATTCCCGCTCGGCCCGCCTCGAATGCGACCTCGCCGCGGCTTCGAGGCGGGCGGGCGCGTCGGGGGCTTCGCCCGGCGGGATAATCATCGCCATCTCCTGCGCCGGGAGGGGCGCGCCCGAAGGGGCTTTCAGGACTTTACCGATGACGAGTCCCTGCACGCCCTCGGCGACTTGAAGCTCGATCTTCTCTTCGATGTCGGCGAGCGGCGTGAGCATCATCGCCAGATCACCGGCTGCGACGTGACGGGCGGCCTCGGTCGCTTCGGGCCGCGCTGTCGCCGCGCGCGAAGGGGCGCTCGACTTCTTCGAGCCCGGACTGGCCGGGGCGTTGCAGGAGGCGAGCGTGTGCTGCTGGGGCGCGCGCCGGGACGCGGACTGAACCGCCCCGCCCCGTTCGTTGAGGCTCAGGAGGGCGTGCCAGATTCCGTTGCGGACGCGTTGGCCCAGCGCACTCTTTAGTTCCGACAGGTCTTGCGAAGCCTGCGGGACGGCGGCGAAGATGGCCGCGAGGAGAACGAATGCGATGACTGATCTGTGTTTCATCTTCTTAACCTGCCTGTGACGGACGACCGTGTCTCGGCGTCGAAAGGGCTGCCGGAAGGCTCTCGGTTCGGATTTCAAATAGTAGGTGACGCGCCCGCGTGCGAGGTTTCAACTTTTCGCGTCCGGGGCCGCCTCTCTGCCCCTCGAACCGCCCCGGCTACCTCTATCTACTGGCAAAACACCACGTCCGCGTATTTCGTGGCAATAAATTTTTCGCTTACAATGACGCCGGTCGCCACGAAATCGTTAACACGCGGGCGGCGGCTGTCCGTTTTCGCCGCCGCCGTCGAGGTCGAAAGACCGACTCACGCGCAGTTAGTGCCGCCGGAGATGATTCCGTTTCAAATTAGTTAAGGTTCCAAAATTTCGCGCGGCGTCGCTTTTCAAAGGGCAGGCGCAGGTCTTCGAGTCGGACTTTCCGTTTGATTGCTCAAAAGGAGGGCGGATGAAATATCGTCGCTTCGGGCGCACGGGCTGGATGGTCAGCGAGATCGGCTACGGCATGTGGGGCATGGGGAGTTGGAGCGGTTCGAGCGATGAGGAGTCGCTTCAGTCGCTTCAGCACGCCGTTGAGCTGGGGTGCAACTTCTTCGACACGGCTTGGGCCTACGGCGAGGGGCGGAGCGAAGGGCTGCTCGGCCAACTCGTCCGCGCCAACCCCGGAAAGAGGCTCTACACCGCCTCGAAAATCCCGCCGAAGAATCTCAAGTGGCCGAGCCGTCGCGGCTCCACGCTCGACGAGTGCTTCCCCCCCGAACACATCGAAGAGTACGTGCACCGCAGCCTCCAAAACGCGGGGCTCGAAAGTCTCGACCTCATGCAGTTCCACGTCTGGGAAGACTCTTGGGTCGAGGACGCGCGCTGGGCGCAGAAGCTGGGCGAGCTGCGGCGGCAGGGCTTGATTAACGCCATCGGCATCAGCATCAACCGCTGGGAGCCCTGGAACGGACTCCGCGCCGTGCGGAGCGGGATGATTGATGCCGTGCAGGTCATCTACAACATCTTCGACCAGAACCCGGAGGACGAACTCTTCCCGGCCTGTGCCGAAGCGGACGTGGCCGTCATCGCGCGCGTGCCGTTCGACGAAGGCACGCTGACGGGCACGCTCACCAGAGAGAGCACTTGGCCCGAAGGCGACTGGCGCAACACCTACTTCGTGGCGTCGAATCTGATTCCGAGCGTCGAGCGCGCCGAAGCGCTCAGGCCGGTCGTCGAGCGCGCCGGGATGACCATGCCCGAAGCGGCGCTCCGCTTCATCCTCAGCCACGAGGCGGTGAGCACCATCATTCCGGGGATGCGCAAGCTCTCGCACGTCGAGTCGAACATCGCGGCGAGCGACGCCGGGCCGCTCGACGACGACCTGCTCGAAGAGTTGCGCTTTCATCGCTGGGAGCGCAAGCCGACCGAGTGGTCGCAGTGAAGCGCGTGAGGACAGAAACTTTGAAGCCGAGACGAACGCGCGCCGCCGCGCTCCCCTTCCTCCTCTGCGTCCTGCTCTCTTTGTCCGCACACGCGAGGGCGCAGGAGGGGCCGCCGAAGGAGGAGGGCGACTTTCGCCAGCCGGATTTGGTCGAGTTGGTCAAGCTCGACCCGACGCTCCGGCTCGACATCCGTTACGCGACCGCGAACAACTTCACGGGCCGCGCCGTCTATACCGAGGCGCGCGCCTTCCTGCAACGCCCGGCGGCTGAGGCGCTCGCCCGCGCCAGCCGCGCGCTCCGCAAGCAGGGCTTCGGCCTCGTCGTCTTCGACGGCTATCGCCCGTGGCACGTCACCAAGCTCTTCTGGGACTTGACACCCGCAGACAAAAAGCAGTTCGTCGCCGACCCCGCGCGCGGCTCGCGCCACAACCGGGGCTGCGCCGTTGACCTCACGCTCTTCGACCTCCGCACCGGCAGGCAAGTCTCGATGCCCGGCGAGTACGACGAGATGACGGAGCGCTCGCACGTCAACTACGCGGGCGGGACGGCGGAGCAGAGACGCCTGCGAGACCTCCTGCGCGCCGCGATGGAAGCGGAAGGCTTCATGGTCTACGAGCCCGAATGGTGGCACTTCGACTACAAGGACTGGCGGCTCTATCCCATCCTCGACCTCGGTTTTTTACAACTCCGAAACAAGCCTCACACGAAATAGTGCTCAGCCTGCACCATCTGGCATAAGCGGATTTTCGGGCTTCATCAATTTCAATGATGATTGCGCGCCGAACCCTCTTTCGCGCTCGTCGTCAACGTGACGGGCACGCGCTTTGCTCAGCCCGACTTTACAAGGACAAGGCCCCTCGCAAGTGCTTGACCTTCCCTCGGCACCTCTTTGTCTGTTCACGCGACTGCCCCCGCGCAGCCCCGTAGTTTCACAACCGTAAGGAGCGCCCTATGCGTACAGGCAAGACACTGTTCGTCGCACTGCTTCTGTCTCTCTTCACCACACTCCCTTTGACCAACCTCCTCGCCGCCGAAGACGTTAACGAGACCGGGGACGAATACGAAGAGCACGCGCGCGTGATGCGCGTCACGCTGATGAAAGGCGAGGCGAGTCTCCGCCGCGCCGGGAATACCGAGTGGGAAGACGCGAAGATCAACCTCCCGCTCGTCGAGGGCGACACGCTGGCGACGGGCCGCGACTCGCACATGGAGATTCAGGTGGACGCGCGCAACTTCGTCCGCCTCGGCTCGGACTCGGTGCTGAAGATCATCACGCTGCGCGACGAAGGCATCGCGCTCAGCCTCTCGGAAGGGACGGCCACGCTCCGGCTCGCGCGCTTCGATTCCGGCAAGGAGTATTTCGAGCTTGACGCGCCGAAGACGACGATGGCCGCCGAGAAGAAAGGGCTTTACCGTCTCGACGTTTCCTCGAACGGCAGCGTCCGCGTCACCGTCCGCGACGACGGGCGCGCGCGCATCTACAACGAGACCTCCGGCTTCGTCCTCCGCGACAAGCGCACGGCCCGTCTCTCCTACGACACGCAGGGCGAAGGCGATTGGGAGTTGAGCGCCGCGCCGCCCTTCGACGGCTGGGACGACTGGAACGACGAGCGCGAGCGATATCTCGCCGCGCGCCTGCGCCAGGAGGGGCGCGACCGCTACTACGACCCCGAAGTCTGGGGCGCGGAAGAACTCGACTACTACGGCGATTGGTCGTACACGCGCGAGTACGGCTACGTCTGGCGTCCGCACAGCACCGTCATCAGCCGCTATCCGGACTGGGCTCCTTACCGCTACGGCCACTGGCGCTGGTGCCCGCCCTACGGCTGGACTTGGATCCCGGACGAGGACTGGGGCTGGGCTCCCTATCACCACGGTCGTTGGGTTTACATCAACGGCTACTGGTGCTGGGCTCCGCGCGGCTACGGCTACCATTACAAACGCGCGTGGTGGCGTCCGGCGCTCGTCGCCTTCGTCTATATCAACACCTCTTACGGCCATGACGTGTGCTGGTACCCGCTCCGTCACGGCCAGCGCGACCCGCGCGGTCGCTGGTGGTCGCGGCAGTTCGACCGGCTTGAGCCGCTCCGCCGCAACGACGCGAGGAATCTCCGGCGGGCAGACCCCGCGCTCCTGCGCGCCGTCTCGACCGCCTCTTCCAGAGAGTTCGGCACGCGGACTCTCAGGGCGCGGCCCGCTTCCGCCGACATCGCGCAGAGGGCTTTGACGGATGAGCCGGTGCGCGGTCGTCTTCCGATGACGCCCGCGGGCGTGCCGCGAGTCGGTGCGCCGGGCGTTGAAGGCCGCGACCGTCGCGCCGTCACTTCGGGCTCGATGACCGGCAACAGTCGCGGCGGTGGACTGACCATCGCGCGGCCCGCGCCCATCGGCCCGGCACGCTCTCTGCCGGAGCGCATGACGGGCGCGGCCCCTCGCACGCCCGGCGCTCCGCTCGAAGCCGAGCTGCGGCGCACTCGCATCTTCAACGGGCAGGAGCCTCGACAGCCCGGCCCCTCTTCCGTCAACTCGAACCCGTCAGCTTCGGGCGAGGCGGGCGCGGGCGCGGTCTTGCGTCCCAACCGAACGGACAGGCGTCCGCCCTCGACCACGGAAGGCGCGGGCGGAGGCGGCGGCGCTGAGTCCGAGGCGGCCACGCCGAATCCCGCGCGCGCGCGACCCACACGCCCCGTCCAGCCGAACGAGGACAGCGGCGGAAGCGGCGGCGCGAGCAACCCCGGCGAGGTCGTGGTTCCCAGAGCACGCAGGCCCGACGAAGGCTCGCGCGAAAACTCCGACTCGCCGCGCGTGAGGCGCGAGCGCCCGTCGGAAGTCCCTTCGAGCGCGCCGCCCGTCGTCGAGAAGTACGAGCCGCGCGTGCGCCCCTCCGCGCCCGAATCGAGGCCCGCGCCCGAAGCGCGCCCCGAACGCTCCGCGCCGAGGGAAGAGCGGCCCGCGCCCCGCTACGACCCGCCGCCGCGTAGCGACCCGCCTCCTCGTAATGACCCGCCGCCCGCGCGGCAGGAGTCTCCGCGCAATGATCCTCCTCCGCGCAACGACCCGCCGCCGAGGAACGATCCGCCGCCGCCGAGGAACGACCCTCCGCCGCAGCGCTCGGAGCCCTCGCGCGACGAGACCGTCCGGCCTTCGCGCTCGAACGACGACCGACCGGCGCGGGTGCGGCCCGACAACCGACG
Source organism: Pyrinomonadaceae bacterium (assembly GCA_035761505.1). Lineage (GTDB taxonomy): Bacteria > Acidobacteriota > Blastocatellia > Pyrinomonadales > Pyrinomonadaceae > JAIVJM01. The sequence continues at coordinate 5,283 of DASTQX010000158.1, forward strand.
TTGAGAAAGCGAGACGGGGCCTCGCTTTCTCTTCCGAGGCGGCGGCTTGCAAGCGCGCGCGTTCACGACCAACGCAACACGTCGCGCGTGCCTTCGAGCCGCCGCCGCCCACGACTCACACGCATCTCCTGAAAGGATCGTGTCCGATGAACGCCCGCACTCGCCGCTCGTTTCTCCCGTACACGCTCGCCCTCGTTCTCTGTCTCTGCGCGGCGGCCCCCTTCCGCTCCGGGCAGGCACAAAAAAGTGAAAGTGTCGGCAAGACTTTCCGCCCCGACATCCGGCGCGCTCTGAAGTCTCGACAGAAATCTTCAGACTTCCCCGCCCGCGCGGGCGCATACGCGCCGCGACGCGGCAGAAAGTCACCGGCCAGACTTTCGCGCGCGGCCCGAAAGGATTCGCGGCAGCGACGGCCCGCGCGACCCGCGAGCGCGCGGCGCGACGATTTGAAACGAACCGAGGGCAAAGCCGCCGCAGCCGCCCTCCCGAACATCACGCCGGGCACGCCCTTGAGCCGCGTGCTGCACACCTCGCAGCTCAGCCTCGTCAACGCGGACGGCACGCACGAGCAGTTCGTTGATGCCGACGGCGACCTCCAAGCCGACCAGCGCACGACGTTCGACGCGGACGGCGGCTCCTTCGACATCGCTGTCGGGCGCACGGGCGACCGCTACGAAGTCTTCACGGGGATTGACGACCGTGGGACAGGCACGCCCAACGACGACGTTTCGACCGGCATCCTCGTCCTCGCGCGCGACTCGAACGGCAACTACTCGCGCGACCTCTCGGCCACCTTCGACCTCGGCAGGGACTTCGGCCTCCCCTCGGCGGTCTCGGTCGTCAGCGGCACTTCTTCCGCCGGGCGCGAGTTCGTCGTCGTCTCATCCAGCGGCTTCTTCAACAGCGACGACCCTGACGACCCGAACAACGAAGAGTCGCCCGGCGTCGTCCTTCTCGTCCGCGACCCTTCGACCGGCGGCTTCGACGACTCGCGCACGCGCGAGCTAATCAGCGTCGGCGACGACCGCATCTTCAACGCCAACGCCTTAGCGCTCCTGCCTTCGGGCGATCTCGTCATCGCCGACTTCCAGTCGAACGAGCTGCGCGTCGTCCACGACGTTGACGGCGACCGCATCCCCGACGTGCTCTCGCCCGACCCTTACTGGGACTTCCCCTTCTCGGCCAACGCCGAGGACGCGCCGCTCGACATCGCCGCCAACTCGCGCGGCGTCGTCTTCACGCACACGACGGGCAACGACACGCAGATGCTCGCCGTCTATGACACCAACGCCGACGGCTTCGCCGACACCGACGAGATACGCGCCGAGGGGCTTTCGATTGATAACAACCTCGTGCTCCACGGACTGACCGTGGGACGAGACGGCACGGTCTTCATCATCGAAGACGCGATGGGCGAGAGCGACCTCCCCTCGGACGGCGGCAACGGCGGCATCCCGCGCGTTGACGCCTTCCCCGACCCGGCCTTAAACGGCGTGCTCCGCGACGGCGCGATCTTCGCGCTCGCCGACGACGAGTTCACACAAGGGCTCTCCGGCCTCTCCTTCGGCGTCGAGACCGTCCTCAACCCCGTTGCGCGTCTCTCCATGACCAACAGCGCGAGCCAACAGGGAGACGCGCCGCAGGGAGGACTCGCCACCATCAACGGCACGGGACTGACGCGAGGCTTGACGGGCGCGACGCGCGCCGAGGCAACGGCGCGAGGCGTCAACGTCACCATCGAAGGCTTTCCCGTCCCCGTCCTCTCCTTCGACGACACGCGGATTCACATCCAAGTGCCGCAGGAGTTGGGCGCGAGTCTGGGCTCGGTCGTCGTCCACGTGCAGGGCAACGTCATCGCCGCCGCCGACGTAGTTATCGTCCAAGCCAATCCCGGCATCTTCACCGTCCCGCAGACCGGCGCGGGCGAAGCGGTCGCGCTCCTCACCTCCGGCATGAGCTACACGCGCGCCCCCTTCCCCGCGCGCACCGGCAACCAGCCCTCCGTCGTCGCGCTCCTCGGCACGGGCTGGCGCAACTCGCTGCCCGTCACCGTGAAGGTCGGCGGCCAGAACGCGACCGTCCAGTACGCGGGCGTGTCGGGAGGCTTCGAGGGACTGGAACAGATAAACGTCGAGATACCGAACGGCGTGAGCGGCGCGGCCCCGGTCGTCGTCACCACCGCGGGCGGCGCGACGAGCCGCACCGACGTTTTCATCACCGTCCAATGACTATCCCGCAGGCGACGGGATAAGAGAGCCCGCGCCGTTCGGTTCTCAAGGCTCCTTCCGAACGGCGCGGGCTCTCGGCTCTTGCCCGCCGCGTGCCTGATGTGTGAAGCTCGACACTCATGGAGCTTCAAGACCTCAAGACGCCTTCGCTCGTCCTCGACGCCGCGCGCGTCCGCCGCAACGCCGAGAGGATGTCCGCCCGCGTGCGCCAACTCGGCGCGGACTTGCGCCCGCACGTCAAGACGCACAAGTGCGTGGAAGTCGCCCGCCTACAGACCGAAGGGCACAAGGGCGGCGTCACCGTCTCGACGCTCGCCGAGGCCCGCGCCTTCGCCGCTCAAGATTTCCGAGACATCACCTACGCCGTGCCCGTCGAACCCGGCAAGTTCTCCGAAGCCGTCGCACTGGCGCGCGAGTGTGAACGCCTCGCGCTCGTCACCGACGACGAAAGCATCCCCGGCCCGCTCGGCGAGGCGGCGCGGCGCGGCGGCGTGACGCTGGACGTGTTCCTCGAAGTTGATTGCGGCTACCACCGCTGCGGCGTCGAGCCGCACCTGCCCGAAGCGAGGGCGATATCGCGTCTCATCCAAGACGCACCCGGCCTTCGCTTCGCCGGAATCCTCACGCACGCGGGCCACTCGTATCACGCGCGCTCGAAGGAAGAACTGCTCGCCCTCGCACGACACGAGCGCGACTTGATGACGGGCTTCGCAACTTCCCTGCGCGCCGAAGGCGTCGAAGTCCCATCCGTCAGCATCGGCTCGACCCCGACCATCACGCACGTTGACCATCTCGAAAGCGTTGACGAAGTGCGCCCCGGCAACTACATCTTCTTCGACGCCTTTCAGGCCACGCTCGGCAGTTGCGGCTTCGACGACTGTGCGCTGACCGTCCTCACTTCGGTCGTCCACCGCGACCGCGCGCGCCGCCGCATCGTCCTCGACGCCGGGGCCGTCGCGCTCTCGAAAGACCGTGGCGCGGTCGAGTTCGACGAGACTTGCGGCTTCGGTCACGTCCTCGACCTCGAAGGCCGGGACACGGGCCTTCGCGTCGAGTCGCTCTCGCAGGAGCACGGCGTCCTGCACGTCAAAGACGAAAAGCTTTTCGACTCCCTGCGCGTCGGGACGCGCGTCCGCGTGTTGGCGAATCACTCCTGCCTCACGGCGGCGCAGCACGCTCATTACAACGTGTTGGAAGGCGGACGAGTCGTTGACCGATGGGAGATTCGGCGCGGCTGGTGAGACTCTTTTTTTAAGTTTCAGGCGCGCGGCGAATCTTCGTGCGGGTTTTCCGGCCACGCGTGGCGCGGGTAGCGGCGGCTGAGTTCCTGACGCACGCGCGGGTAGTGGCGCGTCCAGAAACCGGCGAGGTCTGTCGTCACCTGCACGGGCCGCTGGTTCGGCGCGAGCAGTTGAAGCACGAGCGGCGTGCGACCGCCCGCGATCTTCGGCCCTTCGTGCATGCCGAAGAAGTCCTGCAAGCGCGAGGCGATGAAGGGCGGGCGCTGCGGCTCGTACTGCACGCGCACCTGCCGCCCGCGCGCGAGCGCGACGCGCTCCGGAGCCATCTTCGACAGCAGGCGCGCGCCCTCCGCCCCCACCTTCGCGCGCAAACATTCAAACAGCTCTCCGGCGCGCACCGCCTCGCGCAGTTCCGCGAAGCTCCGCCTGCCTGCGCACAACCGTCTGAAACACTCGCTCACTTCACTTTCGCCCGGCGCGACGATTCCGGCTTCAGGGAAAGTCCGCGCCACGAACTCGACGCGCGCGAGGAAGCGTTCGAGCGCTTCGCGTTCGGCGAAAGAGTAAATCCCCGCCGCGAGCGCGGCCTCGGCGAGCACGCCTGCGACCTCCTCGCCCGTCGCATCTTTCACGCGCCATTCTTCCAAGACGAGTCGGTCGTAGCTCAGACGCCGCACGGCCTCGACGCGCTCGGCCTGCGCGTTCCAACGCGCCTCGGTCGTCTCCCTGATTCTCTCCGCGAACAAGTCGAGCAGCCATTCCGGCTCAATCGCGCTCGCGAGCCGCACTTGAGTTTTCAGCCCTCGCGCGCTCCCGCCGCCGCGCCCCGTTTGCTTCCGCTCTTCGGCGTCCACCGCCACCATAAATTCCGCCCGCCGCACCACGCTCTCCGGCGCGAGCCGCGCGCCGCCGCCGCCCGACAATAAAAGCTCTGCCCCTTCCGGTTCTGTCCCGGCGTTCGTCGTCCGGCGACGCGCGACGCGATCCGGATAGCCCGCGAGGATGGAGATCAAAAGCTCTTCTTCCTCCTCGTCCGTGAGCGACGCGGGCCGATGCGCGGCGCGGCGCGAGTCCTTCCCCGCGCCGAGCAAACGCCGAAGCTGTCGCCTCACTTTTTCCACCGACCGCAGCGCGTTCGCGTTGAGCCCCGCCCGCCGCGCGTGTTCGGGCGAGAAGTCGGACTGTGCCGCGCTCTCAAAGAGGTCGAGCAATTCGAGCAGGTCGGAAGCGCCGCTGCCGCGCGTGCGCGCCGACAGTCTCTCGCGCTCGTCTTGCAGGACGCGCCCCGCTCGGATGTCGCGCTCGCCGACGAGCGCGGCCAACGTGCAAGCCTCGCGCGCGACGCCGCGTGCCTCGGCCTCGGCCACGATGCGCGCCAGACGCGGGTGCAACGGCAGGCGCAACATTCGCCTCCCTAACTCGCTCAAGCCGCCTTCGCCTTCGAGCGCGCCGAGCCTCCGCAGGAGTTCTTGCGCGGCTTCCAGAGACGCGGGCGCGGGAGCTTCAAACCAGTCGAAGCCGCCGAGGTCTGCGACGCCCGCCGCGCTCAACTCAAGCACGGCCTCGGCCAGATCGAGCCGCCGAATCTCCGGCGCTTCGTGCGCGGGCCGCGCGTTGAAATCCTGCGCGGTGTAGAGACGCAGGCAGCGCCCTTCGCGCGTCCGGCCCGCGCGCCCCGCGCGTTGAATCGCCGAAGCCTTGCTCACGCGCTCGACGTTGAGCACGGGCAGCCCAGACCACGGCGAATGTCCCGCGACGCGCGCCAGTCCCGAATCAATGACGGCGGCCACGCCCTCAATCGTCACCGAGGATTCGGCGACGTTGGTCGAGAGAATCAGCTTGCGCTTCGACGCGGGGCCGACGGCCCGGTCTTGCTCCGCCGCCGCCATCTCGCCGTGCAGAGGCAGGACGAGCAGGTCGGCTTCGGCGGCGACCGCCGAGCACGCTCCTTGCGCGCGTCGAATCTCCGCCGCGCCGGGGAGGAAGACGAGCACGTCGCCCTCCAATCCTTCCTTCAACAGACGGCGCACCGCGCTCTCGACCAGAAGCTCAAGCGGGCGCGCGTCGTGCTGCGCGAGGTGTTCTATCTCGACCTCGAAGCGGCGGCCCTCGGAGCGCAACGCGGGACAGTCGCCGAGATACCGCGCGAGCGGCGAGGCGTCGAGCGTCGCCGACATCGCCACGACGCGCAAATCCTTCCGCTCGCCCTGCTGCAAACGCTTGAGCAAGGCGAGCGCGAGGTCTGCCTGCAAGTGGCGCTCGTGGAACTCGTCGAGCACGACGACTCTGGCCCGCGTCAATTTCGGGTCAACGAGCAAACGGCGCGTGAGCACGCCTTCGGTGAGAAAACGCAGGCGCGTGCGCGGCCCCGCGACCTCCTCGAACCTGACTTGATAGCCGACCGTCTCGCCCAACGTCTCGCCGCGCTCTTCGGCCACGCGCCGCGCCGCGAGCCGCGCCGCCAAACGTCTCGGCTCCAAAACCCACACCTCTCCGTCGCCCGCGAGTCCCTCGTCGAGCAGAGCGGCGGGCACGCGCGTCGTCTTCCCCGCGCCGGGCGGGGCTTCGATGACGAGGTTCGGCGCTCGCCTCAGAGACTCGACGATCTCCGGCAGGAGCGCATCTACGGGCAAAGGCTGCATGGAGATTTCTTAAAGCAGGCGCGGGCGTTTAGCAAGCGAGGGCGCTCCGGCGAAAGCGTCGCCGCCGCCCGACAAACTATTGTGAGCTTTCAGACAGGAGTCTCCATCAAGTTTTTCGTAGGGTCGTTTCAAACCGCTTCCGTCGAGCAGTTATATTATCGTCATCCCATTTTATAGAGTGAGGCTTTCATGAAATTTCCCAGATCGAGCGGCGTCCTGCTCCATCCCACGTCCCTGCCCGGACGCTTCGGCATCGGCGACCTCGGCGTCGAGGCTTACCGTTTCGTGGACTTCCTCGCCGCCGCCGGGCAGACCCTCTGGCAAATCATGCCGCTCGGCCCCACGGGCTACGGCGACTCGCCCTACTCCGCCTTCTCCGCCTTCGCGGGCAACACGCTCCTCGTCAGCCCCGAACGCCTCGTCGAAGACGGCCTGCTCACAGCGAGCGACCTGCGAGACGTGCCCGAACTCGACGCCGCGCGCGTCGAGTTCGGCAAGGTGATTGACTACAAGCGCGAGTTGCTTGAGAAGGCTTTCGATAATTTCAAGAAGACGAACAGCAAGGATTTGCGCTCCGACTACGAAGGCTTCCTCGGCTTCGCCTCCTTCTGGCTCGAAGACTATGCGCTCTTCAGCGCCCTCAAGGACGAGCACGGCGGCAAGTCTTGGCACACTTGGCCGCGCCCGCACGCGCGGCGCGAGTCGGCGGCGCTCCAATCGGCAGCCCTCTCACTCCGCGAGCGCGTCGAGGCGCACAAGTTCTTTCAGTTCGTCTTCTTCAAGCAGTGGCTCCAACTCAAAAAGTACTGCTTCGAGCGCGGCGTCCGCGTCGTCGGCGACATGCCCATCTTTGTCGCGCACAACTCTTCGGACGTGTGGGCGCGGCCCGACCTGTTCAAACTTCACGAGGACGGCAGCCCTTCGGTCGTCGCCGGAGTCCCGCCCGACGCCTTCAGCGAGACGGGCCAGCTCTGGGGCAACCCGATTTACGACTGGGAGGCGATGCGCGCCGACGGCTTCAAGTGGTGGGTCGAGCGCGTGCGCGAAACCTTGAAGCTCGTGGACGTGGTGCGCGTGGATCACTTCCGGGGCTTCGCCGCCTTCTGGGAAGTGCCCGCCGAACACGAGACCGCCGAGCGCGGTCGCTGGACGAAAGCGCCCGGCACGGAGTTGTTCAAGGCGATGCGCGACGCCCTCGGCGAGCCGCCCATCATCGCCGAAGACCTCGGCACCATCACGCCCGACGTGCACGCCCTCCGCGACGAGTTCGGCTTCCCCGGTATGCGGGTGCTGCAATTCGCCTTCGGTGGCGACCCGCGCGACACGCACCTGCCGCACAACTACACGAGCCACGCCGTCGTCTACACCGGCACGCACGACAACGACACGACCGTCGGCTGGTACGAGGAACGCGCGGCGGAGGGCGCGGACGCGCGACTCAAAAGCGAACTTGAGAACTGCCTCAAGTACCTCGACTCCGAAGGCGAGGAGATTCACTGGGACTTCATCCGCGCCGCCTCGGCCTCCGTCGCCGTCATCGCCATCGCGCCGCTCCAAGACGTGCTCGGCCTCGATTCGACCGCGCGCATAAACACCCCCGCGAGCGCCGAAGGCAACTGGGCGTGGCGCTTCCGCGAAGGCGCTCTGACCGACGAGCTACGCGACCGGCTCAGGGATTTGACGAAAACTTACGGGCGCTTGCCGGGACAATAACGTCGCCGCCGCACGAACCCTTTCAGCCCCCGTCTGAGGCTTCATCGAGTGCTCTCCGCCCCTTCATCTGCGGTCTGCAAGCGGAAGAGGGCGAGCGAGCGTGACTCCATGCGGTAGGTCTGGCCGCCACGGACAAGGCGGCGGGACTTGCGGCGGCCCGTGGGCGCGCGCGTGTCGAGGACGAGTTCCCAACGGACGCCGCGCCGGTGCGCGGGCAGCACGAAGGAGACGAATTCGTGATGGGCGTTGAGGAGGATTAAGAGCGTGTCGTCGACGACGCGGTTGCCGCGCTCGTCAACCTCGTCAATGGCGTCGCCCGCGAGGCGCACGCCGAGGCTGCGCGCCACCTCGTTGCGCCAGTCCGCTTCGCCCATCTCCTCGCCGTCGGGCCGGAACCACGAAACGTCCTTGCACTCCGCGCCGCGAATCTTCCGTCCCTGAAAAAACTTCCGCCGCCGCAGCACCGGATGTTGATGAAAGAGCCGGATGAGCAGCTTAGTGAATTCGAGCAGCTCCAACTTCTCGCGGTCGAGGTTCCAGTCGAGCCACGAAATCTCGTTGTCCTGACAATAAGCGTTGTTGTTGCCGAGTTGCGTCCGGCAAATCTCGTCGCCCGCCTGAAGCATCGGGACGCCTTGCGAAAGGAGCAGCGTCGCCATGAAGTTTCGCCGCTGGCGCGCTCGCAGCGCTAAGACTTCCGCGTGCTCGGTCGGGCCTTCGACGCCGTAGTTGCAACTGATGTTGTGGTCGTGGCCGTCGCGGTTCTCCTCGCCGTTGGCCTCGTTGTGCTTCTCGTCGTAGCTCACCAGATCGTTCAGGGTGAAGCCGTCGTGCGCGGTGACGAAGTTGATGCTGGCATAAGGTCTGCGACCGTTGCGCTCGTAGAGGTCGCTGCTCCCGGTGAGGCGGAAGGCGAGGTCGTCAATGTGCCCGTAGTCGCCGCGCCAGAAGCCGCGCACCTTGTCCCTGTAAACGCCGTTCCACTCGGCCCACAGGACGGGGAAGTTTCCGACCTGATAGCCGCCCTCGCCCAAGTCCCACGGCTCGGCGATGAGCTTGACCTGCGAGAGCACTGGGTCTTGGTGGATGATGTCGAAGAACGCGCCGAGGCGGTCAACCTCGTGCAGCTCGCGCGCGAGCGCCGAGGCGAGGTCGAAGCGGAAGCCGTCCACGTGCATCTCCAAAACCCAGTAGCGCAGAGAATCCATGATGAGCTGCAACGTGCGCGGGTGCGTCATGTTGAGGGTATTGCCGCAGCCCGTGTAGTCCATGTAATAACGCTCGCCGCCGGGCACGAGCCGGTAATACGCCGCGTTATCAATGCCGCGAAAGCAGAGCGTGGGGCCGAGGTGATTGCCCTCGCCCGTGTGGTTATAGACCACGTCGAGGATGACCTCGATGCCTTCGCGGTGGAGCGTCTTGACCATCGTCTTGAACTCCGCCACCTGCTCGCCCATGTGCCCGCTCGAAGAGTAGCGCGCGTCGGGCGCGAAGAAGCCGATGGAGTTGTAGCCCCAGTAGTTCGTCAGCCCCTTGTCCGCGAGGTGCATGCCGGAGACGAAGTGATGGACGGGCAGAAGCTCGACCGCCGTGACGCCGAGCGAGCGGAGATAATCCACCGCCGCCGGGTGCGCGAGCCCCGCGTAGGTTCCGCGCAGCTCCGCAGGCACTTCGGGATGAAGCTTCGTAAAACCTTTGACGTGCAGTTCGTAGATGAGCGTCTTGTGCCACGGCGTGCGCGGCGGTCGCTCGTCTTCGCCCCAACTGAAGGCGGGGTCAACGACGACGCTCTTCGGGACGTTGGCGGCGCTGTCGCGCTCGTCGGGCGTGAGGTCTGCGTCCGCGCCCGCGCCGAGGCGATAGCCGAAGACTTCATCGCCCCAGTTGACGTTGCCGGACACGGCCTTCGCGTAAGGGTCGAGCAGAAGCTTGTGCGGGTTGAAGCGATGACCTTGCTGCGGCTCGTAGGGGCCGTGCACGCGGTAGCCGTAGAGCTGGCCGGGCCGGGCTTCGGGCAGATAGGCGTGCCAGACGTGGTCGGTGTACTCGGTCAGGATGATGCTCGCGGACTCGCGCGCGTCTGCGGGCGAGTCGAAGAGGCACAGCTCGACGCGCGTCGCGTTCTCGGAGAAGAGCGCGAAGTTGACGCCCGCGCCGTCCCAGGTCGCGCCGAGCGGGTAAGATTGTCCCGGCCAGACTTTCATCCGCTCACTCACCCTTCCGCGTGCCCGTTCGTGTAGAGCGCCGCGCTCCATCCTTCGAGACGGAGGCTCGCGCCCGTTCCTTCTTCGACCTCAAGAACGTCCGGCGGCGCGGATGCGCTCGCGCTCCCGCCGTACTCCGCCGCCCCCGTCCAGAGCGAGAGCCGCCAACTTCCCGCGCGCGTCGTCGCGGTTATCTCCTGCGGCGCGTCCGAGAGGTTGCAGATGATGAGAGCCGCCATCCCGCCCTCGTCCCCGCGCTCGACGACGAGCCACCGACGCGCTTCATCGAACGCGGCGCGCGTCCGCGTCTTGTCGCAGTTCGAGAGGCAAGCGAGACGCCTGCGCGTCGCAATCAACTCTTGATAGAAGCGGAAGATTTCGGCGTGGGGCGACTCCTTCATCTTCGACCAGACGAGCTTCGAGTGCTCGAACGTCGAAGGGTCTTGCGGGTCGGCGAAGCCGCCGAGCGCCGAAGCCGTCTCGCCCTCATCCTTGACGAAGGAGGCGTACTCCGCCCTCCGGCCTTCGCGCACGGCGCGGCCCAGAGCCTCGTCGGTGTGGCTCGTGAAGTAGAGGAAGGGCGCGGTCTCTCCCCACTCCTGACCCATGAAGAGCATCGGGACGTTCGGCGCGCAGAGCAAGAGCAGCGCGGCGGCGAGCTTCTGCTGTTCGAGCGTCAAGAGACTGGCGAGGCGGTCGCCCCAGTAGCCGTTGGCAATCTGGTCGTGATTCTGGACGCAGACGACGAACTGCTCGCCGGGCCTCTCGACGGAAGAGTTGCCGTGCCGCTTGCGCCGGAACGCGGAGCGGCGACCGTCATAGACGAAGCCCTCTTCGATGGCTTTGGCGAGGTCGGCCAACTGGCCGAAGTCCGCGAAGTAGCCGCGCTCGTTCTTCGTCAGGAGCGCGTGGAGCGCGTGATGAAAGTCGTCGCTCCACTGCGTGTCCAGCCCGAAGCCGCCCTCTCCGGCGGGCTTGATGACGCGCACGTCGTTCAAGTCGCTCTCGGCAATCGTCCACGCGAGCCGACCGAGTTTCTCCGCCTGCGCGCGGAACTCGGCGGCGAGTTCTGCGAGCAGGTGTCGCGGGCTCGCGTCAACGATGCGGTGAACGGCGTCGAGGCGGAGGCCGTCAACGTGAAACTCGGTCAGCCAGTAGAGCGCGTTCTCGACGAAGTGGCGGCGCACGCCGTCGGATTCCGCGTCGTCGAAGTTGAGCGCGTCGCCCCACGGCGTCCGGTAGTTGTGGGTAAAGATCGGCGCGTACTCGCCGAGGTAGTTGCCTTCGGGGCCGAGGTGGTTATAGACGACATCGAGCACGACGGCCAAGCCTTCACGGTGGCACGCGTCGACGAGCCGCTTCAACCCTTCGGGGCCGCCATAGGTTGATTGCGGCGCGTAGAGGTGCGAGCCGTCGTAGCCCCAGTTGCGCCCGCCGGGGAACTCCGCCACCGGCATCAGCTCGACGGCGTTGACGCCGAGAGTTTTGAGGTGCGCGAGCTTCGGCATCACCGCGTCGAAAGTGCCTTCGGGCGTGAACGTCCCGACGTGCA
>DASTQX010000159.1:0-1133 GCA_035761505.1 Pyrinomonadaceae bacterium
CCGCAACCCGCCGAGCGCTCCCAACTGCTCGTCCACCATGAGGTGGAAGAGTCCCGCCGGGAGCCACAGCGTCGTCACCCGGTAGCGACCCAGCGCCGCGCCCAACTCGGCCAGCGTCGGGCGGCGGGCCGCCATCACGGCTAGCCGCGCGCCCGTCAGCAGCGCTCCCCAGAGTTCGAAGGTCGAGGCGTCGAACGAGACCGGGGCGAGGAGGAGGAAGGTCTCGGCGGGGCCGAAGTCGGCGTAGCCGGAGTTGAGGACGAGACGGGCGACGCCGCGGTGTGTGGCCCCGACGCCCTTGGGCGTGCCGGTCGAGCCCGAAGTGTAGATGACGTAGGCCAACGCCTCCGCGCCGACCCCGCCAGAGAAGTCCTCGCCGCCGAGCGACGCGACGCGTTGGCGCTCATCCTCCGAGTCAACGACGATGACGCGCGCTGCCGTCTCCGGCACTGCCTCGCAGAGAGATTCTTGCGTCAGCACCACGCCCGCCCCACTGTCCTCCAACATGAAGCGCAGACGCTCCGCCGGATACTCCGGGTCGAGCGGGACGTAAGCACCACCCGCCTTGAGCACCGCTAAGAGCGCCACGACCAGCGCGGGCGAGCGCTCCATCATCACGGCGACGCGTGATTCCGCCTCGACGCCCTCCGCGCGCAGCCGCCGCGCCAAGCGGTTCGCCCTCGCGTTCAACTCGGCGTAGGTCACCGCCTCGCCCTCGCAGATGAGCGCCACGGCCTCAGGCGTGCGCCCAACCTGCGCCTCGAACAACTCGCCGAGCGAGCGACGCGGATACTCGCGCCGCGTCTCGTTCCACTCGACGACGATCCGCTGCTCCTCCTCGGCGCTCAGCAAGCGAATGTCGGAGACACACCCGTCGGCGTCCTCTGCCACGGCTTCGAGCAGCCTCCGATAGTGCCCGGCCAGTCGCTCGACCGTCTGCGGCTCGAACAAGTCCGTGCCGTACTCCAACGTCGCCCGCAGCGTCCCGCCCACCTCCGTCACGCTGAGCAGCAGGTCGAACTTCGCCGTCACGGCCTCGCGCCCCACCGCCCGCAACTCCAGCCCCGCCAACTCCAGCCGCTCCTGCGGCGCGTTCTGCAAGGCGAACATGACCTGGAACAGTGGCTGATGGC
>DASTQX010000160.1:0-1316 GCA_035761505.1 Pyrinomonadaceae bacterium
TCGCAACCACACGATCCGCATCGTCGAACGAATCGCGACCGGGGAAGACGCCGGGCGCTACCAGCTCGAATCCGAGGACGACAACCACCGCTGGACCATCGACGCGGAGAACCTCGCGCGCATCTTCGGCGACTCGACCAAGCGTAAATGCGCGTGCCTCCCGATAGGCGATGCGGCCGCCCTCGAAGCCGCCTCCGCCGTAGCGGCCACGCGGGTACCCGAAGCGGCCCCGGCGGAAGCCGAGCAAAGCGCCGAGCCGCCGGACACGGCAGAATCACATCCCGCCACAGCCGACGCCGCCGAGGTCGCGCAGGGAGAACCCGACGGCGAGGCGGGTAGCCCGTCAGCGGAGGAGAAGGCGCAGCGCCCGAGACGACGCCGGGCCGAGGCGGCCCCTACGGACGCCGCGCCGCCTGCGACGGGCGTCATCTTCCACGAGGACGACCGGCAGGGCGCGCTCTTCTAAACGCGCGACGAGCAGACCGATGAATAACATCCACTTCGTTGAGAAGGGCGGCGCGTCCGAGCCCGCCGTCCTATGTGAAGAGCACGCGCAAAGGATCGCGCCGTTCGACGCCGTCTCCGAGCCGATGGACCCGAGCGACGAACCCTGCGTCGTCTGCTTCGCCCGCTATAAGGACGAGTTGATCGAAGTCGCCACTGACATCATCGGCACGGACGGCAGCGGGATGTCCTCCTTCCTCAACCTGATCGCCGGCCTGCTCGAAGCCCGCACCGAAGGTGACGACGAAGGCGCGGACGTCTTCCACGCCGCGCTCGGCGGAATCGAGAGGGCGATCACGAACGTCCAAGAAATCAGGTTCGACAAATTCAACGTGGGCGACGCGGTGGTGTTCACCCGCGAAGTCACGCGCCCCCCGCACGTCACCGTCCCCTTCGGCTCGCGGGGCACCGTAGAACTCATCTGGAGCGAATCCATCTGCATCAAGCTCGACCGCCCCGTCACCGGCGGCGACTCCGTGGAGTATGACGCGGTCTGGTTCGACGGCGAGGGCGGGCACGACTGGCGCGCAGAATTCCTCGACAGCGTGCGCAAAACGCGCGCCTCGGCCTAGCCACAGCCGGAGGTAAAACCCGTGCGGCGAGCAAGCCGCGAAGCGCAGCCGGACGGCCCGCGCCATAGACACCGGCCGCCCGGAAAGGAACCGCACGCCAAGATGAAACTCAACTCGCAATCCGTCAGGCTGCTCGCCCTCTCGCTCCTCAGGCTGCTCCCCCTCTTCGTGCTGCGCCTGCTCCCCATCGGCACGCTCGTCAACAGCGAGAACGTGCGGTCGTCCGTCAAGCGCATGTTC
>DASTQX010000161.1:0-5085 GCA_035761505.1 Pyrinomonadaceae bacterium
GGCCGTCGGCGGCGACGGGCTCGTGCTCCGCTACGAGAGGTGAAGAAGCTGTGAGCTTTTAGCCGTCGGCTTTCGGCTTTTTGTGACCGGCGAGGGCCGACCGGCTTCGACGAACGGGGCGCGTTTCGGCGGGTTTTCGGCTGAAAGCCGGAGGCTCAAAGCTCACGGCTTTTTTCTGGCAACTCCGGGCGCGGGGCCGCGCATCCGAAGAGACAGCATAGCTATTACCTGCAAGCCGTGAGTGGGGTCGCGGCTGGGGTAAATGGATGGTTCTCCTGTGGTTTCCGCCCGGCGTTGAAGAGACGCCGGGCGGCTTTTTTGTTTTCGCGGGGCGGTTTCAGTCGGCGGCCAGAAGGCGCTTGAGTTCGGTGATGCTGGCGAGGTGGTGGTCGTCGTGCTCGGCGACGAAGAGCGCCATATCTATGACGCGCATCGGCTTCTGCAAACGCGGGTGGAGGGCCGTGCGGGCGGCCCCCGCTTCGTCCAGAGCTTCGAGGCGGCGGACGAACCGCAGGCGCGCGTCGCGGAAGCGGGCGAGAAGGTCTTCGATGCGCGCGGCGTTGTGGTCGGCTTCGTAGGTCTTCCGGTTGCTCATGTCCGCCGCGCGCAGAGTCTCAAGCCCTTGCTCGTAGTCTTCGAGCCTTCCTTCGTGCAACTCGTCCAAGTCGAGCAGGTGGCCGACCTGTTCCTGAATCGTCCACGCCTCGCCGACCCGCTCGGTCAGCGCCCGCGCGGGAATCGCGCGCAGCAACTCTTCGACACGCGCGGGCGTCCCCCGCAGGCGCTCAAGGACGCTGGGGAAGACGCCGACGGGGAGCGTGAACTCGAATTTCCTTTCGACCCACTTCGTCCGCTTCATACTCGAAACCTCCACGGCCCCGGAAAGGCGAAGGGGCGACCCTTCAGAGGTCACCCCTTGATGCTTCAGGCGGCCTGCGGTCGGGGACGCCTCTTAGCCGATCTTTTTGATGCTCTTGACGAGCTTCGAGTAGCCCTCGGCCTGCTTCTCGAAATTGCCGGGCGAGGCGAAGGTGAGCGCGATGACGGGCTTCTTCGCCAGCAGCAGGTCAACGCTCCAGAGCACGTTCGCGCCCTCGATCTGACCCGAACCCGACAGACCGGCGTGCTTCATGCCGTTGTGCATGTCCGTCTTCGCCTCGCCGTCGAGCTTGACGTTCTTGATCATTTTCGTCAGTTCTTCTTCGAGCGCTTCGAGCGCTTCGTCGAAGGTGTCGGCCTCCGGAACCCAGAAGACGATGGAGATGCTGTCGTCGGGCGCGGAGACGGTGATCTGCTCGCCGTCCACCTCGGACTTCCAGCCGTCGGGCGCGTCGAACTGAATCCCGCCTTCTTCGTGCGTGTAAGTCTTGTCGGCGATCGCCGGGGACGCCTCCGCGTCCGCGAGACGGCTGTGGGCGAAAGCCGGGGTCGCCAGCAGTGCGAGGCATAGGATGAGGGTCACAATTCTCAAGGGGATTTTTCCTCCGATGGGTTGTTGTCAAGTTTACGGGTCGGGTTGAAGTCGCGGCGCGGCATCGCGCGGGGACTGCGTGGCGAGTGGGTCGTGAGCCGAAGAACGCCCTTGCAATCGCGTCGGATAGTAAACGTATTTTGCTGTTTTGACAACGAGGTATGGTCGGGCGCGGGGAAGGCGGGCGCGGGTCAAGACTCGGCGGCCCGTGACGGACTGAGACTTCTCCGTCCGTCACGGGCCGCCGAGTAAAAAGGGCTTGAGGTCTTAGCGGAGCGCCCCGGCCTCCTTCTTCTCCGACAGCACGGCGCGGGCGACGGCGAGCGTGGCGACGGCGCGGGGCGCTTCGACGCCGAAGCCGCGCGCCAGTTCGACCGCGCGCGAGAGGTCTTCGCGCGCGAGCTTAGCGAAGATGCCCGTGAGGTCGAAGCTCTGGACGCTGGAACTGGACATCATCGTCGAGTTCTTCGTCTGGAGACGGACGCTCAGGTTGCCGTCCTCGCCCGTGTACTCACCGGCGGCGGAGTCCGAAGCCTTGACGACTTCCGTCATCACCTCCCACGCGCGCGGGCGGTCGAGTTCGTAGAACTGCGTGGCGATGGCGACTAAAGCGCTCGCCCGTTCGGGCGAGGCGTCGTCAATGCGCTTCGCTTCGAGCAGAGACTCTTCGAGGATTTCCAGAGCCCGTCCGGGGTTCTCCTTCGAGAGCAGCCGCGCGACTTCCGTCAGCGCCCACGTCCTCTGGATAGAAGTAAGGCTCGTTCCGCGCGCGAGCCGGAGCGCCTCCGTGATGTCCGTGTCGCGGATGGCGCGCTCCGTCGCCTCGAAGTCCACGAAGGCGCGCACCCGCTTGCGCAGGTCGAGGTCTTCAATCTTGTTGAGGAACTCTTCGACGCGCGAGTCCTTCTGCCGCATCGCGCTGAGCACCGCGTCCACGTAGATGGCGTCGCGCTCCTCCGGGGTCTTAGCGTGAGTCAGGCGGTTCAAACTCTCCTGCACGTGGTCGCGGTTCGGGTCTTCGGGGACAAGCCCGCGCGTGAGCGAGCTGTTGTTCGGCCCGCGCACGCGCTCCGGCGTGTCGGGCACGAGGGCGGCCATGCGCGCGCGCAGGTGAGCCGACTTGTCCGGCGCGTGCCGGTCGAAGAGCGGGAGCAGCCGCGCGATGACCATGTACCAACCGGCGCGGCCCGTCGAAGTGCGGTCTTGGTCGGCGG
The DNA here is from genome assembly GCA_035761505.1 of Pyrinomonadaceae bacterium. Classification (GTDB taxonomy): domain Bacteria; phylum Acidobacteriota; class Blastocatellia; order Pyrinomonadales; family Pyrinomonadaceae; genus JAIVJM01. Next base: position 2,686 of record DASTQX010000161.1, read on the forward strand.
GCGGGAGCGGTCTGAGGAGAATGGTCGCCGCCGTGTTGAAGTAAGCGGCGCGCAGTTGCGGCGAGATGTCGGTCGGGGCGGGGAAGTTGCGCCCCCAGGAGTTGCTGTTCGACCCGCCTTCCGAGGAGAAGGTGATGTAGAGCGAGGGCGTGAAGAGATAAGAGGAGAGCAGCGAGGCCGTGTTGGGGTCAGCCGAAGGGTCGAGCGCGGCGCGGCGGACGAGCGCGACGTATCTTTCATCGGCGGCCTTCGCGTTCTTCGGCCTGAGCCGCGCGAGAAATTCGAGCGCGGGGCTGCTGACCTGCGTCAGAGCCGGGTCGGCGAACTGGATGGCGCGCTCGATGTCTCCGTCTTCGAGCAGTTGGACGGCGAGGCGGAGACGCTTGGCGGCGGCGGGCGTGGCGTCGTTCGGGTCGGTGCGGCGCTGCGAGCCGCCCGCGCCCTGCCGCTCGACGTTGTTCTCGTCGCCCGGCGCGGCGGAGGTCGCGGAGTTGGCGAGTTCGTCCTTCTTGGAAGCCTCCATCCGCGTCAAGAACTCTTCGCCGAGTTCGCGCTCGCGCTTCGCGGCGAGCCGCAGGACTTCGGTGCGCAGGCTCGGCGGCATCCGTATCGAGAACGAGCCGCGCTCGCGCATCTGCGCGCGCCGCTCCTCCTCGATGCGCCGGTCGTTCTCGGCGTCAGCCGCCTCGGCCTCGTCCCACGCGCGGCGGAAAAGGGTTCGCGCCTTCTCGCGCTCGGTGTCCCACAGGGCGTCGGCGGCGCGGGCCTGCACGCGCGCGCGCAACGTCGGGTCGCGGAAGGTGCGCGCGTCTTCGGCCAGCGAGGTGACGAGCGTGATGGCGGTCGTGCGTCGCACCTCGGCCATCGGGTCTTCCTCGGCGGGCGCGGCCTTCGACTTCGGCGCGGGCTTCTTCTCGGAAACCTTCTGCGGGCTCGCGGCGGCGGGCTGCTGCGTCGGCGGCGGCTCCTGCGCGTGAACGTTTGAAAGGGCGAAGGCCGAGACGCAGAGGGCGGCGACGAGGAGGCGTGCGGGCTGAAGCATGATCTTCTTCTCCGGTTCAGAGAACACGCGCCGGGGCGTTTGAGCGCCCGCTCGTGTTCGGAGGATATGTCTGACGGATTCTTTCGAGCGACGCGGGCCGAAAGGCGAAGCACGGCCCGCACTCATCTGAGATGGAGGCGTAAACGCGCGCCCGAAGGCGGCGGTTCCAAAAACTTCGGGCGCGACGCCGGGGCGTCGGTCGGATTGGATTAAATCCCGTTTCTTGTTCCGCGAGCAAGCGCCCTCGGCGCAGGGCGGCGCGGGCCGTCGGGCTTAGAGGGCGACGACTTCGATCTCCGGGTCAACTTCCTGCTTAATCATCCCTTCGATTGCCATCAGCGTCCCCGAAAGCGAGCTGGGGCAACTGCCGCACGCGCCCTGATACTTGATGGTCAGGGTGTTCTCTTTGAGCCCCAGCACTTCGAGCCAGCCGCCGTCGCCCGCGAGCGCGGGGCGGATGCGCTCGTCCAAAATCTCGTTGATGCGGATGAGGCGCGGGTCGTCGCTCATCAACGCGCCGAGCGCGCCGCCGACTCCCTCCGTCGCCGTCGCCGTCGAGCCCGCTCCGTTCCCGTTCGCCCCAGCCGTGACGGACTCGGCGGCGCGAATCGGCACGGCGAGACGCGGGAGGAGGTCGTCCCAGTCCGCTTCGTCCGCCTTCTCGACCGTCACCATCTTGTCCATGTAAAAGACCGAGGCCACGTCGCCGACCTCGAACAAGGCTTTGCCGAGCGGGTCGGCGGCGGCCTCCGCCTCGCTGTGGAACGAGCGCGTCGTGCCGTTCGTCACCGGCTCCTTCAAGATGAACTTGACGGCGTTCGGGTTCGGGGTCTCTTCGATGTTATCAATCTTGGGCATCTCTAAATCTCCGTGATAAAGGCTTTCAAAAATGGCGCGCACGCGCGCCGCACGCTCCGTCTCTCTCGACTCGGATGAAACGTTATTCCGGCAGACTCATTATACCCCTTTGCGGCCCGGAGCGCAGTTGCCGCCGACGCCCCGGCGACGAACCGTCAGGAGCGCGGAAACGCTCGTTCGGGACGACCGTGCGGGCGGCGCAAGGGAACGGGAGTTACCTTCGGAGAGCCGCTAACTTGGCGTCAATCTTACGTTTCCCGGCGCGACCGGCGGAGACGCAAAAAAATTGTCGAAATCACTAAAAATTAGTTTGTCAAAACCGAAAAGCAGGCGTATATTTTACACCCTCGCTTGTCCCCCCTTCGCAGGTGAGACAAGTTGAGACGAGAGGCAGACGGTAGCGAGGGCCGGCTGCCTCTCGGTATTTTTAGAGCTGTTGGCCGTGAGCTGTGGGCTGTGAGCCCGGCGCTTTCGGCCAACAGCTTTTTATTTGTGCGCGG
>DASTQX010000162.1:0-17669 GCA_035761505.1 Pyrinomonadaceae bacterium
ATAGACGCGCACCTCGCGCTCGCCGAACTCGTCGGCGAGTTCCTGCACGCCCTGCACCTGCGCCTTCGAGAGCGGTAGCCAGGACGCGCCGAACGCGAGCACGACGATGTCGCCGCGCAGCATCTCCGACGAAATCTCGCCGCCGTCCGTCGTCTTTAGACGGAAGTCCAGAAGCGCCGCGCGCGACGAGGCGCTAAAACCTTGCGTGACGTTCGAGAGGGCAAACAAAAACGCCAGCGCGACGGCGATGGCGGCTTGGGGTTTGAGCTTCAACATCTTGTCTCCTTCGGGCTCCCTCAACGCTTCGGCTGCTTCCCGACTCTCGTTGACGCGGGGGAACGCCCGGTCAAAAACTTAGATGAGCTGTCAAAAAGAATAGTTGGACGGAAGGAGTACGAGGCCCGCTTTTGTCCAACGCTACGACGCCGCCGAATCCGGAGGAGGCGAGCCAAAAACCTCTTCATGCAGCGCCCGGTAATCCTCCCAGGTGTCCATGTCGCGCGTCACGAAAGGCGAACCCACAGGGACGCGCAAGACCTCTCCCCGGTGCGCGGCGAACAACGCCCGCAAGCCGCCCCGCGCGTCGAGGCCCAGAAGCTCTTCGCGGAAACTCATGTCAACCAGAACGGGATGCCCGCCGCGCCCTTCCCACTCCGGCACGAAGAGCCTCGCGCCCGTCCGCGCGCGCGCTTCGAGCAACCGTCGAATCGCCACGGGCGGCACGGCGGGATAATCTACCAGCGCGATTAAAACCGCCCCGACTTCTTCGCCCAGAGCCTCCACGCCCCGCGCGATTGAAGCGCCCATCTCGCTCCCCGCCTCCTCGTTCGAGGCGAAGCGCACGCCGCTCTCTCCGGCCAACGCTTCTTTCAACTCTTCGCCCCTGTGCCCGACGACGACCAAGACCTCTGCGACTCCCGCCCCGCGCAGACTGGCGACGCAAGCTGCGATGACCGTCCCGCCCCCGAACGGCAGCAACGGCTTGAACGCTCCCATCCGCCGCGAGCGCCCTGCGGCCAGAAGAATTGCGGCAACGTCATTCACGACAGTGAGCAGTGAGCGGTGAGCAGTAAGCGGTAAGCAGTTAAGACATTTCAAATTTGAGATTTCAAATTTCAAATCTGAATCCGATGGCGGAAAACGGGTTTCTTCTTTTTACTGCTTACTGCTTACCGCTCACTGCTAACTCCTGAAGCGCGCGGAGGACGAAGGGCCGCGCCATCTGCTTGCGGTAGTTCATCAGGTGGTCTGTGTTGTCGAGCGGGCGGGCGCGCAGGTAGCAAGCCTCTGCCGCCGCCTGCATCCGTTCGGCGTCGAGCGGCCCGCCGATCAAGGCTTGCGCGGCGGCCTCCACTTCCAGAGGGGCCGGGGCGATGCCGCCCAAGACGACCTTTGCGTCCGTCACCGTCCCGTCCGCCGCGACGTTCGCCGACGCCGCCACGCCGAGCACGGGAAAGTCGAACGCCCCGCGCCGCCGCAGCTTCTTATAGACCGCCCGCCAGCCGTTCACGGGCGGCAGATGAATCTCCGTCAGAAGCTCCTCCGGTCGCTTGTGCAGGTACTCGATGCCGTCGTCGTTGTAGAGACCTTTGGCCGAAACCATTCGGTCGCCCACCGTCGAGACGAGCCGCACCCGCGCGCCCGTCGCCACCATCAGAGGCACGAGGTCAGACGACTGAACCGCCCAGCACTTCGAGCTGCCCGGCGCGACCCAGCACACGTCGCCGTCCTTCTTCAGACAGAAGTTGATGCCCTTGCGCCACTCGTAATTCTGGTCGTAGTAATTGCAGCGCGTGTCCAGCAGCAGGTTCCCGCCGACCGTCCCCATGTTCCGCAACACCGGCGTCGAGATCGTCCGCGCCGCCCGCGCCAACGCCGGGTAGTCGCGGTTAATCACCGGATGCTCAATCAACTCCGTCAAGCTCACGCCCGCGCCGATTCTCAAACCCGACTCGCCGTCGCCCTCAACCGCGCGCAACTCGCGCAGGCGGCCCACGCCGATTACCGTCCCCGGCATCTGCTGTCGCCGCTTCATGTTCGGGTACAGGTCAGTCCCCCCCGCCACGAACTGCCCCGACGCCCCCGCGTCGCCCATCATCTTCACCGCGTCCCCGATAGTCCGTGGGACGAGGTAAGAGAATTTCGGAAGTCTCATCATAACGACTTACAAGTTCCTTCTATCCTAAGAATGTACGGCCACGCGCGGCATCTCTCCGTCGCCTTCGACGGGCGCGAGCACTTCGACGGCTTTCAGGCCGCGTCACGTTTACGGTGGTAGAGCGGGAGCAGTTGCTCGGCGCGCAGCGCGGCGAAGGCGTAAGCCGCGCCGTCATCGTCACTGAACTCGACGAGAAATGCTTTCGGCAAGTGAGGCTGCTCAGGGAACACCTCGACGACCGTCCCGACTTCTCCGCGCCTCAGTCCTTCGGCCTCAACGTCTTCAAGCAGGGCGACTACATCGAGCAGTCTAATCTCGTCCATCGTCGGTTACCTCACATAACACGTGACGAGCCGAGGGAAGTCCGTGCCCGTCGCAACTATCCAGCCGGTGCGAATCGTGACCATACCGAATAAACCTTGAACGTCAAAATCCAGAGTATACATCTGTCCGTATGGAAAAACCCTTCCCGGCTTTGCATCCTCCGTATCTGCCGCCGAGAGAACCATCTGCCGTAATCGCTCGGCGTCCGCTTGGGTGAGGCCGAGTGCCGAGCGCAAGACGCGCGCCTTATGTTTCCCTCTCTCGTGGTCAGGGTTCAGCGCATAGTCACGCAACTTCTCAACCTCAACCAAGGCGCGTTCTGAGTTGGGAAGTTTCATGTGCGCGTTTCTTCGCGGCCTAAGAATGTACGGCCACGCGCGGCATCTCTTTGCCGTCGCCGCCTTCGGCGGGCGTGAGCACCTTGAGCGGGTCGGGCCAGTTGACGGCGGGCACGTCCGAGGGGCCGAAGCGCGGGTCTTTGCCCTGTGCTTTGGCGCGGAGAGCGGCCAAGACCTTTTCGGGGGTGATGGGCACTTCGTCCACGCGGACGCCGACGGCGTCGAAGACGGCGTTGGCGACCGCCGGCATGACGGGGAGCAGTGGGCCTTGACCGACCTCCTTCGCGCCGAAGGGGCCGTTGGGGTCGGCGTCTTCGACGAGGTAGGTGAACACGTCGCACATCTCAAGCGTGGTCGGGCTCTTGTATTCGAGCAGCGAGGGGAACTTGTGGACGGCGTTGCGGTTGGCGCGGTAGATCATCTCTTCCATCAGCGCCTCGCCGAGCCCCATATAGACGCCGCCCTCGACCTGCCCCATGACGAGCATCGGGTTGATTGATTGGCCGATGTCGTGGCCGATCCAGACGCGCGGGACGGTGACGTAACCGGTCTCGGCGTCAACTTCCACTTCCGCGACCGCCGCCGAGTAGCTGTAGGCGGGCGAGGGGCCGACGCCCGCGCCTTTGAACTTGCCGGGCGCGCGCGGCGGGACGTAGGAGCCGACCGTCGCAACGGTGCCGAACTTCTGCTCGGCGAGGACGACCGCTTCGGCGAAGGTCACGCCGACTTCCGGGTTCTCCACATCGAAGACACGGCGCTCGGCGAAGGAGAGATTTTCCGAAGGCACGGAAAGCTTCTCCGCGACGGCGCTGCTCAAAAGTTCGCGCGCCCGCTCGGCGGCCTGAACGGCGGCGTTGCCGGTCATCAGGGTGACGCGGCTCGAATAGCTGCCGAGGTCAACGGGCGTCAAGTCGGTGTCGGCGGTCAGGACGCGGATGTCGAAGGGGTCAATGCCTAAAATCTCGGCGACGATGTAGGCGAGGATGGAGTCCGAGCCCTGACCGATGTCGGTCGAGCCGCACTGCACGCGGACGCCGCCGCCACGGTCGAGGCCGAGTTGCACGCCCGAATGTGGCATGCTGTTCCAGTAGATCGGGAGCCCCGCGCCGCAGATGTAGCTGCTGCACGCGATGCCGACGCCTTTGCCGTAAGGGAGCTTGCGAAACTTGTTCTTCCAGTCCGAGCCCGCGACGACTTTCTCGATGCACTTGCCTAAGCCCATCGAGCCGACGCGCAGATAGTTGGCCGTCACCGTGTAGGGCTCGACGAGGTGCTTGAGGCGCATCTCCGCCGGGTCGAGTTTGAGTTCGTCGGCGATCTTGTCGAGTTGGACTTCGAGGCCGAAGCGCGGCTGCGGCGTGCCATGCCCGCGCTTCGGGCCGCACGGCGGCTTGTTGGTGAAGGCGCGCAGGCCGCGAAAACGATAACGCGGGACTTCGTAAGTGACGGTCTGGAGCGCGCCCGTGTAGAAGGTCGAGGCCACGCCGTAAGAGCCGTAAGCGCCGCCGTCGAGGAAGGACTGAAAGTCCATCGCCGTAATCGCGCCGTCCTTCTTCACGCCCGTTTTGATCTTCATCAAAACCGGATGACGACCGCGATGGCAGTAGAAGACCTCTTCGCGCGTGAGCGTGATTTTCACCGGTCGCCTGGTCAGCATCGAGAGCTTGCAGGCGACGATCTCATGGTTGAAGGGGTCGCTTTTGCCGCCGAAGCCGCCGCCGTTCGGCGTGGCGATGACGCGGACGTGCGCGGGCTTCAGCTCAAGGGTTTTGGCGAGCGCCTTGTGGACGTAGTGCGGCGTCTGCGTCGAAGACCAGAGCGTCAGTTTATCGTCGGCGTCGAAGTGCGCGACCGCCGCGTGCTGCTCCATCGGGAGGTGCGTGTTGCCTTCGTAGAAGAAGACATCCTCGCGGACGAGGTCGGCCTCGCGGAAGCCTTCTTCGAGGTCGCCGAATTCGAGATGGACTTGCTTGTGGACATTGCCGTGGTCGCCGTAATCGTGGATGCGCGGCTCCTCGACAAAGACGCCCTCTTCGATGCTCGTGATGGTTTGCAGCCGCTCGTACTCGACCTCGATGAGGTTCATCGCCTCGAACGCCGTGTCCTCGTCAACGGCGGCGACCGCCGCCACGGGGTCGCCGATGAAGCGCACCTTGTCCACGCAGAGCGGGTGCTCGTCCTGACTGACGGGCAGGATGCCGTAAGGTATCTGCAAGTCCTTGCCCGTGATGACGGCCAGCACGCCGGGCACGGCCTGCGCCTTCGACACGTCAATACTCTTGATGAGCGCGTGCGGCTCGTGCGAGCGCAGGAGCTTCGCGTAGAGCATGCGCGGGAGCACGATGTCGTCGGCGAAGCGCGTCTGGCCCGTACACTTCGAGCGCGCGTCCACCTTGCGGAAAGGCTTGCCGACGACCTTGAGCTTGCCGCCTTCCGCCGCGTCGCCTTTGAAGCCGACGCTCTTCAACTCGCCGCCGCCGTTGCCCCGACCGTGTCCGTTATTCGTAGCCATAGACGCTCTCTCGCGGGAGTTCGGCTTCCGTGTCGCCGCGCATGCGGGCCGCCGCCAGCTCGACCGCTTCGTAAATTTTGATGTAGCCGGTGCAGCGACAGAGGTTGCCGCTCAATGCTTCTTTAATCTCTTCGCGCGTCGGTTCGGGGTTGACGGCGAGCAACTCTTTAGCGACGAGGAGGAAGCCGGGCGTGCAGTAGCCGCACTGGGCCGCGCCGGTGTCGGCGAAGGTCTCCTGCAAGGGGTGCAAGCCTTGCTCGGTCGCCATGCCTTCGACGGTCTCGACGCGGCGGCCCTCGGCGTCGAGGCCGAGCATGAGGCAGGACAAAATCGAGCGCCCGTCGACGAGCACGGCGCACGTCCCGCACTCGCCGAGTTCGCAGCCGTGCTTCGTGCCCGTCAGCGCGAGGTCTTCGCGCAAGACTTCCAGAAGCGTCTTGTGCGGCGCGAAGGCGACCTCCGCCGGTTCGCCGTTGAGGGTAAAAGTGATGTGGGCTTTCTGTCTCATTCTTCAGCGATTTTCCGGTCTCGCCCGGCACGCGGAAACGTCCGAGGCCGGGCACGTTTAATGTTGTCTCCGGGCTGTCTTACGAGAGAAAAAGTGTTCGGCAGAAGCGTTTGGACAACAAGGGATTCATTTTAAAGGAAGAAGGGGAAAAGGGGAAAAGGGGAAGGGGGTCAAAGGGAAAAGCAGAGCGGAAGGTGAGCTATTCCCCTTTCCCCGCTTTCCCTTTTCCCCTTTCCTTATTCTCCCGGCGCGGTCAGTCGTCCGGTGCCGCCGCGCGACTTGGGGCGTGCGGGCTGGATGACGATGTTGTCTATGAGTCGCGTCGCGCCGAGGCGGGCGGCGACGGCGATGAGGACGGGGCGGTCTTCGGGGATGCGGTCGAGTTTTTCCATCGTGTCGGCATCTACGACGGCGACGTATTCGAGACGGGCGCGCGACTCGGCCTCGACCTGCGAGCGCACGGCCTCGGCCAGACGCTTGGCGCTGCGCTCGCCTTCCATGTAAACCTCTCTGGCCTGCGAGAGCGCGCGGTAGATGACGGGCGCGGCGCGTCGGTCTTCCTCGCTGAGGTAGGCGTTGCGCGAGGAGAGCGCGAGGCCGGACTGTTCGCGCACCGTGGGGAGGACGACGACTTCGATGTCGAAGGCGAGGTCTTTGACGAGGCGGCGGACGACCAAAGTCTGCTGCGCGTCCTTCTGGCCGAAGAAGGCGAAGTCGGGGCGGATGCTGTTGAAGAGGACGGTCAAGACCGTCGCCACGCCTCGGAAGTGGCCGGGGCGCGCGACGCCCTCCATCGGCTCCGAGAGCCCTTCGACGGTGACGTAGGTAGAGAAGCCCTTCGGGTAAATCTCCTCGACGGGCGGCGCGAAGATGTAATCCACGTTGTAGTCGGCGAGCTTGGTGGTGTCGTTGGTGAGGTCGCGCGGGTAACGCTCGAAGTCCTCGCCGGGGCCGAACTGCGCCGGGTTGACGAAGACCGAGACGACGACCACGTCGCACATCCTCCGGGCCTCGCGCACGAGACTCAAGTGACCCTCGTGCAGCGCGCCCATCGTCGGCACGAGCCCGATGGTCTTATCTTCCTCGCGCCTCAGCTTGCGCGCCACAGAACACATCCGTTGACGGCGGTTGATGATTTCCATGAGTGGTAAATGGTGAATGGTCAATGGTGAACGGCGGAGGATAAGATTTATCCGCTCGCCATTCATCACCTACCATTTACGGCTTTTCTGTCTCCTTGTCGCTCGCGCGTGGCGTGATGTCGAGTTCGGCGGCGGCGTCGGCGGGAAGTGGGTAAGATTCCGACGCGGAAGGGAATGAGCCTGAGCGCACGTCTTCGGCGTAGCGGCTGAGGGTCTCGTTGATCGTCTGGCGGAGGTCGGCGTACTGGCGGACGAAGCGGGGCCGGGTGGGGCTGAAGGAGAGGCCGAGCACGTCATGGAGGACGAGAATCTGCGCGTCACAGTCCGCGCCCGCGCCGATGCCGATGGTCGGAATGCGCAGCGCCTCGGTGACGGCGCGCGCGATCTCGCGCGGCACGACTTCGAGGACGAGCGCGAAAGCCCCGGCCTCTTCGAGCGCGAGCGCGTCTTCGACTAAGGCGCGCGCCGCCTCGGCGGTCTTGGCTTGCAGGCGGTAGCTGCCGAGCTTGTTCAAGGACTGAGGCGTGAGCCCGACGTGGCCCATCACCGGAATCTCTTCGGCGACGAGGCGGCGGACGACTTCGAGGCGGGTGCGACCGCCTTCGAGCTTGACGGCCTCCGCGCCGCCTTCTTTCACCAGCCGCAGCGCGGCGCGCACGGCGTCGTCCGCGCCCGTGTGGTAAGTGCCGTAGGGCATGTCGGCGACGAGGATCGCGCGCTCGACCCCTCGGCGGACGGCGCGCGTGTGATGAAGCATCTCTTCGAGGGTCACGGGGACGGTCGAGTCGTAGCCGAGCACGACGTTGCCGACCGAATCGCCGACGAGGATGATGTCGGTTCCCGCCTCGTCAACGATGCGCGCGGTCGGGTAGTCGTAGGCCGTCAGGCAGACCAGACGCTCGCCGCGCTCCTTGCTCGCGCGGACGGCGGGGACGGTCACTTTTTCGGGTCGTTGTTGTTTGAGATAGACCATCGGTTTTCGCGCTCACACTCCCGGCGCAAGCGAGGCGAACTCAGCCGAGCCCGCCCGCCGCGCGGGGCGTGTCAAAGTTTTCCGTCGGGTGATTGAGCGAGGTCTTGGAGTGTCCGGCGTCGGAGAAGCGTCGCCGCGATGCCGAGCCTTGAAAGGAGTCGGAGAGACGGAGGTAGAAATCAACGCGCGCTCGGAGGACGAACGTCGGGAGCCCCGCGGCAAGGCCAAGTCTGGAACAGCCCATGTCGTTGATTCTACGCCCGCGCCGGTTGCCCGGCAAATGAAAGAGCGCCGAATTATAGGCAAGCGCGGCGGGAAGGACAAGAAAGAAAAAAGGGAAAGGGGTCAAAGGGGAAGAGGGTCGAGGGAGAAGAAGGAGCGGCGCACTCTTCCCCCCTTACCCTTTGACCCCTTTCACCTTTGACCCTGAGTTCTTCGCCTCCGGCTTCCAGAGCGTGACGGTCGAAACGTCCTCGGTGTTGGCGAGGAGTTCGGCGAAGCTCTTTCGGAGAAGGGGATGGAGGCCGCCGGGCGCGAGTTCGGCGAGGGGCGCGAGGACGAAGCGGCGAAGATGCAGGCGCGGGTGCGGGAGCGTGAGGAAGTCCGTCTCGCGCGTCGCGCCGCCGTAGATGAGCAGGTCGAGGTCAATCGTGCGCGCGGCGCGCGGGGCTTCGCGCCGTCGTCCGAGCGCGTACTCGACGCGCAGCAATCGCGCCAGCAAGTGCTCCGGCGGCGGGAGTCGAGCGCCTGCGAGTTCCGCCACCATGTTGAGATAGTTGGGCTGCTCGTCTGCGACGCCCACGGGCTCGGTCTCGTAGATGGAAGAGAGGCGCGCGACGCGCAGCCCTGCGTTCAGCATCCCGCGCACGCCGAGCAGAAGATTCCCCGCGCGGTCGCCGAGGTTCGAGCCGAGCCCGACATAGGCGCGCAACTCTTCCGCCGAAGCGTCTTCCATGCGGCAATCTTACAGCAGTTGTGCGCGCGTCGCGCGCCCGGCCTTTAAGACTTCGAGTGCTTCTCGCGCATCCCTTCGTTGAAGGCCGTCGCGCCGCCGCGCGGGATGCTCAAGGTCTGCCAGTCGCGCGACTTGAGGTGCTTGGCGAGGAAGACGATCTGGCCGCCGTGGTGCGCGTAGTGCTCGACCTGCCGGTTGATGGCCGCGAGGACGGTGTGCGGCTCGTGGCGGATGGTCACGGTGCGGAGCAAATCTTCGGGGCCGAGCGGCCCTATCGCGTCGAAGACGCAAGCCCAGCCCGACTGCCAGCGCTCCATGACGGCGCGCCGGTCTTCGTCGTCGGCGTTGACGAACTCGGAGTCGCGGTCGCGGTCGGGCTTCTCGCCGTCGGTCGTGAGAAAGTCCGTCCAGCGCGAGCGCATGTTGCCGCTCAAGTGCTTCATGATGAGGGCGACGCTGTTCGACTCCTCGTCAATCGCGCGGAAGAACTCCTCGTCGTCCAGTTGCGCCGCCGCCCTCTCGGCCAGCGACTTGATCTTCCGAAAACTCTTCACCACGTCTTCGAGGTAATGCGCGCCAATCGAGTCGTTCATGTTCCATCCACTCCGTCGAGATGAAAATTTCAGTTCACGGCCTCAAGGTAATTTTTGCGCCCCGCGGAAGTCAAAGCGTCGCCGCGCCACGCGTACTCGCTGAGCGCCGCAACCGCGTTCCAAGTCGGGTGGTAACGATGATAAATGTCTCGCTCGCCCACGTCGCCCCAACTCCCGTCCGCGTTCTGGTGCGTGAGCAGATACTCCATCCCGTCCCTGATCTCTTGGTCGTCCTCGTCCAGCCCGAACGCGCGCAGAGAGTCCATGAACTCGCCGAGCATGTCGGCGTCCTCCTGTGCGATGGCTTCGCGCAGGTTCGCGCGCAGGAACTCGAACTCCTGCGGCAGGCGGCGGGGCGAGAGCCTGTACTGCCCGTAGTCGTTCAAGGTATAGACGATGTGCGTGACGGCGTAAACCGTGTCGTGAAAATCCTCGTTGGCCCCGCCCTCTCTGCCCCGGTAGGGACGCAAGGAGGGCAGCCACTTCAGCACGTCCGCGTAAGCCGCGCCGAGCCGCACGCCGGAGCGCTCGCCCGTGTAGGTCGTAATCAACGCGTCGTACCACACGTCGTAACGCGAGCGCATCTTCAAGGGCCGCCAGCAACGAAGACACTCCCTGCTCCCGCGCGGGCTCTCCTTCTTGTCGAACTCGCAAGCCTTCGGCACGTCCCCCGGCGGCGGCTCCTTCAAAGGGTCGAAGAGTAAAAAGTCCTGCGCCTTGAAACCCGCCGCCGCGCGCCTCAACTGCGCCTTGAGCCGCCCGCCGTCCCGCACGCCGAGGCTGTCCGCCGCGTCGTTCCCGAAGACGAAATCCAGCACCGTCCCGGCGTCCGCGTCCTCCGGCAGCGAACGGTGCTCCCGCCTCCACACACGCGCCCGCTCCCGCCCCATCCGCCACGCCAAACGCCGCACCCCCACGTCCTTCACGCTCGCCCCCACGCTATAAAAGCACCACAAATAATCGCTCCCGTACAACCCGAAATGCTTCTCCTCCCTCGCCGTCCCGTAAATAAACTTCAACCCCCTCCGCACCGCCCGCGCCCTCTCCTCCTCACTAAACCGCGCGCCCCTCCACAAAGGCCGCCCGCCCCGCTCCACACCAGAGCGAGCCGTTCGAGAATCAAAGGCACGAACCGAAAACGACGAGCAAGGAAGCAGAGCCGTGCAGATAACTAAGGCGAGCAACAAACAGGAGAGTAAACTTCTACGCATCTAACGCCGATTCTCTTTAGTAACCCTAATCAAAAACCGCAAAGCCTCGTTCACCGCCTCCGCGTCCGGAAACACTTCCGCCACGTCAGGCTCCAACCGCACTACCCCGCCGAAACTCTTCCGCCCCCGCCCCAACTTCCTCACACGCAGGCTGCGCAAGTCGTACTCCGGTCGAAGCTCGTCGTTCACATCTTTTTCAACCTTCTTCATACACTCCTGTGTCTCATAATGCCTAGCATCAACCACGTTCACATTCGACAATCCTGATAGGCCCAGAGGTGCGGCGTCGGATGCATGCTGTTGATAGATGCGATTTTAGCTAGCCCTGATTGTGCGTATATGTTGAGTGATAGCCTCAACATCTGCCGAGAATCGTTTGGGAACGGTTTCTAAAGCTGCCGTTATTTCGGCAGCAGCATTGGAATGCAACAATACCTTCCCGCCCTTCAAGAGGCGCAACATCTCATCAAGTATTTCTGGTATAAATATATCTGGATGAGAAGCTTGAGCTACCTCAATCATCCTTGCATAAGTATAAAGGGCATTCCCCTCAATACCCTTTCTTTCCCATCGTTCTGCCTCTAACTTGAGCGTTTGGTATTGAATTCTTTTGAAATCACTCATCGCCGAATCCGCAGCCCGGCGAGCTTCCGCGACCATCTCATTCCTCAATGAGGATTGAATCTCTCGCTTCAAATCAACTACATCACGTTTATAAAGTCGAAAGTTTGTATACCATCCAAGTCCAATAATCAGGAGGACTATCCCTCCTGTAGCACTTAGCGCCCAATATACAGTTTCTAGAAGTCTTTGATCATACTGTCGCATAGTTTCAAGTTGTGCTCGTAAAGCGATGACTTCATCGTTAGACACAGTGGGAACTGGGTTAGGCGTAGGTTCAAGGCTTGAGGATTTTGCTTGAGCATTCAAAGAGGCAGTTATGGTCAACGCCAAAAGGATGGATGCAATGGTTAACGGTAGTTGATTTTTATTCATAGTTTTAACTTTAGTGAAACACGTCAGCACCTAACTATGATTCAGCACCTAACGCTCGAATTAACGCGGCGGCGCGAATCCATGCAACCTAAAAGGGTAAAGTGATGATGAAAACCACGCAATCGCCGCTCGCGTTCAATGAGTTGTTAGACCGCCCTTGACCTTAGACCATTCAACCCTGTATCCGTTTCCTGAGCTTCGCCACTTGCGACCCGGCTCTCTTGTTTTCGCGAAGCGTGTCTAACTATGATTAGGCCACACCACGCGGCCTAACGCATCGTGTGGGCGTATTATAACGCAGTGGGTGATGACATTAGCGGAAAGTATTAGAGAGCATGCCAACGGGGAGAGGAAAACTATGTCGCAACTGCGGGCGCTGGTGTGGTTGAAGTGGACGCTGTTTCGGAACTCGATGCGGTCGCGGAAGGCCGTGGTGAGCCGGGTGGCGGGGACGTTGGGGATGCTGGCGGCGTTGGCGCTGGCGCTGGTGGTGGCGTTGGGGTTGGGGGCTTTGGCGTATGTGTTCGCGGGGCCGCCGAGGGGGGGCGTGACGGTCGGGCAGGCGGCGTTGGACGGGTACTTGTTTTTGCTGCTGGTGTTCGTCTTCGTGTTCGTGATGTGGGGGCTGATGCCGCTGGCGCTCGGCGGGGGCGGGAGTTTCGACGCGGGGCGGTTGCTGCTGTATCCGATCTCGCTGCGGAAGCTGTTCGTCTTCGACGCGTTGAGCGAGTTGACGAGCCTCTCCTCGGTCTTCGCCGTGCCGACGGTGCTGGCGGTGGGGGCGGGCGCGGGGCTGGCGAGCGGGGCGGTGGGGCGTGGGTTGTTGCTGGCGTTGTGGGCGGCGGCGTTCGGGCTGGCGTTCGCAAAGATGCTGGCGGTGGCGGTCGGCTCTCTGATGCGGCGAAAGCGGACGCGGGGCGAGACGGTGCTGGCGTTGTTCGGCGCGGCGGTGGGGCTTCTGGGCGCGTTCGTGGGGCAGTTGATGCCGGTCTTCGAGCGGTACGCGCCTTACCTGATGGGCGCGCGCTGGACGCCGCCGGGGGCTTTCGCTTACGGGCTCTCTTACGGGCTGCGGCCCGGAGGCGGGGGCGCGTATGTCTTGAGCCTAATGACGCTCGTCGCTTACACGCTCGGCTTCGGCTTCGTCACGTACAGGGTCGCGCGGCGGACGGCGCTCGGCGTCGAAGGAGGCGGCGGCGGGAAGAAGCGAGAGGCGAAGAAAGAGGATGAAGGGAAGAAGGCGGGGCAGTATGTCGGGTGGCAACTGCCTTTGGTCTCTTCGCAGTTCGCGGCGCTCTTCGAGAAGGAGTTGCGGTACGCTTTGCGGAACGCGCAGCTTCGAGTCATCGCGGTGATGGCGGTCGGGCTGACGGTCGTCTTGCGGATGGCCCCGGTGGGGAAGAACACGCGGGGCGGTTGGGGCGAGATTACGCAGTACGCCGAAGGCGCGGGGACGGTGATGACGGTGATTTATGTCTTCATGCTCATCTCACCGCTCTCGACGAACCTCTTCGGCTATGACGGCGCGGGGATGCGGGCGCTCGTGCTCGCGCCGCTCGACCGCAGGCGGCTGCTCGTCGCCAAGAACGCCGCCGTCACGCTCGTCACCGGCGTGATGGTGGCGGCGGGCGTCTTCGCGGGCGGGCTCATCTTCCGAGACCTCTCGTGGCACACGCTCGCGTTCGCGGCGCTCTCGTTCGTCATCTTCGCGGCGCTCTTCCCCTTGGGCGGCAACTGGCTCTCGATGGTTTATCCGAAGCGCGTCGAGTTCGGCAAGAGGATGAACCGTTCGGGGCTCGCGGGCTTCCTCCAGATACCTTTCTTCATGCTGCTTCTGATGCCGCCCGCCGTGGCGGTCTTGGCCGCGCACTTCGCGCAGAGCTTCGTCGTCGAATATGCTATACTCGCCGCGTTCGCGGCACTTTCGGTCGGCCTCTACTTCCTGCTCATCGCGCCGCAGGGGCGCGCGTTGGAGAGGCGTGAGTTGGAGATTCTCGAAGCCGTGACCGGCAGGGGCGGCGACGAGAACAGTAAAATCATGGGTTGAGCGGAGAGGGCCGGAAGGCTCTCCGTCCGCCGGCAGATTCCAGAGATGCCGTCGAGTTTCGATGCTCGGCGAAGCATCCGGGCGGGTTTGGGACGTGGCCCCGTCTTAACACAAATGGCACGCAGAAAATTCCGCAACCAGCGACACGAAACGCTCACGGAACGCTCTTTCCAAGAGTACCTGACGACACCCGCCCCGCAGACCTCGCGCGCGGAGTTGATGGCGCTCGTGCGCGGCGGCGAAGACACCTTCCTCGAACTCAAAGTCAAACTCTCGAACCCGGAGAAGATCGCGCAAGGCATCGTCGCTCTGGCTAACACGGGCGGCGGCGTCATCATCTTCGGCATCAACGACAACCTCCGCGTCGAAGGCGTGGACGACGCCGAGGCCGTCCGCGACGAACTCGTCCGCATCTGCCGCGACGACATCACGCCGCAAGTCTTTCCTTACATTGACCTCATCGCCTTCGACAACGGGCTCCGCGTCGTCGCCTTGGACGTGGAGGCGAAGCGCCGCCCGTACCGGACGCGCGACGGTCGCTTCTTCATCCGCGTCGGCGCGGAGAAGCGCGAGGCGACGCGCGAAGAGTTGTCGGCGCTCATGGACGAGGCGCGACCGCTCAGGCACGAGAACATCATCGCCGTCGGGGCGCGCGTCGAGGACATTGACGAGGCGCATCTGTGGAGCTTCGTCCGCGAGTTCGACGGCGACGCCTTCGACGGGACGCGCGACGCCGCAGGGTATCCGACCGCCGAAGTTTTGGAACGTGACCTGATGCTCGCCGCGCCGAGCGTCAACGGCGTCGTCGGCGTCAACGTCGCGCCGACCATCGCCGGGATGCTTCTCTTCGGAAGGGATGAAAGAGTCGCGGAACTAATGCCACGCGCCGCAATCCACGCCGTCCGCTTCGCGGGCGCGAACACGCAGTCGCCGAAAGTCGAGAGCGTGCTGCTCACGGGCAATCTTCACACCCTCTTCGAGTCGGCGATGCGCTTCGTCGGGCGCTACTGCGACCTCTGGGACAAGCGACCGCGCACGTTCCCCGGACGCGGCGAGGACGACGGTGCGGCGGAAGCGCCGCTCCCGGCGCGCGCCAACTACCAACGGGGCGCGGTGATGGAAGCGCTCGCCAACGCGCTCGTCCACCGAGACCTCGTGCTGCGCGACCTGACGACGCGCCTGCACGTCTTCGACAACTCCATCGAGATTACCAACCCGCGCCGCGCGAGCGGCTTTGCGCCGCCCGTCCAGAGGGCGATTCGCTACGGCCTGCCGCAGCGTCTCAACCCGCAACTCGCCGCCGTCTTCCGCAGCCCCGCTTACGGCCTCGACCTCCCGCCCGGCGGACTCCCCGCCCTGCTCCGCGACTCGCGCCTCTTCTCCGGACGCAAGTCCGAAATCCACGTTTTCAACGACGAGTTCCGCCTCCGCCTCTACGGAGTGTGAGCAGTAAGCAGTGAGCAGTAAGCAGGAAGCAGTGAGCAGTGAGCGGTAAGCAGTGAGCAGTGAGCGGTAAGCAGTAAGCAGTTATAAAAGCAAAGGCAGCCGGTTGTCGCTCAACTCGGCTGCCTTCTTCCTTTACTGCTTACTGCTTACTGCTTACCGCTAACTTTTCGGAGCGTTGTAGAACTGGCGGCTCTTGACGATGAACTCTTTGTCGTCGTACTGGCCGTCGCCGTTGACATCAACTTTGACGACGAGCTTGCGGCGCTTGCCGTCGCGGCGCTCGCCGGGGTTGTAGCCGAGGCTGTACTGGTTGCGCATCAGCGCGTTGATGGTGTGGAGCGCGGCGGGCAACTCGCCCTCGAAGGTCACGGGGATGTAAGCGCCGCCCGTCTCTTCGGCGAAGGTGCGGAGCGCGTTCTGCGCCTGAAGGATGGTCATGCGTCCGGGGCTCGTCGCGCCGTCGAGCCCGTCGAGCGCGCCCATGCGGTCGCCGTACTTCTTGAAGAAGAGATTGCCCGTGCCGATGATGTAGATGGGGACGCCCGCATTCTGCGTAATCTTGCGCACCTGGTCATAGTTAATCTTGCTGAAAGTGTCAATGCCGGTGCTGATGAGAAAGACGGCGCGGCGGCGGCCCTGCAAAGTCGCCATCCCCTCGTACTCGGTGGTGCGCTCCTCGGAGTTCTCAAGGACGACCGAGTCGCCGCGCCCGCCGATGAGGACGAGGCTCAGCGCGTCGTAGAGGTTGGCTTCGCGCGAGGCGGGCTGGTTGCGGAGCAGGAGGTTGATGACCTGCCCGATGCGACCGGGGTCGTTGGTGAAGTCCGTGAGGGGCGTGGGCCGCATGTCGTAGGCGACGACCGAGACGAAATCGTCGGGCGGCTTGATGAACTGCTGGAGGAACATCGCCATCGGGCGCAGCATCTCGTACTGGCCCGGCTCCATGCCGCCGCTCCCGTAGTAGCCCATCAACTGACCGAGCTTGCTGTATTCGAGGACGACGGCGACCGTAATCGGCGCTTCAGGCGTCGAAAAGTTGGTGATGTCCTTCTGGATGCCGTCCTCGAAGACGGCGAAGTTCTCTCTCTTGAGGCCCGTGATGATCTGCTTGGTCTTCTTGTTGTAAACGACGGCCTCGACGTTGACGAGCGCCGAGGTCACTTTGACGATCTCGGCGTCCTTGTCGTTAACGATGTCGGGCGGCAGCGGTTCCTGCTGCGGCTGCTGCGGGTCGTCGGTCTGGCCGGGGCGCGAGTTCTTCTTCTGCGGCGTCTGCGGCGGCGTGCGGCGCGATTGCGCGAGGCCGGAGAGCGGCAGCGCGAGCAGCGTGAACACGACGGCGAGGGCGAATGTGCGACGAGCGGAAAGGCTTTTCATGGCGGCAAATCCTTCTGAGCAGGGCGGCGGGACGCGGTTTACAAAGATTCTTCAGGAGGAATAGTAAGGCGCGGCCTCGCACACGGTCAAGACACTGAGAGCCGTGAATCGTCAATCGTCAACGTGAACAGGAAGAACCTGTCTTTCACTGTCCACGGTTCACGGATTGACGGTTCACGGCTCTTTGATGCATTTCGCGCCGTGTTTGTTGGCTCGCCTGCGCCGCTCAGTTGCCGCCGCCGGTGACGGGCTCGACTTCGATGAGGGCGTCGAAGGTGCCGGTGTTGTCGGCGAGGTTGCCTTCGTTGACGCCGAGGAAGAGTCGCCCGTCGCGCGGGGCGTAGAACTCGCGGTTTGCGCCGATGAAGATGAACTCGTCGTTATCGTCGCCGACGACGGCGATGAGGCCGCCCGTCGGCTCGTTCCGCATCAGCTTCTCGGTGTCCATGACGCGCGGCAGGCCGGTCGGCGTCGAGAAACGTCCTTGACCGAGCGAGACGCGGCCCGTCGCCGAGACGCGGAGGCGCTGGCCGCGCCTGACCATCAGGCCGCTGTCCGTCCAGCCGTTCGCCGCGTTGTCGGCGCGGACGCGGATGCGGACGGGGAAGAAGGCCGAGTCAGTCCCGGCTGCGGGCTGCGAAGTGCCGGTCGAGGGGCGCGGGTCGCCGCCGGTGCGCGGCGGCGCGGGCG
Organism: Pyrinomonadaceae bacterium; assembly: GCA_035761505.1. GTDB lineage: Bacteria > Acidobacteriota > Blastocatellia > Pyrinomonadales > Pyrinomonadaceae > JAIVJM01. Next base: position 17,271 of record DASTQX010000162.1, read on the forward strand.
TCGGCGTCGGCTGCGGGCGGACGGGTTCGGGGCGCGTCGCCGCCTCTTCGTCCCGCCCTCCCGCCGGGCCGGTGTTAGAGCCCGCGTCGGCGTTCGCGGCTCCTTCAAACTCGATGGACTCCACGTCCTCCATGTAGATGGTCATGCGGCTGCGCCGACCGCGCTCGCCCCTGCCGACGAGGACGGTGAACTGCTGGTCGCGGAAGGCGACGATCTCGCCGCGGATGACCTGACCGTCCTTCATCCGAATCACGTCCGCGAAGGCGGCCACGCCGAGACAGAGGACGAGCGCGAGGGCGAAGAGGGAACGTGCGAAACTGCGAATCTTCATGAATCTCCTCCGTGAGCAAGGCGAACGGGCTGCCACAGGACTGTAAACAGAGAGAGGCGTGTTTGGCA
>DASTQX010000163.1:0-1563 GCA_035761505.1 Pyrinomonadaceae bacterium
GACCCATCCTGGTTGAAGAACGGCACCACGTCTTGCACGTTGAAGGTGGCCGCGACGCAGTTGCCGAGTAGCCGCCGGATCATCGCCTTGATCGAGCCCTCGAAGGATTCGTGCAGCTCGGTGTAGCTCGCCTCGTCGTGGTCGTAGCTCCACGCGCCCCAGGTGTATTCGTGGAGGAAGGCGATCATGTCTGAGGCGGCGGCCGTGAACTGCGCGTCCTCGACATCCCAGTTGACCACCTCCGAGAAGGTGAAGACGTTGTCGGCGGTGACGGGGTGCCACGCGGACGGCTCGCCGTCGCCGTAGCCGACGCCCCAGACGCCCGGCTCGCGGAAGAACTCCTTGACGGGTGCGCCGGGCTTCCACCAGAGGTGCCCGATCCTCACCCGCGCCGCGTCGCCTTGCGAGAGGTTGTAGGCGTCGCCCGTCATGCCGAGGAAGCTGCACAGGCCGTGCTCGTCTTCGACGGTTTCTTCTCCGAGAACCACGCTGACGCCGCCGTCGAGCAGGAGCGGCTGTCGCTCGTCGCCGTAGGCGAACAACTCATCGTCGCCGTAGGTGTCGAGGTCCTCGTCGGAGTCCAGGTCCCCGACCGGCTTCAGGTACTTGGCGACGTAGTAAGGCGACTCCCGGAGGGCGCGGGCGTGGTCGAGAGCGAAGCAGGCCGTTACCCAGCCGGGGGCGATGCGGTCGCGGTTCTTCGGGTCGAAGAGGTAGGCGAAGATCTGGTCTTTGACGAAGGCCAGTAGTTCGTTGAGCGCCGCGTCCTCGACCAGCCCCTCCCGCGACGGCGAACGCGGCTCGACGGGCCTGCCTTCGTTGACGATGAGGTGGAAGTCGAAGGCCCCGTCGAATTTGACGGGCACGATTTGGCCGTACCAGAGGACGCTTGAACTCCTCGCGCAGTGGGAGGCCTCGCCCCTGAAGCCGATGAGGATTCTCGCGCCCCTGAATGTCGTGTCCACTAGGACCTTGGTGATCGTCGCCCACCTGGGAAGGCGCGTCTCTACTCGTTCGCCGTCGAGGGTGATTTCGAGGATGCCCTCGTAGCCTTGCGCGGGGCTGAAGTTGCCGTGCTTGTCCTGCGGCTTGAGCGCCTGCTTGAGCGCGCCCGCCAGATCCTTCTCGCACTCGACCGTGATCGTCAGGCCCTTAATGCGCCGCGCGCGCGTGCGGAGCCGGTTAAACCACGTGCGGTAGTAGCTCTCGTCCGACCCGAACCACTTCTCCGTGTCGACGGTCAGTTCGAGGTTGCCCGAGGTGAACGTCACCGTCTTCACCTGGTCGTGAGACAGTAGACTTTGCAGGCCGATTCCCATCGGGTGTTGTTGGGCCACCCCCGGGTTTTCGTACTTCGTCTCGGCAATCTTCAGGAGCGCGAGGAAGCCGTTGACGCCGTCCACGCCGCCGCCGTCGTCGCTCACGGTGAAGCCCGTCTCGCGCGTCGTGATGGTGACGCACCTCGCGCCCGCGCGCGCCGAGTTCTGGAACAGCTCGCCGAGAATCTCGCCGGGGGTGTTGCGGAACATACGCTTGACCGACGAGCGAACGTTCTCACTGTTG
>DASTQX010000164.1:0-1251 GCA_035761505.1 Pyrinomonadaceae bacterium
GTCGAAATAAAAATCGCTCTCGCGCCCCGAGGCGAGCACCACGCGGCCGCGCCGGAACGCGCGCTCCTTGAGCAGCGCAAAAAGCTTGGTCCGCAACTCGACGGTGTTGGCGCGCTCCTTCATGCCATACCTCGCTCTTCGCGACATGCTTACAACGCCGCGCGCCTTCGTCAAACCTTCGAGGTGAGCGAGAGCACGAGACGCTCGGCGAAGGCGCCTGCAAGATCGGGCGAAAGGCGCGAGCGCTTGATCGCTTCCTGAATCAGGGGCAGCGCTCTTGCCAGGCGCGCAGCTCCCCATTTGCGGCAGCGGACAAGGAAGGCCTCCTCGCGCGTCCGTGGACGCGGCGGAGGCTTCAGCGAACGGAGCGCCTCCTCGGGCGGTCGTCCGCTCGCGACCGCCGCAGCCACGCGATGGAGCTGAATGAAATGGCGGCCGAGCGCAGACAGCGCGGCACCCTTGTCCGTGCCCGACGCGACAAGCCGTTGAAGCTCCGACAGCGCCGCCTTCGCGTCGCCGCCGCTCGTGGCATAAACGAAGTTTTCGAGCGCGGTCTCGGCGGCGTCGCCGACGATGGCTTCGACGTCGTCGTGGTTGACGGCCCCCGCCCCTTGCGCATAGAGCGCGAGCTTGACGACTTCCGCGCGCGACAAGGCTTGGTCGGCGCCGAGCCGCGTCATCAGATAGTCGCGCGTTTCGCGGTCGATGCTGAGACCGGCATCGCCGAGCTCGGCTTCGATCAGCGCTGACAGGTCGCGCGCGTCGCTGTAGCACGGAAGCGCCGCGGCGCTTTTGTGAGCCTCGAAGGCTTTGCGCAAGGCAGAGTCGGGACGAAGGTTGCCCGCTTCCACGATCAGGACGTTTGCGAAACTCTCCGCAAGCAAAATCTTGAGCGCGGGTACATCGAGCTTCGGCCCGGCCGCGACGCGCACGACGCTCTGCTCGGCGAACATCGGTACGGTCCGTAGCTCGACCTCGATCCGCGCCGGGTCCTCGGCGAGATCGCGGTCGTCGAGGCGAACGATCTCGGTCGCTCCCCGCCCCCGACGCGCGAAGACTTGCGCAAGCGCGTCGGCGCGTTCGGCCACGAGCCCGGCGTCGGGCCCGTACACGAGCACGGCGCGGCAATCGGCCTTCGGCGCCTTGACGAAGCTCGCGACGGCTGGCGATTTGTAGACGACCATGCGCGTGAAGCGGCTGCGGTTAGACGAAGGTGACGACAGCGAAAGGACTAGGCGGCGTTGCTGAGAT
>DASTQX010000165.1:0-25667 GCA_035761505.1 Pyrinomonadaceae bacterium
GGGTAAAGGGAAAAGACGAACCGTCGGTCTTTTCCCTTTACCCTCTTCCCCTTTGACCCTCTGTCCCCTTCCTTATTTCCTCGCCGCGGGCGTGACCTTGAGCGTCTGGCGCGCGCCGTCGCGGACGACTTCGACTTCGTACTGCTGCCCGGCCTTCATCTCGGAGAGCGCCTGCGTGTAGTCATAGACGTTGCGCACGTCGCGGCCCGCGAGACGAACGATGCGGTCACCGGCCTTGAGCCCGGCGGCCTCGGCGGGCGAGCCCTCGCGCACGGCGTCGAGCTTGAGGCCGTCCGTGGATTCGCCGTAGCTCGGCACGGTTCCGAGATAGACGCGGAAGCCGGTGGAGCGCGCGTTGGCTTCGGTCTTCGCGGTGGCGTAGGTCGGGCGCGCGTCGCTCGCCTGCAACTCGTCGACGATCTCGCGCACGAAGTCGGCGACGCGCGCGAGCCCCTCGTAGTTGATGCGCTCCGCCGTGTCCGAAGGCTTGTGGTAGTCCTCGTGCGTGCCGGTGAAGAAGAAGAGCACGGGGAGGCGCTTGGCGTAGAAGGAGGAATGGTCGCTCGGCCCGAAGCCGTCTTCGTTGAGGCGCAGGGTGAAGCGCTGGCCCGGCGTGGCGGTGGCGACGACGCGCCCGTTGCTGCCGGTGATGACGACGGGTGTCTCCGTCCTCGTGCCCGGCGCGGGCGCGGAGGCGGCAACCGTCGTCGGCTCGCGCGTCATCTGCCCGCCGCGCGTGCCCGTCCCCATCGGGTCAACCTTCACGTCGAAGATTCTATTCTTCCCTTCAATCCAGCCGCGCCACTCGCTGGCCGTGCCGACGCCGCCGATCATCAAGGTGTCGTTCTTGAGGCGGCCCACCATGTCCATGTTAATCATCGCCACTGTCCGCTCAAGCGGCGCGGCGGGGTGCGCGACGTAGTGGCTCGAACCGAGCAAGCCTTCCTCCTCGCCGCCGAAGGCGATGAAGACGACGGTGCGGCGCTGCTTGTCGCGCTCAGCCGAGAGCCGGCGCGCGAGTTCGATGAGCGCCGACGTGCCGGAAGCGTTGTCGTCCGCGCCGTGATGAATCCCGCCCTCAGGCCCGGCGAGGCTGTTGCGCCCGCCGCCGTGTCCGAGGTGGTCGTAGTGCGCGCCGACGACGATCACTTCGTCCCTCAACTTCGGGTCGGAGCCTCGGAGGATGCCGACGACGTTCGCGGCGGGCGCGCTCTTACGCACCACGTCGGTCGAGAGGATGAGTTCGCTGCTCTTCAACCTCTCGGCGAAGGCTTCCGACAGGCTCGCCCCGGATGACTTTGCGGCGCGCAAAGCCTCCTCGGCCTTCGCCACTTCCGCGAGCGGTTCCGCGAGGCCGAACAGACCGAAGAACATCCGCCCGGCGGCCTGCCGCGAGACGACGACGACCGGGAGGCCCGCGTCGCCGCCCGCGTTGTCATATTCGAGGCGCGAGAGTTTCTCTTCCTTGAAGTTGTCGGCGGCGGCGACGACGACGAGCGCACGAGCGCCCGCCGCGCGCGCGGCAGCCGCCTTGAAGCGTATCTCGCCCGCGCGCGTGAAACGGCTGTGCGGGTTGTCGCCGTCGGGCGTGCCGGAAAAGGCGAGCGCGACCTTGTCCCGCACGTCCACGCCTTTGTAGTCGTCGTAGTTCTGGTCGGCGGCGGTGATGCCGTAGCCGACGAAGGCCACGGGCGCGTTCTTGACGTGCGCGTTCGCGCTGAAGCCGAGCGGCAGCCAGTCCTCTCCGACGCGCAGGTCAAACGCCACGGGGACGACTTTGGGCGCGGCCTCCGTGCGGCGCATCGTGTAGGTCAGCAAGTTGCCCTTGCCGAGTTCGACGCCCGCGACGTAAGGGAACGCTTGCATGTACTCGCGCGGCTCTACTTTGTCGCGGCGGACGCTGGACGCACCGCCGCCGGGCTCAAGGTGCAGGCGCGCGAACTCTCCGGCGACGTACTCGGCGGCGAGTTCCGCGCCGCGCGTGCCCGTCTTGCGCCCTTCGAGCTTGCCGGAAGCGAGGTGCTCGACGTGCGCGCGCAGACGCGCCACGTCCGAAGAGCTTGGCTCGCTTCCCTTGCGCGGCTCCTGCGCGGGGACGCCGGGCGCGACGAGACAGAGCACGACGAAGAGGGCGAGGAGAGAGCGTGTGCGAATCTTCGAGGGGGTTTTTGAGAACATAACTGGCACGGCCTTTTAAATCGGAGTCGGCGTTTATTCCACCCAGTCGGCGACGAAGACGTTGGTCTCGCCGCGCTCTTTGGCGTTGCGGTTCGAGGCGAAGACGAGCCGCCGCCCGTCGGGCGAGAACATCGGGAAGCCGTCGAAGGTCTCGTCGAAGGTGACGCGCTCAAGCCCTTTGCCGTCCGCGCCGACGACGTAGAGGTCGAAGTTGCGGCCCCGTGGGTCGTTGACGTTCGACGAGAAGATGATGCGCTTGCCGTCGGGCAGAAAGTAGGGCGCGAAGCTCGCCGCGCCGAGCGAAGTGACTTGCCGCTTGTTGCGCCCGTCCGCGTCCATCACCCAGATTTCAAAGACGTTCGGCTCGATGACGTTCTCGCGCAAGCGCGCGCGGTAACGCTCGACCTGCTCCGGCGTCTTCGGGTGGTAAGAGCGATAGACGATGCTCTTGCCGTCGCGCGAGAAGAACGCGCCGCCGTCGTAGCCGAGTTCGGTCGTCAGGCGGCGGACGTTCTTGCCGTCCGCGTCCATCGTGTAGATGTCGAGGTCGCCGTCGCGCATCGAGGTGAAGACGATCCTCTTTCCGTTCGCCGAGACGGTCGCCTCCGCGTCGTAGCCGGGCGTCGAGGTCAGACGCTTCACTTCAGTCCCGTCGGCCCGCGCCGCGTAGATGTCGAACGTCGTGTGAATCGGCCAGATGTAGCCTTTGGAATAGTCGGGCCGGGGCGGGCACTCTTTCGCCGCCTCGTGCGTCGAGGCGTAGAGGATGCGCTTGCCGTCGGGGAAGAAGTAGGAGCAGGTCGTCGCGCCGCCGCCGGTCGAGACCATGCGCGGGGCCGCGCCCGCGTCCACACGCATCGTGTAAATCTGGTCGCACGCGCGCCCGTCGCGCTTCGACTGGAAGATGAGCGACCGCCCGTCGCCGCTCCAGTAGGCTTCGGCGTTCTCGCCGCCGAAGGTCAACTGCCTCACGTTGCGCAGGTGACGCTCGCCGGGACGTTCGAGGGCCGTGGAAGTCCGAGAGCCGCCGTTGTCGTTCTGCGCGAACGCCAGCGACGCGAAGACGAGGACGAGGGGGAACAGCAATTTTATTTTCATCAACCAGAATCCAGACGGAGAACAGATTCGCGCGGCGCGCGGCGGCATGTTCTGAGCGCTCGGCCATACTTTAAACCGCGCCCCGCCCCAACGCCAAACCGCCCGCGTCGCGGCGTTGAAGTCTTAACCGTTCTTCCGCTCGAACTCTTGCATAAAGGAGACGAGCGCCTCGCAGCCCTCGCGCGGGAAGGCGTTGTAGATGGAGGCGCGGATGCCGCCGACGGAGCGGTGGCCCTTGAGCCCGTCGAGCCCGGCGGCGGTCGCCTCGGAGGTGAACTTCTTCTCCAACTCTTCCGAAGGCAGGCGGAACGTGACGTTCATCAACGAGCGCGCTTCGGGCGCGGCGTGGCCGCGATAAAAGTCGGTCGCGTCAATCGCGTCATAAATCAGCCCGGCCTTCGCCTCGTTCTCGCGCGCCATCGCCGCGAGTCCGCCCTTCTCTTTCAGCCAGCGACACACAAGATTGAGGATGTAGATGCCCCACGTGTTCGGCGTGTTGTAGAGCGACTTGTTCTGGACGTGCGTGCGGTAGTCGAGCATCGTGTGCATCCCGTCGGGGACGCGCGCCAGAAGGTCTTCGCGCAGGATGACGACGGTGAGGCCCGAAGGGCCGAGGTTCTTCTGCGCCCCGGCGTAGATGAGCGCGTATTTTGACACGTCCATCGGCGCGGAGCAGATGTTCGACGAAGAATCGGAGATGAGGGGCACGCCGCTTGTCTCCGGCTCCGACTTGAACTCGACGCCCTCAATCGTCTCGTTCGACGTGAAGTGAACGTAAGCCGCGCCGGGGTCGAGTTTCAACTCGCCCTGATCGGGCACGCGCGAGTAACGGCTGTCGGCCATGTCGGCGGCGACGTTGACCGAGCCCTGCCGCTTCGCCTCCTTGACGGCCTTCTTGCCCCAACTCCCCGTCACGATGTAGTCGGCGCTCGCGCCCGGCGGCAAGAGGTTCAAGGGAATCATCGAAAATTGGAGGCTCGCGCCGCCTTGCAGGAAGAGCACCTGATAGCCTTCGGGGATGCCCATCAACTCGCGCAGGCCGCCTTGCGCCCCGTCGAAGATTTCGTCGAACGTCTTCGAGCGGTGGCTGATCTCCATCACCGACATCCCGACGCCGGGCAAACTGAGCATCTCTTCGCGCGCCTGCTCCAACACCGGCACGGGCAGCACGGCGGGGCCGGCGCTGAAGTTGAATATTCTCTCGGTCATCTGTTTCTCCTCGTCAATGGTCAATGGTTAAAGGCCAGACCCGGCAGAGCGGCTGCCATTCACCATTTACTATTTACCATTCACCTCGTTTGGCTTGTACCGCTTGCGCAGAATCATTCCGGCGACGCGCGTGACGACGGAGCGGGGGGCGAAGCGACCGGCCTCGGCCATCAGGAAGTTGCCCCAGCCGGAGATGACGTGGCCCTTCCCCCGCGCGAGCGCGCGGAGCGCCGTCTCGACGACCTCTTCGGGCGTCTGCACGATGTTCGAGGGCGGCGTCTCAGTCCCCGCCACCTTAAAAAAGTTGGTGTCGGTCGAGCCGGGGCAGAGCGCCAAGACCCGCACGCCCCACGCGCGATTCTCCTCCCACAAGGCTTCGGAGAAGGAGAGGACGAACGCCTTCGTTGCCGCGTAGGTCGCCATGAACGGCACGGGCTGAAACGAAGTCGTCGAGCCGACGTTGATGATCGAGCCCGCGCGCCGCTCGCGCATCCCCCGCAAATACCTGTGCGTCAACTCCGAGAGCGCGCGCACGTTCAAATCAACCATCCGCAACTCGTTCTCAAGGTCGAGCAGAGCGAACTCGCCCACCGACCCGAAGCCCGCGTTGTTGACGAGCAGGTCAACCACAAGCCCGCGCCGCTCAGTCTCCTCGAACAGGCGCGCGGGCGCATCCCTCTCCGTCAAATCCAAAGCCACGAACTGCGCGTCAACCTTGTGCGCCGCCCGCAACTCCTCACAAATCTCCGCCAGCCTCCCCTCGGAGCGCGCCACCAGCAACACGCCCTTGCCCCGCGCCGCCAACTTCCGCGCGAACACCTCGCCAATCCCGCCCGACGCGCCTGTGATGAGTGCGGTCATAGAAAGCCGTGAATGGTCAATGGTCAATGGTGAATGGTGAAAGAGAGGTTTTATCCATTCACCATTCACCATTCACATTTTACTGCTTTTGAATCTCCAAAATGCTCAGCTCGATGATGTCGGGGTTGCTCGTCTTCAACTGTGCGAGCATCTCCGAGGTCGGCGCGGCTTCGAGGTTGATGCGGGCGACGGCAGCTTCGGAGCCCTCGAAGACGATGTTCTCCATCTCCTGCACGTTGATGTTCGCGGCGCGGATTTGGTCGAGGACGGCGGCCAAGACGCCGGGGCGGTCGCGGTGTCGGACGACGAGCGCGTGCGTCGCGGGCGTGCGCGCCGCGAGGTTGACGACGTTCGGGACTTTGCCCGTCTCCTTGAAGGTGCGAATGATGCGGACGGTTTCGGCGGCGATGGCCTCCTGCGCCTGATCGGTCGAAGCGCCGATGTGGTGCGTGCCGTAGAGGTTCGGCTCGCGCGCGATGTCGCCCGTGAAGTCGCCCGCCGAGGAGGTCGGCTCGTCGGCGAACACGTCGAGCCCGGCGCGGATGTTTCGCTCGCGCATCGCTTTGACGAGCGCCGTCTGGTCAACGACTTCGCCGCGCGAGGTGTTGACGAAGTAAGCGCCCTCGCGCATCGCGGCGAAGAAGGAGTCGCCGAGGAAGCCGCGCGTCTCCGGCTTCAAGGCGACGTGGACGCTCACGATGTCCGAGTCGCGGGCGACATCTTCGGGGCTCTCTCTGCGCTCGACGCCGAGTTCGGCGGCGCGCTCTTCCGAGAGGCTGCGGCTCCACGCGACGACGCGCATCCCGAAGGCGCGCGCGCGCGTGATGACTTCGCGCCCGATCTGGCCCGTGCCGACGAGGCCGAGCGTGCGCCCGTAGAGGCCGCGCGCCTTCGAGAACTCCTTCTTGTTCCACTTGCCTTCGCGCAGGGCTTGCACGTTGTCGGCGACGCGGCGGTCGAGCGCGAGCATGAGCGCGAGCGCCAGTTCCGCGACGGCGACCGAGTTCTTGCCGGGGCAGTTCGAGACGTAGATGCCGCGCCGCGACGCCGCCGCCACGTCAATCGTGTTATAGCCCGCCCCGGCGCGGACGACGAGTTTGAGCGCGCCCGCGTCCATCATCGCCTCCGTCACTTTCGTCGAGCGGACGACGAGCGCTTCCGGCTGGTAGGCGCGAATCGCCTCGACGAGCGTTTCGTCCTTCACGTCCGGCTGGTAGGAGTAGTCGCACCCGGCGGCTTCGAGGCCGTCGCGCCCCGACTGTTCAAACTTATCTGCGATCAGCACGCGCATGATTTTCCAAGCCTCCCGGAACGAAAATTTTAAGGATGCAGGATGTAAGTCGCGCCTTCGTCGTGGCGGTAGTCCTCGCGGTTGAGAGCGTAGAAGACGACGGGCGTCTCGAAGTAGAAGTCGTCGCGCTCGTGCCTCAACCCCGCCTTCTCCATCACGCGGCGCGAGCCGAGGTTTTCGGGGTCGGTAATAGCCATGACGCGCTCGAACTTCATCTCCTCGAAGCCGAAGCGGAGCGAGGCGCGCGCCGCCTCGGTCGTCAAGCCTTTTCCCCACTGCGCGCGCTCGATGCCGTAGAGCAACTCAATCTCACGCGACGGCATGAGGTGGCGGAGGCCGCAGTAGCCGACCATGCGCGATTCCTCTTTCAACTCCACGACCCAGTAGCCGAAGCCGAGCTGGTTCCAGTGTTCGAGGACGCGACCGATGGCGACCAGAGTGTTATCGCGCGTCGGCTTGAAGAAGTGCGACGGGAAGTAGCGCCGGAACTGCTCGTCGCTCGTGATGCGGAACTGCTCGTCGGCGTCCGCCGTCGTGTACATCCGCAGCCGCAGCCGCTCGGTCTCAATCTCCGGCATAAAAACAGATGCTAAAAGTCAGATGGTAGCTTTTTGAAGCTCGCCCGGACAGCCGTACAGGTCGTTCGGACGGCGTAAAAACCTCAAAATCCGGCGCGAGACCCCCTCTATTCAGATTGTGTGAATCAGGATGCCGTCGCGGAGCTTGGGCTCGAACCATGTGGACTTCGGCGGCATGATGCCGTTCGCGTCCGAGACGCGGAGCAGGTCTTCGATGGAAGTCCGGTAGAGCGCGAAGGCGACCGCCGCCGCGCCGGTATCTACGAGGCGCGTGAGTTCTTCGGTGCCGCGAATGCCGCCGACGAAATCTATGCGCTTGTCGGTGCGAACGTCCTTGATGCCGAGGACGGGTTCGAGCAGGTTGTCCTGCAAGACGCTCACGTCGAGCGAGGCCACGGGGTCTTCGTCGTCTCCGCCGCCGTTCCCTCCGTCCTTCAAAGTCAATCCGTACCACTTGCCGCCCGTGTACATGTGCCAGTGACCGCTCTTGCCGGGGCCGCGTGGGTTGGCGTCGTCGGTGATGTCGAAGCGCTCTCTGACCTTCGAGAGAAATTCTTCCTCCGACATGCCGTGCAAGTCTTTCACGACGCGGTTGTAGGGGAGTATCTGCATCTGGTCGGCGGGGAAGATGACGGCGAGGAAGCGGTTGTATTCTTCGTCGCCGGTGTGATTCTCGTTCCGGTCGCGGAGCGTCGCGCGCGCGCGGCTGGCGCTCGCCGCGCGGTGGTGGCCGTCGGCGATGTAGAGGAGGGGGACTTCCTCGAAGCAGCGGACGAGCTGTTCGGACACGGCGACGCGCCAGACGGTGTGGCGAACGCCGTCCTCGGCGGTGAAGTCGTAGAGCGGCTCGGAGGACGTGGCCGCGCCCGCGACGAGCGCATCAATGCGGCGGTCGGCGCGGTAGGTGAGAAAGACCGGGCCGGTCTGCGCGCGCAGTTCCAAGACGTGGCGCGTGCGGTCGTTCTCCTTGTCGGGCCGCGTCTTCTCGTGCTTGCGAATCAAGTCCCGGTCGTACTCGTCCACCGAGACGCAAGCCGCCACGCCCGTCTGCTCGTGCTCGCCCATGCGGAGGCGGTAGAGGTAGAGGTGCGGCTCGGCCTCGATCTCAAGGGGACAGTCGCGGATGAGTCGTTGGAAATTCTCGGCGGCCTTCGCGTAAGTCTCGTCGGCGTAGAGGTCTGTCCCTGCGGGCAGCTCGATTTCGGGGCGCGAGACGCGGAGGAAACTCAAAGGCTTTCCTTCGGCGAGCGCGCGGGCCTCTTCGGTGTTGACCACGTCGTAAGGGACGGCGGCGACTTCCTGAACCTTGTCGGCGGGCGGACGCAGGGCGCGAAAAGGATGTATGGCGGCCACGGCTAGAGCGCCTCCTTCGGGATGCGGAAGAATTAAAATGCTGAGCTTTAAGTCCCAAGCTTACCGACGCGCGCCCGTTTTTGCAAAGCCGCAGCAGGGACAGGGATGAAGGATGAAGAAAGGCCGGTTGGAGATTTCAGCTTTAAAATTTCAAATTCGAGCTTCGAGCTTTCAAACCGGCCTGCCTTCATCACTCATCCTTCATCCTTGCCTCTCGACGACCGCGCCGCCGCAGGAAGAACCCGCGCCGGCGGTGCAGCCGAAGCAGTGGGCGGCGGTCTGGACGGGGCCGCCGGAGAAGGGCGCGGGGTCGAAGTCGCGGACGTGTTGCGGGAGGCCGGGCGCGACGCCGAGTTCGAGCATCTGGTTGAAGTCGCAATCGTAGAGTCGGCCCGTCCAGTCCACGCTCAGAGTGTGGCGGCACATCAGCCCCTCGACGGCGCGCGGGTTGAACGAGCCGACGAGGCGGCTCATGTATCGCTCCTCGTTCCCCGTGCGGCGGAGGTATTCGAGAAAGCGTCGGATGGGCATGTTCGTGATCGTGTAGAGGCGGTTGAAGGTGACGCCGTGGCGCTTGAGCAACTCGCGTTTGAAGTCGGCTTCGATTGACTCTTGCGGCGGCGGCAGGAACGCGCCGACGGGGTTATAGACGAGGTTGAGGACGAGGCCGCTCTCTTCGACGCCGTAGCCCGCCGCGTTCAGGCGGCGCAGAGCCTCGACCGACTTCTCGAAGACGCCGTGGCCGCGCTGCGCGTCCGTCTGCTGTTCGAGGAAGTAGGGGAGCGAGGAGACGACTTCGACCCGGTGCGCGCGGAAGAAGTCGGGGAGGTCGGCTTGTCCCGGCTCGAACATGACGGTCAGGTTGTGGCGCACGATGACGTGCGAGCCGGAGGCGCGCGCCTCGGCGACGAGGTAACGGAACTGCGGGTTCAGCTCCGGCGCTCCGCCCGTGATGTCCACCGCGTCGAAGCGGAAGCGGCGCACGGCGCGGACGACCTCCTCCGCCGTCTCGCGCGTCATGATTTCAGCGCGGCGCGGCGAGGCGTCCACGTGGCAGTGCTTGCACGCCTGATTGCAGAGCTTCCCGACGTTGATCTGCAAGGTCTGGACGGACGCGGCGCGGCGGAGTTCCAAGCCGTGCTCGGCGAGCTTCTGCTCGAAGCTCGCGGGCGAGCGCAGAGGCGCGCCCGCCGCCGCAGGGTTGATGACGGGCAGTTGGTGCCGCATCACATCGAGACCTTGTTCACCGAGTTGTGCGCCTGTAAGCCGTGGATGAGCGCCGCGCCGCCGCGCAGGGCCGAGGCCATGTGAATCGCCTCGGTCATCTGCTCCATGTTCGAGCCCGCTTCGAGGCACGACTGAGAGTAGGCGTCAATGCAGTAGGGGCATTGCAGCGCGTGCGCGACCGCGAGCCCGATGAGCGCCTTCTCGCGGCGCGTGAGCGCCCCTTCCTCCTGACACGCCTCGTACCACGCCATGAACTTCTCGAACAGGTCGGGCCGGTGTTTTCCTATCTCGCCGAAGCGCGCGAGGTCTTCTTCTTCGTAGTAACTCATCGCGGTGCTAAACTCCCCACTCGATTTTGGATTTCAGATGTTGGATTTTGGACTCACTCTCCGACGCGGACTCAGGTTATGCCTCCGGCCATCAATCCGCAACCCAAGACCCAAGACCCGAACGACCCGAAATCGCCATCCTCCAATCTCAAATCTAAAATCCAGAATCCAAAATCGGTGGTCGTCATGTGCAAGGCTCCGCGCGGGCGAGGTGAAGACGCGGCTCACGCCTTTTCTGTCTTCGGAGGAGGCCGCCGCGCTCGCCGCGTGCCTGTTTCGGGATGCCGTCCGCAACGCGTCGCGCGCGGGCCTTGAAGTGTTAGTCGCGTATGCGCCGCGTGAAGGGCGCGCGGCGCTCGAAGCGTTGCTGGCGGGTGAGGCGTCGGGCGTTCGTTTCTTCGAGCAGGAGGGCGCTGACCTCGGCGAAAGACTCGAAGCGGCGGCGGCGCGCGCCTACGCGGAACTGAGCGGCCCGGTCGTCATCACGGGGACGGACACGCTCATCCCGCCGAAGATTTTGAAAGACACGCTCCGCGCCCTCTCGAACTCCGATGCGGACTTTGCGCTCGGCCCGGTGGAGGACGGCGGCTATTACCTCGTCGGGCTGCGCAGGTATGAGCCGGGCCTCTTTCGCGGCGTCGCGTGGGGCACGGAGCGCGTCTATCGCCAGACCGCCGCCAACGCCGCGCGCCTCGGCTTCAGACTTCTCCAAGGTCTCCCACGACTCTACGACGTTGACACCCCAGCGGACTTCGACCGCCTCCGCCGCGAACTCCTCGCCAATCGCCGCCGCGCCTCGCGCCTCGCGCCCGCGACTTATGAGTGGTTCAAAGAGCGAGGATGAAAGATGAGTGATGGAAGATGAAGGAACTGCTGTTTGAAATCTCGCATCTCCAAGCTCGAATCTGAAATCTCAAATCTGAAATCTCAAACCGGTCTTTCTTCATCCTTCATCTTCGCGCGGTGCTTCTTCGGGTAGTAGAGGCGTCCGAGCGTGCGGGGGTGGACGCCGAGCCAGTAGAGGGCTTGGAGCGCCGACCAGCGGGCGAAGGTGAGGACGAAGCTGCGGCCCTCGAAGCGGCGCGAGGAGGTGACGACCGTGGAGTCGAGGTGGGCGAGGCGGCCCGTGCGGCGGAGCGCGCGCAGCAAGTCCAAGTCCTCGAAGATGGGGAAGGGCTTGAAGCCGCCCGCGCGCTCGTAGGCTTCGCGCCGGACGAAGATCGCCGAGTCGCCGTAGCACAGGCCGAGCCTGCGGAGTTGCGGATAGAGCCACGTCAGGAAGCGCGCCGCGCGCCGCGCGCCGTCGAAGCGGACGCGAAAGTTGCCGCCGACCACGCGCGAATCGCCGAGCGCCTCTGCAATGCGCGCGGCGGCGTCTCGTGGCGCGCGCGTGTCGGCGTGCAGGAACCAGAAGGCGTCGCCCTCCGCCGCCAGAGCGCCCGCGTGCATCTGCGCGCCGCGCCCGCGCACGGATTCGACGACGCGCGCGCCCCGCGCACGCGCAATCTCGCCCGTCCCGTCCGCGCTCCCGCCGTCCACGACCAAGACCTCCACGCCCTCGCCCAAGAGCCGCACAGCGTCGAGCACCGCGCCGATGGAGCGCGCCTCGTCCAGCGCCGGGATGATGACGGAAAGTCGCGGCCTCATGGGAATTGAGAGGCGAGAGACTTGAGGCGAGAGATTTGAGACTAGAGACTCGTTCTCATTTCAAATTTGAAGTCTCAAGTCTCAAGTCTCAAATGGCCGTGGTCATGCTGAACAAGCCTCAAGCCTCAAGCCTCAAGTCTGTAGCTTCCTGCTCGAAGGGCAGCTTGAGGATGCTCAGCAGCCCGACCTGTTCGGGGTCGCGGTATTCGGTGACGCCGATTTCGATCTCGTCCTGCGGCACGTCGAGGCGGAGCGTGCCGTGCAGCCTGTCCCAGAGCGCGAGCCCGCTCGACCAGTTCGAGTCTCTTTCTTCCCGCACCGTCGAATGATGTATGCCGTGCATCCTCGGCGTGACGACGAGCGCGCCCAAGCGGCGCTCAAGGCTTTCGGGCAGGCGGACGTTCGAGTGGTGAAACATGACCGAGAGGAAGAGCGCCGTCTGCCACGCCGAGAACGCGCGCGGTGAGACGCCGAGGGCGACGATCTGCGCCGAGCGCCACGGCACCGAGAGGACGAGTTCCGCGAAGTGGAAACGCAGCGCGGTCGTCGCGCTCAGGTCGAGGTCGGCGTGGTGCATCCGGTGGAAGCGCCACAGCCACGGCACGCGATGCGTCAGCACGTGCCAGAGGTAGAGCGTGTAATCCAGAAGCACGGAGGCGAGCAGGACTTCGAGCCACGCGGGCATCCGCGCGGCCTGCAAGAGCCCCCACCGACGCCGCTCGACCAGCGCCGTGAGACGTGCGGCCAGCGGCCTCTCCGTCAACGCCAGCGCCGCCGCGCCGAGGCCCGCGACGGCCAGATTGCGCGCGTCGCGCTCCGCCTTCGGCTCCGTCTCGCGCCGCAGAGGTCGCCGCCCTTCCAGCCACACGAGCGCCGCCAGCGCGCCCACGACGAGCGCGCCGCTCAGCCACCCGGACACTTTTCGCTTGCTCTCTCGCTCGCGGCTCATCACGTCTCTCCCCCTCTCCGGCGAGGTCACTTTTCCTGTCGGAGAAGAACACATTCTGCCACAACTTTCGCGCGCAGGGCCGGGCGAGGTCGTTGACGAAGGTCGGCGTCACCGGCCTCCTCGTTTGCGCGATGCGGCGGCGGGGCTTGCCCGTGCGAGAAGTCGGAACATTCGTGTAAACTGGCCTCGAATTTTTTTCGCGGGAGGTTCGAGAGAAGCTGATGGAGAAACTTGCCGACCGAAGTTGCGTGCCCTGCCACGGCGGCGTGCCGCGCCTGCGGGGCGAAGAGGCCGAGCGCTTCATGAAGGAGCTGCGCGGCTGGGAGTTGGTCGAAGAACATCATCTCTCGAAGCGTTTCGAGTTCTCGAACTTCGCCGAGGCTCTTGAGTTCGTCAACCGCGCGGGCCTCGTCGCCGAGCGCGAAGGCCATCATCCCGACATCACCTTCGGCTGGGGCTACGCGCACTTCAAAATCTACACCCACGCCATTGACGGCCTCAGCGAAAGCGACTTCATCCTCGCCGCGAAGGTGGATGAGATTCAAGAAGGGGGAAAAGGGTAAAAGGGGAAGAGGGGAAACGGAAAAGGCGGAGCTTGACTCGTGCGGTTCGCTCTTCCCCTTTGACCCTCTTCCCCTTTGACTCTTTTGCCCTGTTCAGGAGCGCCGCCGATGGAAATCGAAAACAGTCTCGACGCGGAGCGGATTGAAGCGCGGGGCGCGTTGTGCGTCGAGTGCATGGGCGAGGTGTCGGCGGGCGAGCCGGTTTTGGACAGGTGCGGGGCGACACTGTGTCGCGGGTGCGCCTCAGAGTTCTACGCGCCCTGCGCGGGCTGCGGCGGCCTCGTGCCGCGCGACGAGGCCATCGAGCGCGCGGAGAACGAGGGGATGTTCTGCGCCGAGTGCTTCGGGCGCGCGGGCGCTCAGGGCGAGGCGGAGCCGCCGGGCGAAGAGGAGACGGCGGCGCTCGTGGCGGAGTTCGTCTCTCTGCACGCCGAGAAGAAGCGGCTCGAAGAGCGTTTGGAGGAGATCAAAGAGACGCTCAAACTCGCGGCGGGCGCACGCCCGCGCATCTCGAACGCGGTGGTGCTGCGCGCGGGCGAAGAGGGCACTTGCGTCCGTTGCAGCTACTCGGTGAAGACGGCCTACGACCCGGAGAAGCTCTCCGCCGTCGAAGAGCTTCTGGGGCGCGAGAGCTTCGACTCCATCTTCGAGCGCAAGGTCACTTTCTCGCCCGTCAAAGAACGGCTCGAAGAGTTCATCTCTTCGACCGACGAGGAATACGCCGCCGCGCGCGAAGCCATCGCCGCCGCCGCCCGTCAGACCGAAGTCACGACCTTGAACGTCGTCGCGCCGAAGAAGAGAAAGTCTTGATGAAAGTAGTGCTGAAGTAACTCCTTAGTCAGCCGCCCGCGCTCGCATCCCTCGTATGTCCGAACGAACTCCCGAACAGTCTCCGTCATTCCGCACAGAACGTCCGCTCACGGCGCAGAGGTTGGCGCAGTACGTCGCGCGCGGTCGTTGCGAGCGGCATCTGCGCTTCGCCGTCTTCCCGTCCGAGGCGCAAGCGTTGCTCAGCCGTTACCGTCTTGAGATCGAGCCGCTGTCGCCGCTGCTCTCAGGCGCGGGGCAGGCGTTCGAGCGCGAGCGCGTCGAGGAGTTGCAAGCGCGCGCGCCCGTGCGCGACCTGAGCGGCGAGACGGCGGAAGCCTTCGTCGCGGAACTGCGCGGGCAAGGCGAGGGCCGCGCCTTTTATTACCAGCCGACCATGCGCGGGCGCATCGGCGCGTGGGATTGCGAGGGCCGCGCCGACCTCTTGGAAGTCGTGCGCGAAGGCTCGACAGTCCGCGCCACCGTCATTGATTTCAAGGCGAGCGCGCGCGAGACGGTCGGCTTCCGCCTTCAGGTCGCCTTCTACGCGCGGCTGCTCGGAGAGACTTTGAAGAGGACGGGTCTCTCCGCGCGGAAGATCGGCGGCGCGGTCGCCGCGCGCGACAGCGTGTGGACGGAGGACGGCGGTTGGGAGACTTTCGACCTCGCGCTGTACGAAGACGAGATCGAGCGCCTCGTCTCCGCGCAGGACTCCGACCTCGCGCGCGCGGCTGCGGCGGGCTCTGGCGGCGCGCGCTTCCACCTGCGCGCGGCGTGCGACGGCTGCCCGTACAACGCGCTCTGCTTCGCCGACACCGCCGAGCGCTTTGACCTCTCGCTCGTCCCGCTACTTTCGGCCTCGGAGAAGCGTGCACTGCAAGCCGCCGGAATTGATTCGGCGCGAGAGCTGGCGGGGCTTCTGGAGTACGGCGCGGGCGGCGCGCTGGTCGCGGCGGCGGGACGCGAAGACGCCCTGCGCCGCGCGTCTTCGCGCTGGCCGCTCGCCTCGCGCCTGCCCCTGCTCGTGCAACGCGCGCGCGCGGCCTTGCGACGCTTCGACCGCAGCGTCGAGGCGAAGCGCTTCGTCAACGTCTCCGACTACGGCTCGCTCCCGGACACCGCGCAGTACCCGGAACTCGTCCGCGTCTTCATAGACGCGCAGCGCGACTACCTCAAGGACAAGCTCTACCTCGTCGCCGCGCGCGTCGTGGGGCCGCGCGAAGTGCGCGAGGTGGTCGAGATGACGGACGCGCCGCCCGACGAAGAGGGCGAGCGCGCCCTGCTCGTCCGCTTCGTGCAGAACCTTCTGCCGGAGGTCGCGCGCGCGGCGGGCGCGACGCACGCGCCGCTCCACATCTACACCTACGCGCCGCGC
The DNA here is from genome assembly GCA_035761505.1 of Pyrinomonadaceae bacterium. Classification (GTDB taxonomy): domain Bacteria; phylum Acidobacteriota; class Blastocatellia; order Pyrinomonadales; family Pyrinomonadaceae; genus JAIVJM01. The sequence continues at coordinate 15,466 of DASTQX010000165.1, forward strand.
GGCGAGCGCGCGCTCCTCGACGCACTCGCGCGACACTTCGACGCGCTCTGCGCCGTCCCCGCCTTCTACGACCTTCTGACCTCGCACCCCGCGCTCACGCAGCCGATGGTCTCTCTGCTCGCCGAAGAGGTGCGCGCCCGCCTCAACCTCGCGCCCGTCTGCCAGAATCTTTACGAAGTCGCGCGCGAGTTAGGCTTCGACTGGTCGAACGGCGAGACCGACTTCCGGCGCACTTTCCGCGCGCGCGTCTTCGACAACCGCCGCACCTTCCGGCGCGATTCTTCGTCCGGCCTCTTCGACAGAGACGCGGCGAAGAGCACGACGGACGAAGAGGGCGAAGAGGCCGTCGCGCCCTTCGTGCGGATCGAGTCGGCGGCGCGCTTCGGCGCGGAGATTCCGCTCGAATACGCTTATGCCGCGTGGGGGCTGCTGCGCGAGACGGAGGGCTCGAAGACGCGCGAGCGCGCGCAGGTGCGCGGCTTCCTCGGCGTCGACGCGGAGCAGATACGCGCCTTCGCCGCGCACCGCGCGCGCGCCATGCAGCACGTCGAAGAGGCTTTCGCCTACAAGAACCGGCGCGTTCACAAAGAGCCGCTCGACCTCTCGCGCCTCGACCGCGTGGAGGTCGAGCCGGAGGAAGTCCCGCTCAAACGCTCGCTCGAAGACTTCCTCCTTCTCGAACACCACGCGGCGTTTCAGGAGCGGCTGCTTCATCTCTCACTCCCGCCGCGCGAGCGCGCCGAGACGGGCCGCACCGTCATCCTGCGCTGCGAGCGCGCCGAGCGCGACGCGGAGAAAGTCGAGCGCGCTTGGTTCCGTTTCTCCAACGCCGAAGGGCTCGAAGTCAAAGTCGGCGAGCTGGGTTTGCTCCGGCTCCGCGCGGGCGACTGGGTGGTCTTGAACCCTCTGGTTGATGCCGAAGGCCGGACGCTTCCCGCGTCCAGACTCGTGCGCGGGCGGCTCGCCGTCGTCGAAGAGTTGAACGAAGAAGGCGCGGCTCTTCGTCTCATGCCGATGAGCTTCAAGAACTCTCCCTTCCGTTACCCGCACGCGCTCTTCGTGCCCGACGCCGGTGCGCTCTACACGGTTGACGAGATGGCCGACGACCTCAACGCCGACAAGTTCCTCGAAGCCTGCCGCCACGCCGACGCGAATCATCTCTACCGTTGGCTGAGCGACGCCGAAGAGGGAAAGCAGCCGCGCGCCGTGCGCCCGAAGCGGCAGCGCGACGCGCAGGAGTTCGCGCGCTTAGCGGCACGGTCGCAACGGCCTTACGGCCTGACGGCGGCGCAGAGCGAGATCGTCGGCGGACGTTTGCAGGAGCGCGTGCTCGTCGTGCAGGGGCCGCCCGGCACGGGCAAGAGCCACACGCTCGGCCTCGCCATCCTCTCGCGCGCGGCCTCGCTCTGGACGCCCGCGCGCCCCTTCCGCGTCGCCGTCCTCGCCAAGACGCACGCCGCCGTCGGCGTCGCCCTCGAATCCGTGGCGAAGAGGTTCAGAGAGTTGCTGAAGGCAGATGCCGTTGATGAATCCTCTCGTCAACCTTCCGCGCTCGTCGCGCCGCTCGCGCGCCTGAAGCTGGCGAAGGTCTGCAACGACTTGGGCGATTCAGTCCCGCCGGGCGTCGAGCGCGTCTTGCCCGACGGCGGCGAAGAACTGCGGGCCTCGGAGCAGTGGGAGATGCTGCTGTCGGAACCCTTACTCGTCGTCGGCGGGACGCCGGGCGGGCTCTATCGCTTGGTGAAGCAGGGCGCGTCGAAGGGGCGCGCGGTGGACTGGACGGGCGAGCACTTCGACTTGGTCGTCGTAGATGAAGCCTCGCAGATGGGCCTTGCAGAGGCTTTGACCGCCGCCGCCTTCCTCCGCGAAGACGGGCAGTTCATCGCCGTCGGCGACCACCGCCAGATGCCGCCCATCCTCGCGCACGCGTGGGACGCCGAAGCGCGCCGCGACCTCAAACGCGCGCGCGTCTTCCTCTCCGTCTTCGAGTACCTCCAAGCGCTCGGCTTCGCGTGCGTCGCGCTCGACGAGTCGTTCCGCATCCCCTCGGAGGTCGCCGACTTTCTCCGCCGACACATCTACGCCAAAGACGGGATTGACTTCCACTCGACGAACCGCAAGCGGCTGGGCGATGTCGGCGAGGTCGAGTCTGAATGGCTGCGCGCGGCGCTCGCGCCCGAACACGCGCTCGTCGTCGTCGAGCACGACGAGGCGGGCTCGCAACAGTCGAACGAGTTCGAGGCCGCGCTCGTCGAAGCCTTAGTCCGCACGGCCTCCGAGGCTCTGAACCTCGACGCGCGCGAAGGCGTCGGCATCGTCGTCCCGCACCGCGCGCAGAAAGCCCTGCTCGCCTCGCGCCTCCCCGAACTCGCCGGGTGCGTAGATACGGTCGAGCGCTTTCAGGGCGGAGAGCGCGACCTCATCGTCGTCTCCGCCACCGTCTCCGACCGCGAGTTCGCCGAAGGCGAAAGCGGCTTCCTTCTCGAACCCCGCCGCCTCACCGTCGCCGTCTCGCGCCCGCGCCGCAAGCTCGTCGTCATCGCCTCCCGCGCCGTCTTCGACCTCATCCCCGCAGACCTCGACGACTACGAACGCGGCGCGCTCTGGAAACATCTTCGCCACGAATCCAAATCCCGCACTCTCTGGGACGGCCAAGTCTCCGGCCAACGCGTCACCGTCCGCGCCGTCGGCTGACAACCTTCCCCCACAAACACACAGAGGCCGCGCGCGCCCGCCTGCCACGCACGCGGCCCCCACGCGGCACAGCCCGCCGACCCTCGAAGGCGAGCGTGCTAGAGAGATGCGCCGCCCCGCGCACCCCTATCCGTTAATCACAAACTAAAATGCCCATTGATGTGAGGCTCCTTATGATATTCTGCGCCCGTTCCAATCTTTGAAAACAAAGCAACGGTCATGCGTAGCTCAACCTCAGCCTCAAAAACCGGGTAATGAGCATCGCCGTTGAGCAAGGAAGGTTCCTACTCACGGCGAATCAGTTACGCAAGCACATTGTATATACAACTAAATACGGTTGCAAGCTTTTTCTCGCAACCGTAGCCCTGTCAGGAGGTATCTCCTGATGGGCTATTCGCGTCCGAAGCCCGAACGCCTCGCCGAAAAGCTTCGTCAGATTCGAGAAGCGCTCGGCCTTTCTCAATCTGAAATGCTCGGACGTTTAGGCTTCGGAGAGGCTATCTCCTACACGAGAATTTCCAGCTACGAGTTGGGTAGAAACGAACCGCCGTTGATGGTTCTCTTGGAATACGCACGCGCGGCGAACGTGTACGTTGAGGCTTTAATTGACGACGGGTTAGACCTCCCCGCCAAACTGCCGAGCGCGAAGAAACACGAAGGAGTGAAGCGCCGTCCACGGTAATAATTATCCGCCGTGTGCTCGCTAACGACGAGCTTGACTTATAAAGCGAAACTCCCCGCTAAGCCGAAACACTCTTAAGAAGCAGTTTGAGAAGCCCCCGTCAGGGGCGACAAAATGTAGCTCACCGCGTGAGCCGTGGGGTGCGGCTTGGGTTGTGGGGGGCGTGCGGGCGGCGGCGATTGTCATTTTTGGGCGGGCAGTGTTATATCTCCAGTTCTCTCGTGGGAAGATTATTTGTGGTTTCTGGAAGGGCGCTCGTGTGAAGCGCCCGGCGGGTCTTCCGTCAAAATTTAAAGGAACGGGAAAGGCGAACTTCTTGATTATGGCTAAAACTCCCATCACGGTCGCGCACGGCGACGGCATCGGGCCGGAGATCATGGAGGCGACGCTGCGCATCATCGAGGCGGCGGGCGCGGAGTTGGAGATTGACACCATCGAGATCGGCGAGAAGGTCTATCTCGCGGGGAACCCGGCGGGGATTGAGCCGGGCGCGTTCGAGTCTCTGAGGCGCACGAAGGTCTTCTTAAAAGCGCCGATTACGACGCCGCAGGGCGGAGGCTACAAGAGCTTGAACGTGACGGTGCGGAAGACGTTCGGCTTGTATGCGAACGTGCGCCCGTGCGTCTCTTATCACCCGTTCGTGGAGACGAAGCACCCCGTCATGGATGTCGTCATCGTGCGCGAGAACGAGGAGGACGTGTACGGCGGCATCGAGTACCGGCAGACGGGGCAGGTGACGCAATGCCTGAAGCTCATCTCGCGGCCCGGCACGGAGAAGATCGTGCGCTACGCGTTCGAGTACGCGCGGCGCAACAACCGGAAGAAGGTCACGTGCTTCACGAAAGACAACATCATGAAGATTACGGACGGGCTCTTCCACAAGGTCTTTGAAGAGATCGCGCCCGAATATCCGGACATCGAGAACGAGCACTGGATCGTAGATATCGGCGCGGCCAAACTCGCCGACACGCCGGAGAACTTCGACGTGGTGGTCTTGCCGAACCTCTACGGCGACGTGCTCTCGGACGTGGCGGCGCAGATCGCCGGTTCGGTCGGCCTCGCGGGCTCGGCCAACATCGGCGACTCCATCGCCATGTTCGAGGCCATCCACGGCAGCGCCCCGCGCCGCGCGGGCCAGAACATGGCGAACCCTTCGGGACTCTTCCTCGGCGCGGTCTTGATGCTCGTCCACATCGGCCAGACCGAAGCCGCCGAGCGCGCGCACAACGCCTGGCTGCGGACGATGGAGGACGGCGTTCACACTTACGACATCTACAAAGAGGGCGTGAGCAAGCAGAAGGTCGGGACGAGCGAGTTCGCCGACGCGGTGATCGAGCGCATCGGGCAGAAGCCGGAGACTTTGAAGGCCGTCTCGTACAAGGCGGGCGAGGGCGGCGAGGCTCCGTCCGCCAGCCGCACGGCGCGCGAGGTTCCGGCGTCGAAGAAGGAGACGGTCGGCGTGGACGTGTATCTCGACTGGACGGCGGGCTCTGCCGACCAACTCGGCGAGGCGATGTCCAAGATGAGCGGCGGCGGGCTGAAGCTGACCTCCATCAGCAACCGCGGCGTCAAGGTCTGGCCGGGCGGCCACACAGAGACTTTCTGCTCCGACCACTGGCGCTGTCGCTTCGTCTCGGAGTCGGGCGTCGCGCCCGTCACACACGCCGACATCGCCGCGCTCCTCTCTCGCGTCGCCGAGGCGGGCTTCGACTTCATCAAGACCGAGAACCTCTGCGACTTCGACGGCAAGGCCGGATACTCGCACGCGCAGGAATAAGAGCTTCGGGGGAAAGGGGTCAACGGGGAAGAGGGTCAAAGGGATTAGCAAGCCGCCCGGTTACGCATTTACCTTTTCCCCTTTTTCCCTCTTCCCCTTTTCCCCCTTTCACTTTTAAGGAGAGTGACTGATGACCGCCAACGCCCCCGCTGCCGCGCGTCCCTCGGCGGACGAGTACGCGCCGTTTTACGAAACTTACGTCTCGCTCGTGCCCGAAGGCGACGTGGTCGGGACGCTGACTCAACAGCTCGAAGAGACGCTCGCGCTGCTCCGCAACGTCCCCGCCGCGCGCGAAGATTTCAGTTACGAGCCCGGCAAGTGGAGCATCAAGGAGATCGTTGGCCACATGACCGACGCCGAGCGCATCTTCTCTTACCGCGCGCTCTGCATCGCGCGCGGCGACAAGGCAAACCTCCCCGGCATGAATCAAGAGGAATACATGCAGGGCGCGAACTTCAACACGCGCCGACTGGCAGACCTCGCCGCCGAGTTCGAGTACGTCCGCCGCGCGACACTTTCTCTCTTCCGCCACCTCGACGAAGAGGCTTGGCTCCGGCGCGGCACGGCCAACGACAGCGAGGTCAGCGTCCGCGCCCTCGCGCACATCCTCGCCGGTCACGAGGCGCACCACGTCCGCGTGCTGCGCGAGAGATACTTGTAAGAGCACGCGGGGCCGCGTGGGACGAAGGGATGTAAGGCGGGAGGTCGGACGATGCCCGACGAAGAGACGAAGGTGGGCGGCGGCGAGGGGCGCGGCGCGGAGTCGCCGCTCGTCGCCGTCATCATGGGCAGCACTTCGGACTGGGAGACGATGCGGCACGCCTCGGAGACGTTGAAGCGCTTCGGCGTCGCGCACGAATGTCTCGTCGTGTCGGCGCACCGCACGCCGCAGTGGATGGCGGAGTTCGCCGCCTCGGCGGAAGGGCGCGGCCTCGAAGTCGTCATCGCGGGCGCGGGCGGCGCGGCGCATTTGCCGGGGATGGTCGCGGCGCAAACCACGGTGCCCGTGCTCGGCGTCCCCGTCGAGAGCCGGACTCTGCGCGGCGTGGACTCTCTGCTCTCCATCGTGCAGATGCCCGCGGGCGTCCCCGTCGGCACGCTCGCCATCGGTCAGGCGGGCGCGACCAACGCCGCGCTCCTCGCCGTCGCCATCCTCGCCAACACGCGGCCCGAACTCAGAGAGAGCCTCCGCCGCTTCCGCGCCGAGCAGACCGCGAAAGTGCGCGAGGCCCGGCTCCCCGAATGAAAGCAATTCTCCCCGGAGCGACCATCGGCGTGCTCGGCGGCGGCCAACTCGGTCGCATGTTCGCTATCTCGGCGCGCCGCATGGGCTACCGCGTCCACACGCTCTCGCCGGAGTCCGACACCCCGACGGGACAGGTCGCCGACCGCGAGTACGAGCGCCCTTACGAAGACCTCGACGCGGTGCGCGAGTTCGCGCGCGGCGTGCGCGTCGTGACCTTCGAGTTCGAGAACGTCCCCGCCGCTTGCGTCGAGGCCGCCTCGCAGTTCGCGCCCGTGCGTCCGAGCGGGCACGTGCTCCACACGACGCAGCACCGCCTGCGCGAAAAGAGTTTCCTCTCGAAAAACGGTTTCCCCGTCGCGCCCTTCCGCCACGTCACTTCGGCTGACGCTCTGCGCGCCGCCGTCTCTGAACTCGGACTCCCTTCGGTGCTCAAGACGGCGGGCTTCGGCTACGACGGCAAGGGGCAGTTGAAGCTCTCGACGCCGGGCGAAGTGGAAGCGGCGGTCTCGGCTCTGGGCGAGCGCGAGGCCGTGCTCGAAGCCTTCGTGGACTTCGAGCGCGAAGTCTCGGTCGTCGCCGCACGCGGGCTCGGAGGCGAGTTCACGCACTACGGCGTCTTCGAGAACGCGCACCGGCGACACATCCTCGACCTCTCGGTCGCGCCCGCGCCTGCGGTGTCGGAGAGGACGGCGCGCGAGGCCGTCCGCGTCGCCCGCTCCGTCCTCGAAACGCTCGACGTGGTGGGCGTGATGTGCGTCGAGTTCTTCCTCAAGCGAGACGGCGCTCTGCTCATCAACGAACTCGCGCCGCGCCCGCACAACTCCGGCCACCTCACCGTGGACGCCTGCCTCACCAGCCAGTTCGAGCAGCAACTCCGCGCCGTCTGCGGGCTCCCCTTAGGCTCGACCGAGTTCCTCCGCCCCGCCGCGATGGCGAACCTGCTCGGCGACCTCTGGCAAGACGGCGAGCCCGACTGGCGCGCGGCCTGCGCGCACGCGGGCGTCAAACTCCACCTCTACGGCAAGACCGAGCCGCGCGCGGGCCGCAAGATGGGCCATCTCACGGCGCTCGCCGCGACGGCGGAAGAGGCCGCCCGCCACGTCCTCGCCGCGCGCGAAGCGCTCACGCGTCCCGCTGGGGTATAATCTTCAAGACATCTCCCCGCCGAAATCATTCTCCCAAGAAAGACGGAGTGAGTTATGAGACGAAGATTTTTTCTGACTTCGGTCGCCGTCGCCGCACTGCTCTGCGCTTCGCTGACAATCGTCGGCGCGCAGGAGACGCGGCCCGACCGCATCACGCTCGAAGATTTCAAGGCGCTCGTCGAAGGCGGCAAGCCCTTCCTCGTGCTCGACGTGCGCGGGCACATCGAATCGAAGATCAAAGGCGCGAAGCACGTCCCGCTCGACGCGCTTGAAGCGCGCCTCGGAGAGTTGCCGCGCGACCGCGAGATCGTCACCTACTGCGCTTGACCGAGCGAAGCCACCAGCGCCCGTGCGGCGCGGATACTCAACGACAAAGGCTTCAAGGCGCGCGCCCTCGTCGGCGGTTGGGCCGCGTGGCTCAACGCGGGCGGCGAGACCGAACCGGCGTCCGCGCCCGACTCTTCGACCCAAAAGAAAGACCACATGACGCAGCAACAGAAACAAGGCGTCGTCGCCTCGCCCAACCCGCGCCTCGCAGAGAGCGAGCGCGTGCGCCCGGTCGAAGGCGAACAGGAGGCGACGAAGCTTCAGCCGAGCAGCGCCGTCAAGTCGAAGCCTTTGGGGAAGAAGAGTAAAGGGAAGGCCGCGACGAAGAAGCCGCGCCGGGACTAGCGGACGCGGCTCTTCTTGCGTTTGAGGAAGTCAATCAGGACGAACTGCGTGAGGTTGCCGGGCGTGGCGAAGTACGCCTTGCCGCTCGTCATCGCCGAGACCTGCTTGACGAACTCGACGAGATAATAGTCCGAAGCCAGCATGAAGGTGTTTATCATCACGCCCGCCTTGCGGCACGCCTGCACCTCGCGGAACGTCGCCTCCATCACCACGGGGTCGTTGCCCGCCGAATTCTTGTAGAGCCGCCTCCCGCCCTTGAGTTCGCCGAAGCCGTAGAGCGCGCGGCGTCCGCCCGCAGACGACGACGCGGGCGAGCCTTCGAGGAAGCAGGCCGTCGGCTTCCCGTCCGTCACCATCACGATCTGCTTCATCTCCTTGCGCTGCGCCGTGAGCAGGCGGCGCGCGAGCTTCAAGCCCTCGGCGGTGTTCGTGTGGTACGGGCCGACCTGCGTCGTCGCCAGACGCGCCAGCGGCAACTCCTCCGCGTCGTCGTGAAAGAGCACGACCTTCAGAGAGTCGCCCGGATACTGCGTGCGGATGAGGTGCGAGAGCGCGAGCGCCACTTTCTTCGCGGGTGTGAAGCGGTCTTCGCCGTAGAGGATCATCGAGTGCGAACAGTCGAGCATGACCACCGTCGCGCACGACGACTGATAGTCCTGCTGGTGGACGTGCAAGTCCCTGTATTCGAGGTTCAACGGCACGCCCAAGCCCTCGCGCTTGATGGCCGACAAAAGCGTCGTGTTCACGTCGAGGTTGATCGTGTCGCCGAACTCGTAAGGCTTCGACGCCTGCGACGCCTCCACGCCCGTCGAGAGGTGCGGCGTGTCGTGTCTTCCGACGGAACTCTTTCCCATGCTCCCCAGAAGGTTCCTCAACGTCTTGTAGCCGAGAAAATCCAGACCCTTCTCCGTCACCTCGAACTTCACGTCGCGCGGGCTCGGCTCGCCCACCTCGCCCCGCCCCATGCCTCTCTGCCGGCGTCGGTCGCGCTCGCTCGCGGGCTCCTCGCTCAATTTGAGGTAGCCTTCCTCCACCAGCCTCTCGATGAGTTGATTCAACAACTCTTCGAGCTGCGAGCCCTTGAACTGACCATTATTCTCCGCCAGCATCTCCTCCACGTCGCGCGGGCTCAGCTCGCCCATCTCCAACAAGGCTTGCAGGAGCGCCTGCCTGAGCGCGTCCAGCGAAGAGTCCGGCTCCTGCCGCTGCCGCGTCCAGTAGTAATCGTCGTCGTACCCCGACTGCAACAGCGAGTCCTGCAACATCCCCATCAAGTCGCCCAGACTCAACCCCGACACGTCGAAGCCCTTGAATTTTGAATAGCGAATGAATTTCATGGGAAATCAGATAGGGAACGTCTCAGGCGAATATCTCGTCCACGCGGCAACTGAAGCCCGGCACAACGTCCTGACCGTCGAGCGTGTCGCCCTCCGACAGCACGACCGTCTCCACTTCTGGGCGGAAGACCGAAACCGTCCGCCGCTTGGGGTTGACGACCCACACCATCCGCGTGCCGTGGTCGAGCCACATCCGCGCCTTCTCTTCGGCCTTCCGCGTGCTGTCGTCCGGCGACATGACTTCGGCGGCGAGGTCGGGCGCACCCGGCCAGAATTTTCTCGTCATCCCGACTCGGTCGAACTCCTCCTGACGGATGAACGAGGCGTCAGGGGCCAGAACCGTGTCGGGGTCACTCGCGAGCTTAAAGCCCGTCTCCGCCGCGAGCACCTTGCCGAGCTTGTGAGTTTTCACGTGCTGCCACAGCATCGCCGCAAGAGTGACGGCGATGTCGCCGTGTTCAAAGCCGGTGGGGGCCATCTTTATCAACACTCCTTCGACGAGTTCATACCGAAAGTTATCGTCCGGCATGCGCCAGAGCTGTTCGGCGGTGAAGGGTTGTGTCGTCGTGCTCATGTCGCCTCCTTGCTGACGGCAATCTTACTCGCGGCCCGCTTCGTTGGAAAGCTAACTGTAGCGGCCCGTCTCCGT
>DASTQX010000166.1:0-4789 GCA_035761505.1 Pyrinomonadaceae bacterium
TTTCCCTTTTCCCCTTTTCCCTTTTCCCCTTTGACCCCTTCCGTGCTTTCATCCTCACTCGCAAAATTATACGGCGGCCACGGGCCGGTCAGCTCGATGCGGAAGCCGAGAGGCGCGTAGTGTTCGGCGAGCCGTTCCGCCGCCGCACGGAAACGGTCGAAGCCTTCGCGCGCGACGAGGAAGGCGAACTTGGCCGCCAGCTCGCCGTGCTCGTTCGCTTCGTCTTTGAGGAGGCGCAGGCGGGCCGCGCCCGCGCTCTCGGCGGCGAGCGCGCTCTCCATCGCGCCGACGACGCGTTTGGTTTCGGCGCGCGTCTCTTCGTCGCGCAGCGCCTCGATCTTCTTGCGCAGGAGGTAAGCCTGTCCGGGCGTGGACGCGTCGGCGCGCTCCGACATCTCGCGCAAACGCGGGCTGAGGCGAGTCACCTCGGCCTTCATCTTCGCGCGCTCGGCGTAGGCGTTGACGCCCCACTCCTCGTGCCCTTCGAGCCGCGCGACGACGCGCCGCAACTCCTCGCCGCGCTCTTCGAGCATCCGCCCGACCGACTCGCGCCGCAGGTAGATCGTCCCGAAGCGCAGAGGCGCGACGCTCGCGCGACGCGCGAAGTGCTCGACCACGCCCTCGTGCCGGAGCGCGCGCACCGCCGTCCACGCGGCGTCTTCGAGCCTCGCGCCCAGAGCTTCTTCGCCGTAGTCCGAGAGCGGGACGGCGCTCGCCACCGCCGCCAAATCGCCCACCGGAATCAACTCCAACCGCTCCGCGCTTTCAATCGCCGGAGGCAGCTCGCCCTCGAACACTTGCGCGAGCGCTTCACGCGCGCCGACGCAATAGACGTAGAGCGCGCGGGCTTCTTCGCCGCCGCCCGCCTCTTCGCGCGAACTCTTTTTTCTCTCTCCCTTGCTCATCCTTGAAAGCGCCTTCGCTCGCCCGCGTGCTTCAGTCCAATCTCCGCCAGTTCCGGAAGTGCTCTCGCAGCCGCTCGCGCCCCGTAATCTCGCCCGCCTGCTGCGGCGCGACGAAAAGCTCGACGCCGCGCGCGAAGCGTCGGCGGAACTCGTCCAAGACTTTCTCCTGCGCCCTTCGCCTCGCGGCGCAGAAGTCGCACGCGCGGGCCGCCTCTTGCGTCACGACGTTGTTGATGAGGAGGCGGCGCGCGGGGATTTCGAGCCGCGCGAGGCGCTCACTCATCCGTGCCGTCTCTTCGAGACTCATCCGTTCCGGGATGGCAACGCCGACGAACTCGCAATGTCCCGCGTCGGTCAGAAGCGAGGCCACGCGCTTGATGCTTTTCGAGAGCGCGACCAGCTCTTCGGCCACGCCGCCCCAGCGTACCACGTTCTTGTACTTCAAGAGGAGCTTGATGAAAGTCCGCACCCAAGAGAGCGCGACCTGCGGCAGTTCGAGGAAGCGCAGCAGATGTCCCGTCGGCGCGGTGTCGAGGACGATTGAGGTGTAAGCGCCCTCTTCGAGCAGATCGCTGACGGTCGAGAGGGCGGCGATTTCATCAATCCCCGGCGGCGCGAGCGCGACCAGCTCGCGCATCGCCTCGCGGTCGAACTGTATCTCCCAGCGCGAGCCGCCCGTCAGAGACTCGAACAGCTCGTCAGTCCAAGCGCGGTAACGCTCCTTCAACTCCTCGAACCTCGCCGCCGGGTCAATCTCCTTCGCGTCGAGGTTTCGGATTCCGGCGACGCCGCGCTTGAGTTCGCCGACCTCCTCGCCGAAGCTGTCCGAGAGCGAGTGCGCCGGGTCGGTCGAGAAGACGAGCACGCGCGCCCGCCCGTCATTTTCCGCGAGCCGCAACGCCGCCGCCGCCGCCGCCGTCGTCTTCCCCACGCCGCCCTTCCCGCCGAAGACGAGCAACTGCCGCGCGTCGAGGCCGAAGCCCGACCGCGAGGCACGCGGGACGCGGGACGATGAATGATGAACTGAAGACAACTGCCTTCCGTCTTTCGGTTCATCGTTCGTCGTCCCGCGTCCCGCGTTTCGTGCGCCGCCCCAGACTTCGCGCGCGAAGCGTCGCAACTCTTCGAGGCCGCGCACCTCCTGCGGGAAGAGCGGGACGCGGCGCGCGCGCAAGTCTTTGAACTCTTTGGCGAGCGCCTTGAGCCACGGCGCTTGCATCTTCGCGCGCGCGAGGCAGAAGGGACATTCGGCGCGCGGCTCCTCGACGCGGTTGATGACGAGGTCGGTGACGTTGACCCCTGAGTCGCGCAGCGTCCGTTGATAGCGGACGCTCTCTTCGACGGCCATCGCTTCGGGGATGGTGACGAGCGTGAAGGAGGCACGCGCCGCGTCGAAGAGCATCCGGCGGACGGCGCGGACGCGCTCGGTCAACTCGCGCAGGAAGATTTCAACTTCGTCGGCCCTCGCCCCGCGCGCGCCGCGCGCGAACTGCGCGACCATGTAGCGGTGCTTCTCCGACATCAAATCGAGCGCCTTGAGCCAGCGCGCGAAGACTTCGGGCAGGCGCAGCATCCGCGACGTGTGGCCGGACGGCGCGGTATCTACGACGACGCGCGCGAACGTGCCTTCGCGGTCAATCTCGCTCAGCTCGAAGAGCGACATCACCTCGTCCATGCCGGGCAGAGAGAGCGAGAGCAGGTCGTCAATGTCCGCCTCGTCGAGCATCGTCCCACGGTCGGCAATCTCGGCGAGCACGGCGCGGTGCTTCGTCTTGAACTCTTCGAGCGCGCGCGTCGCGTCCATCTCACGCGCGAAGAGACGCGGGGCATCCGCGCCTCTGCCGCGCCGCGCGACTTCGACTAGACGGTCGCCGACTTCGACGCCGAGGCCATCGGAGAGCGAGTGCGCGGGGTCTGTGGAGAAGAGGAGGAGGCGCGCGCCCGGCGCGGCGGCGTCGAGCAGCAGGAGCGCGGCGGCGGCGGCGGCGGTCGTCTTGCCGACGCCGCCCTTGCCGCCGAAGAAGAGGTAACGCGTGCCGGGGAAATCTTCGGGGAGTTCGGACTTGAGAGAGGCCGTGATGGCGCTCTTCGTCTTCGATGTGGGGGAAGGCTTTCGCGCCCGTGTTGAAGTTTGCGGAGCCTTGCGCGGCGACTTCGGGGGGCTCGGAGGCGTGTCGGCCTTCGGCGGGCGGCGCTTCGTCGAAGGCTTCGGCGCGCGGCCCTGCGCCGCGCCTTTGCCCGCGCCGCCTTTGCGCGTCAACGCTCTTCCCCGCCGCCCGGCTCGTAGAAGCCGCCCGCGTCGTCGCCGCCCGACTCGATGACGATGGACGAGGTGTCCGCCGTGTGCACCTGTCCCAACGCTTCGAGCTGTCTGGTCTTGATGGCGCGCAGCCGCGCGAACAACTCCCGCTCGGCCTCGGCGTAGTCCTCGTCGGAAATCTCCTCCAGCTCCAGCCGCATCTGCAATTCGAGCAGTTGCTCCTTGAGCACCGACTCGTCGTTCAACTCGCGGTCGGCGATCTGCTGAATCTGCCGCATGATGAACTTGAAGCCGTTGACCGGCGCGAGCAGGATGTCGTCTAAGATGAACATCAGATGCCAGCCCCCGAAGCGGAAGGGAAGAGGTCGACGGCTTCGACCGCCGACCGCCTTCAACCCTCGTCAGCGCCGCCGTTCTGCTTCCCGCCGCGCGAGACGAAGTTGGTCAGCGCACGGATGTCTTCGCTGTTGCGCCGCGTGAGTTCTTCCAGAGAGCGAATAGATTTGCTGTTGTGCTCCGTGATGTTTTCGATGCGCGCGAGCCTGTCCTCCCACCCGGCGGACTTATCCTCTGATTTGATTTGTGCATCCATCAGCGCGGCGATGCGCTCGCGGAGGTCGAGGCGCTCGCGCCTGAACTGTCGGGCCATCAAGACAACGGTGCGCTCCAGCCTTTGCATGCCATCCCCGAACTTTTGCATCCCGGCGACAACCTGCGCCTGCTGTTCGAGGATGAAGTTCATCGTGCGCTCGCGTTCTTCTTCATTCATCGTGCGCTCCTCCTGAAAGTGAAAGTTACGCGTTGCCTTCGCCGCGTTCGAGTTTCAGGCGGATGTGGACGAAGTTGTAGGGCGGCCACGGGCCGGTGTACTTGAAGAAGAGCTTGCCCTCGTAGTTCGAGGCGATCTCCTTGACCTTGTTGTCGAACTCGGCCTCGCGCTCGCGCTCGATGAGGAAGGCGGCGTTCATAATCATCTTGTCGCCGATGGGCTTGTTGGCGCGCGAGGCGACCGCCGTGTCTCGCAACCCCGAATAGACCTCGCGGACGTAGGCGTCGGCGCGCTCGGTCAAGGCGGCCTCGATGAGCCGACCGAGCTGCATCCGCGCGAAGTAGGTCGAGCCCGCGCCGCGCGAGGTGATCTGCTCCTTGAGGTTGCGTATCTCTTCGCTCTCCTGCTCAAGCTCCGACATCACGCGCTCTCGATCCCAGTTGACCTTGAGGCCGAACTCGACCTTGCCCGCCATCTTCGCCAGCACGTCGCGGAGCGCGTCGTAAGTGCCGCGCATCAGCTCGATGATGTCGTCCTCGGTGCGGAAGAGCACGCCGAAGGCCATCGGCAGGACGGTGAACTCGCGCATCACGTTCTCGTTGACCTGCTCGTGGGCGAAGACGTTCTCGCGCGTCGGGTCATAGACCATGATGGGCGTGTTCGAGACGACCGCCGCCAGCCCTTCGTGGTGGACGGTATAGACCTCGTCGCCGCGACCGCCGATGCCGACGGGGCCGAACGTGCGCGGCTCTTTGGTCTCGATGATGCAGTAGACGTACTTGCCCTCTGCGGGGGCGGCGGGGGATTGTTCTGGTTCAGCGGTCATATCTTGTTCTCGAGGTCCGAAGTGTCATT
>DASTQX010000167.1:0-7911 GCA_035761505.1 Pyrinomonadaceae bacterium
CCCCTCGCAGGCGATCTACACCTACGACCTCTCGAAGCCCCCGAAGTTCGACCGCATCGTCGAAGAGATTGGCGGCTTCGAGTTTTCGCGCGACGGCCAGCGCCTGCTCTACACGAAGGAGCGCAACTGGTTCCTCGTCTCGACCAAAGAGCCGCCGAAGCCCGACGAAGGCAAGCTCGACTTCAAGCGCCTGGAAGTGAAGGTTGACCCGCGCGCCGAGTGGCGGCAGATCTACCGCGAATCTTGGCGCATCATGCGCGACTGGTTCTACGACCCCAATCACCACGGCCAGAACCTCGCGGAGTTGGAGCGTCACTACGCCGAATATCTTCCTTCAATCACGCGCCGCTCGGACTTGAACGCGCTGCTGAACATGATGCTCGGCCACGTCTCCGTCAGTCACCTCGGCGTCGGCGGCGGAGACCAGCCGCCGCCCGCCGGGCCGCCTCCGCGCACGGGGCTGCTCGGCGCGGACTACGAGATAGATGCTGGCCGCTACCGCTTCAAGCGCGTCCTCCGCTCGACGCAGTACAACTCGGCGGGCGGCTCCGCGCTCGCCCCGCTCGACCGCCCCGGCGCGTCGGTTAAAGACGGCGAATACCTTCTCGAAGTTGACGGCCAGAATGTTGACGCCTCGAAGAGCGTCTTCGCCTACTTCGACGGCAAGGTTAACCAGCCCTTGAAAATCAAAGTCGGCCCCACGGCCAACGGCGAGGGCGCGCGCACGCTGACCGTCTTCCCCGTGCCCGACGAGCAGGCGCTGCGGCGCGCGAACTGGGCCGAAGGGAACCGTCTCCGCGTCGAGCAGTTGTCCGGGGGTAAGCTCGGTTACATCTACGTCCCGAACTTCGGCGCGGCGACGATTGATTTGATGCGCGGCCTCGTCGGCTACGCCGACCGCCCCGGCGTCGTCATTGACCAGCGTTACAACGGCGGCGGCATCACGCCCGACTACCTCATCGAATGGCTGCGCCGCAAGCCCATCTATTACTACATGTTCCGCGAGGGCGACGACATCCCGACGCCCACCAACCCCGGCCCCAACACGAAGGTGCTCGTCGTCAACGAGAACAACTTCTCCGCCGCCGAGACTTTCGCCTTCATGTACAAGCTCGCCCGCGTCGGCCCCATCGTCGGCACGCGCACGGGCGGCGGCGGCATCGGCCCCTACGTCTTCACGCCCGGCCTCATGGACGGCGGCAACGTCCAACTCCCCAACCGCGCCGCCTACAACCCCGACGGCACCTCTTTCGGCATCGAGAACATCGGCATCACCCCCGACCACGAAGTCGAAATCACCCCCCGCGATCTCCTCGCCGCGCGCGACCCCCAACTCGAACGCGCCGTCCAAGTCGCCCTCGCTGAATCCGCCAAAAACCCCGTCACGCCCCCCAAACGCCCCCGCTACCCCATCCACAAATAGACGCGCCCCACACGCCACAACGAGAGGCCCGGCATCCCGCGCCGGGCCTCTCACAATTTGGGCGTATAATAACTGCCGTTGACTGTGACAATCGTCAAACCATCATATCGCTTCTCGCGGCGTTGAGAGGAACCTTTAAACTTGCCGCACTGCCCGCGCCTGTGTGCTTTGGGCGGGCTTGGTGGGGAAGGAGGTGTGGCGTGTTGAAGGTACGGGATGTGTTACGTTGGTCGGCGCGCGGGGCGAGCGTTGTCGTGGTTACTCTTCTCCTGCTGTTCGTGTGGGGGGAGGACTTCTCGGAGGTGCGCGCCCGCGAGTGGGCGGGGCTGTTGTTCTTCCCCGTGGGGGTCGTGGTCGGGCTTGCGGTGGCTTGGTGGCGGGAGGCGCTGGGAGCCTTCGTCGCCGCGTCGAGCCTGTCGGCGTTCTATCTGGTGTACGGCGTCCTGCTGGGCGGGAGGGTTGGCGGCCCGTGGTTCGTCGTCTTGGCGAGCCCCGCCGCGTTATTCTTCGCGTCGTGGGCTTGGGAGAGGGCACGGCGCGCGGAAGCGGGCGCGGCGGCGGCAAGAGCCTGACGAAAGGCTCGCCACCCGGCCCGAACGAGCGGGCCTTTCAAAATCAACCGGGCCTTCGCGGCGTCGCTTGCGTGGCGTCGGCGCTCGACGTGAGCCTTCGTTAAGATTTATCGCCGGGCAACTTCGGAATGAAGCAGACCGTCATCTTCGTCTATAACGCCGACAGCGGCCTCTTCAACGCGCTCGCGGACGCGGCACATAAAATCTTTTCGCCGCAGACTTACGCGTGCAATTTGTGCGCGCTGACGCACTCGAATTTCGGGATGCGGGGGGAGTGGAAGGAGTTTGTGAGCGGGCTCGGCAGGCCGGTCGAGTTTCTGCACGCGGACGAGTTGAGGGGGCGTTACGGCGTCGAGGGCTTGGCGCTGCCGGTCGTGCTGCGGAAGGATGGAGAGGGGCTGGCCGTGGTCGCCGACGCGGAGGCGATCAACGGCTGCCGGAGCATCGGGGAGTTGAAGGAGTTGATTGCCGGGAAGCTGTCTTGAGACGGGAAGAGGCGGCGGGGCTGGCGGATGATGGAGAGGACGAAGGCTTTCATCAAAGCGGTGTTCCCCGGCGGCGTGAGGATGTACCGGCGTGTGAGGGGCGCGGGTCAGTCTCTCGTCGGCAGGGCGCTCGGCATGGAAGTAATCTTCTCGCGCATCTATCGGCGGAACGAGTGGGCCGACCCGGAGACGGTTTCGGGGAGGGGCTCGACGCTGGCGCGGACGGAAGTCGTCAGGGGCTCGCTCGCCACGCTGCTCGAAAGCGTCGGCGCGAGAACACTGCTCGACGCGCCGTGCGGCGATTTCAACTGGCTCCGGCACGTTGACCTGCGGGGCGTCGAATACACGGGGGCCGACGTGGTTCCGGAACTCGTCGAGCGGAACCGGCAGGCGCACGGCGGCGAGGGCCGGAGTTTTATCGTCCTCGACATCACGCGCGACTGTCCGCCGAGGTCGGACGTAATCCTGTGCCGGGATTGCTTCATCCACCTCTCCTTCAGAGACATCCGCGCGGCGGTCGCCAACTTCAAGCGCAGCGGCTCGACGTTCCTGCTTGCCACCACGCACTCGACCGTCGGGGAGAACACCGACATCCCGTCCGGCGGGTGGCGCTCGGTCAATCTGTTGCTTTCACCTTTCAACTTCCCGCCTCCCGAAAAGCTCTTGACCGAGGACGAAGAGGCGGGCAAGCAACTTGGAATGTGGCGGCTCGAAAAGTTATAAGAGTCTCGACGCGCGCGGCGTCCGTCTCGCCGCCGCACCTGGTCTTTAGTCTGTGGTCTTTCGGGCGTCTCCCCTTTGGATGTCTTTGAAAGAAGGAGTGGAGAAGATGAGAAGAGCCTTTCTTCTATTCGGACTCGCGGGCCTGTTGTGCGTCTCGGCGTCGGCCCAGCAGGCGCGGCGCGCGACGACCCGCACGTTCGCACGGCCCGACCGCACGCATGTTTACCTCAAGTGGCTGAACGAAGACGTGCCCTACATCATCACGGAGGAGGAGCGGCGCGCGTTCCGGATGCTGAAGTCGGACGAGGAGCGCGAGCAGTTCGTCGAAGCCTTCTGGCGACGGCGCGACCTCGACCCCGTCACCCCTTTGAACGAGTACCGCGAAGAGCACTACCGGCGCGTCGCCTACGCCAACGAGCACTTCACCCACGACCACGCCGCGGGCTGGAAGACCGACCGCGGGCGCATCTACATCAAGCACGGCCAGCCCGACGAAGTGTTAAAGTCCGTGAGGGGTGAGACGTGGGTTTACAAGGTTCTCCCCGGCGTCGGGAACAACGTCGAGATGTTGTTCCTGCTCAACCCCGCCACGGGCGATTTTCAACTTCAGATGCGGTAGAGTCCGCCGGGGTCAGAGACGGGCGCGGCGGCGGGAAGTCCTGAAAACTCCCGCCGCCGCGTTCGTGCGTTCGGGGTGCGGGTGACGGAAGGCTCACTCGTCGGCGGGGAAGCGCTCGCGGAAGTCCTTCGAGCTTTGGCGGAGCGCGAGCCAGTCGTCGAAAATCTCCGGCTGGTTGAGCCAGACCGTGAACCACTCGGCGATCTCGGCCTTCTCGGCGCGCTTGCGCTCGGCGACCTTCGGGTTGCGCGCGATCATCTGCGCGCGCTGCTTGCCCTTCAGCACGGTCTCGTGGACGCGGCGCAGGCCCGCCTTGTCCTTCTTCCTCTGGAACTCCCGCCGCAGGTTGTCGAGCCGCTTGATGGAGGCGGCGGCCTCGGCGAAGGTCGAGAACTTGAGCGTGTTGCGGAACATCGCCTCGTAGGGGTCGGCGGTGCGCCAGCGCGCGTCCATCTCCAAGACCTCGGAGTGGCGCAACTCCGCGCCCTCGTCGGCGAGGAGCCGCGCCAGCGAAGTCGGGCTCTCGATTGCGCCCTCGCCGAAGCGCCCGCGCAAGACCTCCGTGATGGCCTCCAACTCCTTCGCGCCCACGGTTTCACAGTCGAGGCGCTCCCACACCTCAATCGCCAGCTCGCGCTTCGTCCGCGCCTTCCACTCCGGTTCTGACATCAGGGCAAGATTACGACGTGCGCGCCCGGCGCATCAAGCACCCGCCGCACGTCACGGCGGCTGACGGTCTGCCGCCGTTTGGGTTACAATTTCCTTACCGCCCGAACGATGATTTACACGATGTCACACATGGAAGAGGCGCAGCTCGCGCTCCGAAAATATTTCGGCTTTGAAGATTTCCGCGAGGGCCAGCCGGAGGTCATCAGCGCCATTCTCGAAGGCCACGACACGGTCGTCGTGATGCCGACCGGCGGCGGCAAGTCGCTCTGTTACCAGCTCCCGGCGTTGATGAAAAACGGCGTGACGGTCGTCATCTCGCCGCTCATCGCGCTGATGAAAGATCAGGTGGACGCGCTTCAAGCGAGGGGGCTCCCGGCGACTTTCATCAACAGTTCGGTTGACTTCGAGGAGCAGAAGGAGCGCATCGCGGGCGTGCGTCGCGGCGACTTCAAACTGCTCTACGTCGCGCCCGAACGCTTCCGCAGCGGCCACTTCGTCGAGACCTTGCAGCGCGCCGAAATCGCCCTCCTCGCCGTGGACGAGGCGCATTGTATTTCGAGTTGGGGCCACGACTTCCGCCCCGACTACCTGCGCATCAAGACCTTCCTCGAACGCATCGGTCGTCCGCAGACCGTGGCTCTGACGGCGACGGCCACGCCTTACGTCCGCTCCGACATCATCGAGCAACTTTCCCTGCGCGACCCGCGCGCCTTCGTCTCCGGCTTCGACCGCCCGAACCTCTCCATCGGCGTCGTCCACACCGAGAAAGAGAGAGAGAAGATCGCGCGCATCCGTCAACTGGCGGACGATTTCGCGGGACAGTCCGGCATCATCTACGCCTCGACGCGCAAGGCGGTCGAGGCGGTCACGGCCCGGCTTCAGTCGGCGAAACTGAACGTCGTCGCCTACCACGCCGGGATGACCGACGACGAGCGCGTGCGCGCGCAGGACGAGTTCATGTCAGGGCGCACGCAGATGATCGTCGCTACCAACGCCTTCGGCATGGGGATAGATAAGCCCGACATCCGCTTCGTCACGCACTACCACATGCCCGGCTCCATCGAGGCTTACTATCAGGAGATCGGGCGCGCGGGGCGTGACGGCAAGCCCTCGGTCTGTCTTCTGCTCTTCAACTACGCCGACAAGCGCACGCAGGACTACTTCATCGAGGGCTCGTACCCGCAGCCCGAACTCATCGCCAAAGTCTACGAGGCGCTCGCGGGCACGGGGCAGCAGCGCATCGAGCTTTCGACCAAAGAGATCGGCGCGCGCGCGGGCGAGCGCAACGAGATGGCCGTCCAGTCGGCGCTCATAACTTTGGAGAAGGCCGGGCACATCGAGCGCGGCGCGGCGGGCGAGAACCGCGCGGCGGTGCGCCTCCTGATGCCCGCGCACGTCGCGCGCGCGAACGTCGAGGCGCGGCGGAGCGCGCAGTTAAAGCAAGTGCTCTTCGGGCTCCTCGGCGGCTACGAGATCGGCGAGCGCGCGGACACGGAACTCGACGTGCGCGACTTCGCCGAGACTCTAGGCGTGGAACTCTCTGCGGCGCGGCGCGCGCTCTCTTCGCTCGCCGAGACGGGAGTCCTGAGCTACCAGCCCGCGCGGCGCACGCGCGGCGTCGTGATGCTCGACGAAGCGCCGGTCACGCGCCTCCGCATCCGGCCCGAAGAACTCGCGCGCCGCGCCGCGCTCGAACAGCGCAAGCTCCGCGAGATGATCTCCTTCTGCTACACGGAGAACTGCTACCGCGCCTTCATCCTCGACTACTTCGGCGACCGCTCGCACGACGCGCGCTGCGGCACCTGCGGCAACTGCGTCCTCCAAGAGCGGCGCGCGCGCGGCGAGTTGTCTGACTCCGCCGCCTCGCCGCCGCTCGCGCCCGCCAACAACCTCGACAAGTTCGTCCGCCAGCACGTTCCCACCGGGCTCCATCTCGAAGACGAGCTGGAGGAGCAGACGCGGCTGCGCCGTCGGCGCGAGAAGGCCGAGGGCGCGCGTCGCGGCGATGTTGACGACGAAGCCTCGACCATCTCCGTGACCGAGGCGCGCGAGCTTTCGGACGAAGAGAACCTGTGTGCCCGAAAGATTCTCGCCTGCGCGGCGCGTCTCGGCGGGCGCTTCGGGAAAGGGATACTCGCGGCGACCCTGCGCGGCTCGCGCTCGGCGAAGATTACGCAAGCGGGGCTCGACCGACTCTCGACCTACGGCATCTTGAGCGGCATGACGCAGGACGAGATCATGCTCTACGTGGATGCGCTCGTCGCCGCCGGTTGCCTCACGGTGACGGGCGGCACGTATCCGACCCTCGCGCTCACGCACGCGGGCGGCGAAGTGATGCGCGAGCGCGAGACAGTCCGCCTCGCGCTCCCCGCCGCGAGCTACGGACGAACTTCAGCAGCCCCTTTATCGTCGTCGTCGCCGTCGCGCCCCGCCTCTTCACCCGCGCAGCCGAAGCCGAGCACGGTGGACGAGACTTACGCGCTCTACGAAGAGGGGCTGAGCGTCGAAGAGATTTCCGAGCGGCGCGGCTTGACCGAGATGACGGTGGAGAAGCATCTCGCCGACTGTATCCTCGAAGGCCGACCCTTCGACGTGTCGCGCCACGTCTCGGCGGAAGACCGCGCGCTGGTCGAGGCCGCCGCCGCGCGCCTCGGAGCCGAACGCCTCAAGCCCCTGCGCGACGCGCTGCCGCGTCACATCAACTACCGCATGATTCGCTTCGTCGTCGCCGACCTCCTGCGCGCGTCGGGCGGCGCTTCTTCCGCTTCGACGGGCGACGACTGACGCCCGACGCATCCACGCCGACGCTTCTCAATCTTTCTCAAGGAGACACACAGGATGACCCGCAACCCGAACACGGAACCGCCGCAGCCCGGCGACCAGCCCGACCTCCCGCCGACGCCGCCCGGAGAACCCGCGCGCCCCGACCCGACGCAACCCGAACCGCTCCCGCTCCCGCCCGACGCCGATCCGAGCCCACGCGCGCCCGTCACCGAACCCGACACGCCCATGCCCGCCGGAGACCCGCAGCCCTCCGACCCGCCGCGCATCGCGTAGAAGGCCGCGAGGGAAAAGATGAAGGAGGAGTCAGGAGTCAGAATCCAGAAGTCAGAAGAAGAAGGCGGCGTCTCTTCATTCTGGCTTCTGACTCCTGACTCCTGACTCCTCCTTCTTCATTTCCCTCCGGTCGAGCTTCCGCCTTGTGCATCTTCCGCAGCCGTCGTTCTTCCTTTATAATCGCGCGGAAAGTCTTAAAACTTTTGACTGGCGCGGGGGCCGATGGAAACGTTCGAGGGCAGCGATTGGTCGAGGGACACGGGGCGGGCGGAAGCCGCCGAGGACGTGCCGCCGCAGACTTTGAGTCCGCGCCTCGCGGCGGTCGCGCGGGCCTTCCGCGCGAAGCCCTTCGTCCCGCACCGC
>DASTQX010000168.1:0-1646 GCA_035761505.1 Pyrinomonadaceae bacterium
TTCGTCCACGCCCGCGAACGCGCCGAGCCCCTCTGCGGTTAATTCATTCGCCACGGCATTCCCCCTCAGCAGTTGTTCGCGCGCGGCCTGTAGAGAGGCAGCGCGAGCGTCAGGCGGCCCCCTTGCAAAGACTCTGCCAACAGCACCGGGTTCACGTCCCAGACTTCGGCCGTCTTTAGCAGCGCGCCGGCGGAGGCCTTGATGAGGCGGGCGTTGCCGACCTGTTCGGCGCGGTGCTCGACGCGGGACGCGAGCATTTCGAGGATGATCGAGAAGCGGCAGTGGCGCGCGGAGAGCTGCGAGTGGCCCTGCGGGGACTGCGTGTCGGTGTAAAGCTGCCACGGGCGGGGCGTGTAGGCCGGGGGCGTGACTTCGGCGTCGGGGAGCTGCGGTCGCTCGTCGAACAGGTCGGCGAAGCCCGCCAGTTCGAGGCGCTCGGCCAGTAGCACCGCGTTCGTCGAGTGAGCCCGCGCCGCAGACACGAACAGGTTGACCGCGGCGACAATCAGCCGTGCGTTGGCGATCTGCTCGTCGGCGTCGACGGGCGAGAACGCGCTCATCTGGACTATCGTGCCGACGCCCGCGCCCGACTCGGCGTAGATGCAGGAAGAGCCGAGCGGATTGTGTGTGGGCTGACGGAGAAGCCAGCGCGTGTCGGAGTAAGAGGGCGGCGGCTCCGAGGGCATCTCGCCTTCGCCCTCGCGCTCTCGGCCGAGTAGGTCGGCGGGGCCTTGGATGACGACGGAGCCCGCGGGCAGCGTCGAGCCCGGGTGGAGTTCTTCCGGCTTGCCCCCGCTCCAGAAGACGTAGAGGGAGGACGCGCCGAAGCTGCCGGCCACCTCGGCCGTCAACGCGGTCGCGGCGTCGAAGCCGTCAACGATGACGAAGTCGAACGACCCTTCGTCGAGCGCGCCGCGTTCGAGCGAGCCTTTCACCCTCGGCGCGATGGTGAGCAGGACGGAGCAGGACGTGGCCGCCTCGTCTCCGCCGGCGCCGGGCGCGTGCGCCGCTGTCACGACTTCGGGGTCGAGTGCGCGTGCGCGCTCCGCGTAGCCTTCCAGCCCGTTGGCGAGGGATGACGGGTAGATGATGAGCGTGCGGCAGGAGTCGAGCCTCGCGGCGGCGAGGGCGAGGGCGAGTTGAACGTCAACCCGGCCCGTGCCGAGCTCCTGGTAGACGGTGACGATACGGGGATGGCGCTCGGGCGTGGAAGGCGCGGCGAGAGATCTCTCCGCAACGCCGGTCAGGGCGTTGGCGGCGTCCGTCTGGGGCGGGTGTAAGAGCCTGGTGTCGAGCACGCGTTTCTCCTTCTTCCTGTCGCGCCGGGAGGTTTAAGAGTTCACCCGCCGCACACCGCTCCCTTTTACTTGCGGGCGGGGTTACGGCTACTCCTCGGCGACTTCTAAGACGATGACGCCGTCGCCGACGATGACAACCTCGGCCTCGTACCCGGTGACGTGCGGGGCGGCGTCGGACGGCTTACCGCCTCCCGAAAAAACGAGCCCCAGAATCGCGCTGCTCTTCGGCAGGCGGCGCAACTCATCGACGTTGCTCGACGACCACGTTCTTATCGAAGGGTTGACCTTGAAGCCGCGTCCCTTGAGGGCTTCCGCTATCTCACGGCCGATCCGGCGCGCCCTTTCGAT
>DASTQX010000169.1:0-26786 GCA_035761505.1 Pyrinomonadaceae bacterium
TCCTTAAAGGCGTCAATGTCTTCGAGCATCACGTCGGCGCGGTGCGGGATGATCTCCTTCCAGTTCTCGCGGCGCGGGTCTGAGACGGGCGCGGAGACGAGCCGGAAGTTGCGGCCCGTGTCGTTCGTCAGGATAAGGAACTTGTCGCCGTGGTGCTCGACCGTGTACTCGTGCTCCTTCTTGCGCGGGATGATGACTCTGGGCTTCTCGGTCGGCTTGTCGCCGGGGACGAAACTGTACTCGGTCGTGTCGGAGCTGGACGAGCCGAAGACGATGACGCCGCGGCTGCGGCTGCGACCGGCGAAGGCGCGGAACAACTCGTCCTTCTCCTCATAGACCAGCACGTCCTTGTCTTTGGCGTCGCCGAGCGTGTGCCGCCAGACTTTGTGCGGTCGCTTGGCGTGGTCTTCGGTGACGTAGAAGAGCGTCTTGTTGTCGTTGGGTGCCCAGAAGACCGAGACGACTTTGCCGAGGTCGTCCGCGAGCGTCTGCCCCGTGCGGAGGTCTTTAATGTGGAGGAAGTATTCGCGGTAGCCGTTGTGGTCAACCGAGTAGGCGAGCAGGTTCCCGTCGTCCGAGACCGAGTAGGCGGCGACGGCGGTGTACTTGTGCCCCTCGTTGAGCTTGTTCACGTCGAGCGTGACCTCTTCGGGCGCGTCCATGCTCCCCTTGCGGCGCGCGAGGATCGGGTACTGCTTCCCCTCCTCGGTGCGCGAGTAGTAGAGGTAGCCGTTCTCGCGGTAAGGGACTTGCGTGTCCGTCTGCTTGATGCGACCGAGCAGCTCTTGATAGAGCTTGCCTTGCAGCGCCTCGGTCGGCTTCATGAAGGCGTCAGTGTAGGCGTTCTCGGCTTCGAGGTGCGAGATGACTTCCGGGCTCGTCTTCTCGCGGAGCCAGAAGTACTCGTCCACTATCGTCTCGCCGTGGATGTCGGTCTTCTTGGCGACCTTCCGGGCGACGGGCGGGGCGAGCGCGCCCGCGCTCACCGTGTTGTTGGTCTGTGCCGTAATCATCGTGTTCATGCCTGAGAGGGGGACGAGCGCCAGCAGCGCCAACGAGAGATAGAATCTTTTCATGAAAGAACCTCCGTTAGGGTCTCGGACTATTTTCGCGGCTGAAGTTTCGCGGGCGGGCCTCAACGGTTGCCGTGGCGAAAGGCTTTGCGGTTGACGCCGGATTATAGAGACTCCGCCGAGCGCCCCGCAACCCTCGGCAGTGAGCAGTAGGCAGTGAGCAGTAAGCAGTGAGCAGTAAGCAGTAAGCAGTAAGCAGTGAGCAGTTGAGTCAATAACATTTCAGATTTGAAATCTCAAATCTCAAATCCTGAAAAACTGCTTACTGCTCACCGCTCACCGCTCACCGCTTACTGCTCACCGCTCACCGCTTACTGCTTACTGCTCACTTCCCTTTTGCGGAACTTGCGCGGGCGGCGTGCGTGGTTGTAGGCTGTGGCTTCACAGACCGCATCGCCCGGCGCTCGCGGAAGCGCGCGGGCGGGCCTCAAGGCTGTTCTGGCCGACGACCGTCACCCACAAGAGGAAGAAAAGCATGCCGAACTCACTCGCACGCGCCGCCGCCTTCGCGCTCGCCTGCGTGCTCGCCTGCGGGGCCGGGGCCGCGCCCTGCGCCGCGCAGCAGACCGCGCCGCCGAAGGAAGCGCCCGCGACCGTCGCCGGGCGCGTCACCAACGGCGAGAAGGGCATGCCCGGCGTCGAGATAGTTCTGACGATGCCCGACCAGACCTCCAACTACAAGTCGGCGGCGCGCGTCTCGACCGACGCCGAGGGCCGCTTCCGCCTGACGGGCGTCGCGCCGGGCCGTTACCACTTGATGCCGGTCGCGCCCGCGCACGTCGTCTCCGACCTCGGCTCCGGCTGGCCGCCCGGCAGGCCCATCACCTTGAGCCCCGGCGACACGGTCGAAGACTTCAACTTCACGCTCACGCGCGGCGGCGTCATCACGGGCCGCGTCACCGACTCCGAGGGCAAGCCCGTCATCGGCGAGCAGGTCAACATCCTCTCCGCCGACAAGAGCCAGCGCCCGATGAGCTTCTTCATCGGCCAGCGGAACCGGACTGACGACCGGGGCGTCTATCGCGCCTACGGGCTCGCCGCCGGGCGCTACCGCGTGAGCGTCGGGCAGGACAGAAACAGCGGCAACATCAGCGTCGGCGGCCCGCGCCGCTTCTACCGCCGCACCTTCCACCCGGACGCCACCGAGGAAGCGCAGGCCAAGATCATCGAGTTGCGCGAGGGCGGCGAGGTGACCGAGGTGGACATCAGCGTCCCGAAGGCTTCGCGGACGTTCAAGGCCGAGGGCCGCTTCGTCAGCGCCGAGACGGGACAGCCCATGCCCGGCTTGCAGTTCGCCTTCGGCGCGCTGATACCGGGCGGCGAGGGCGGCAACCGCCGCGTCGGCTCTTACGGCAGCACGGGCCAGCGGACGAACGCGCGCGGCGAGTTCGTCCTCGACGAGTTGCCCCCCAGCACCTACGCCATCTTCGCCGTCAGCGACGAGAACGTCGAATGGTACAGCGACACCGCGACGGTCGACATTGAAGACGCGGACGTGACGGGGCTCGAAATCAAGATTCATCGCGGCGCTTCGGTCAACGGCGTCGTCCAGATCGAAGGCGTCAGGGATCGCGCGGCTTACGCCAAGCTCTTGCAGCAAGTCCCGCTCGCGCGCCACGTCGAGACGGGCAACGCGCTGGCCGCGCCGAGTTGGAGCCGCCTCGTCATCGCTCCGGACGGCAGCTTCCGCATCGGCGGCCTGCGCCCCGGCAAGCTGCGCCTCATGCTCGGCTGGCCGCAGGTCAAAGGGCTCTCGATGGTGCGCATCGAGCGCGATAACGTCGAGGCGCGCGACGGCATCGAGATTACCGAGGCCGCGAACATCTCCGGCGTCCGCGTCTTGCTCGCCTACGGCAACGCCGTCATTCGCGGGCAGGTCAACGTCACGGGCGGCACTCTCCCGCAGGGCGCGCGCCTGATGGTCTCGGCGCGGCGCGCGGGCACGAACACGTCCGGCCCGATGCCGATGGGGATGCAGCCCGCCGAAGTCGACACGCGCGGGCGCTTCACCATCGAAGGGCTCGCCGCCGGAGAGTACGAACTCCAACTCCGCCTCTTCGGCCCGAACGTGCCGAACGCGCCGCCGCTCAAGCAGAACGTCTCCGTCCCGGAAGGCGGCGAGAGCGCCGTCACGTTCGCCCTCAACCTCGCCACCTTCAACAAAGGGGACACTACGCCGTGAGCGCCTCTCGCAACGAACACGCCCAGCCGCGCCCGCGCGCCGCCCTTAACTTTCGCTCGACGCGCCTCCGCGTCGCCCGCTTCGTCCTGCTCCCTCTGCTCCTCCTCGCCTGCGCCTCGTCCGCGACTCCCTGCCGCGCGCAGACGGACGCCGCCGCCGCGAAGCCGAACGAGAAGGCGGACGAGAAAGCGAGCCGGAAGACCGACGACGACGCCGCGCCCGGACAGTCCGCCGAGGCGATGCGCGCCGCTCAGCGCGCAGGCGTCACGGGCTCGATTAAGGGCCGCGTCCTCGGCGAAGGCGGCGAGCCGCTCTCCGGCGTCACCGTCCGCGCCAACGGCAGAAGCTCCGGCCTCCCCTTCGTCCCCCCGGCGACCACGGCCACCGACGAGGAGGGCCAGTTCACACTCGAAAGGCTTGCGCCGAACGTCTACAACGTGACCGCCGAGTTGCCCGGCTACGTCGCCGAGTCGGAGGGCCAGCCCGCGCCGCCGCGCCAGCGCCTCGGCGACCACGTGACGCTCAAGATGGCGAAGGGCGGCGTCATCACCGGCACCGTGACCGACGCTTCGGGCGAGCCCCTTGTGGGCGCGAACGTGCGCGTCATCCGCGTCCGCGACGCCGAGGGCCGCAACATCGGCGGCGGCTTCGGCGCGCGCGAGACGACGACCGACGACCGGGGCGTCTATCGCGCCTATGGCCTCGCGTCGGGCATCTACATCGTCTCGGCGGGCGGCGCGCCGATGTGGGCTTTCTGGCCCGTGCCCCGCGCCGAGCACGCGCCGACTTACTATCCTTCGGGGACGCGCGACACGGCGGCGGAACTCTTGGTGCGCTCCGGGCAGGAGACGACCGGCATAGACATCCGCTTCCGCGAGGAGCGCGGCCAGCGCGTCAGCGGGACTTTCATCACCCCGCCCTCGTCGCCGAACGACGACTTCGGCGGCGTCAGCGTCCAGCTCGTCCACGCGGCGTCCGGAACCTACCTCGGCTCGGCGTGGATTCAGAATCGCGGCGACGCCGACCGCGTCTTCTCCTTCGAGGGGCTCGCCGACGGCGACTACGACCTCGTCGCGCAGCACTCGACGCGCTCCGGCGCGAGCAGCAAGTCGCAACCTCTGCGCGTCAGCGTGCGGGGCGCGGACGTGACCGGCATCAAGCTCACGCTCGTCGCTCTGGGCTCTCTGAGCGGGACGCTCTCGGTCGAGCCGCTGAGCGAGGCCGAGCGCGCGCGCGGCGAGTGCAAAGACCGCCCGGCGGCCCGCCTGCTCCCGCAGGAGACGGCCATCTTCGCGCGGCTCGACGCGCCGCCCGTCGCGCGCGGGCAAGCCCCCGTGCGCTTCTTCGGCTCCGAGACCGTGCCCGACGATGGCGGCTCCTTCACCGCGCGCAACCTCGACGCGGGACGCTATCGCGTCGAGGCGCGACCCGTGGACGAGAACTTCTACACGCGCGCCGTCCAATTCCCGGAGGCCGCTCCCGCCGCCGCCGCCCCGAAACCCGGCGCGGCCCGTTCAGCAGCCCCTCCGTCAACTTCGGCGCGCGACTCCATAGACCTCCGCCCCGGCCAGCAACTGACCGGCGTCCGCGTGCGCGTCGCCGAAGGGGCCGCCGTCTTCTCCGGCCACCTCGTCCCCGCCGAAGAGGGCGCGCAACTCCCCCCGCAGATGCGCCTCTTCCTCGTCCCCTCGGAGCGCGAGCACGCCGACAATCTCCTCCGCTACGCCTCGGCCACGCCCGCGAGCGACGGCGCGTTCGTCTTCCGCAACCTCGCGCCCGGTCGCTATCTCGTCCTCGCGCGACAGGTCAACATTGACCCCGCCGACCCCGCTTCCATGCGCCCCTTCTTCTGGGACGCCAACGAGCGCGCCAAGATGCGCCGCGAAGCCGAAGCCGTCAACCTCCCCATCGAATTTCAACCCTGCCAGCGCATCGGAGATTTCACCGTGCGTTATCCGCACGCCGCGAAATGAAGAGGGGTCAAAGGGGAAAAGGGGAAGAGGGGAAAAGGTAAAGAGCGCACCGCCCGCGTGTCGCCCGCCGCTCATTTTGACACTGCGTTTTCCCCGCTCCCCCTTTACCCTTTTCCCCTTTGACCCTTTTCCCCCTTCCTTCTTTGTCCCGCCGCGCCGCGTGTGCTTAAATGATTCCTTCCGGGGAGGGTCATTCATGCGGCACGAAAATACGCTGGAACTGGGTCAGGCGGCGCTCGTCATCATTGACATGCAGGAGTCTTTCCGCGAAGCCATCTCGGACTTCGCCGAGGTCGCGGCGCGCTGCGCGCTCGTCGCGCACGCCGCGCAACTCTTGGGCCTGCCCGTCGTCGTCACCGAGCAATACCCGAAGGGGCTCGGTCGCACGGCGGGCGAGATTCGCGCCGTGCTGCCCGAAGCGCTCGAACCCATCGAGAAGACGGCCTTCAGCTCCTGCGGCGCGCCGGAGTTCGTCGCCCGCCTCGACTCCTTCGCCGCGCGCCAGATACTCGTCTGCGGCATCGAGGCGCACATCTGCGTCAACCAGACGACGCACGACCTGCTCGCGCGCGGCTTTCAGGTTCACCTCCTGCACGATTGCATCTCCGCCCGCTCCGAGCAGAACCGCCGCGCCGGGCTCGACAAGATGCGACGCTCCGGCGCGCTCCCCTCCTCCACCGAGATGGCGCTCTTCGAGCTTCTGCGCGACGCCCGCCACGAACAATTCAAGGCGATACAGAGACTCATCAAGTGATAAGTCATAAGTGATGAGTGATAAGAAGGAATCCGTCTTTTACTCATCACTCATCACTCATCACTCATCACTTCTTTTATGGACTTTCTCTCTTCACTGAACGAGCCGCAGCGCGAGGCCGTGGCGACGACCGAGGGGCCGCTGCTCATTCTGGCGGGCGCGGGCTCCGGCAAGACGCGCGTCATCACCGTCCGCATCGCTTATCTTATCGCCGAGCGCGGCGTCGCGCCGTACCACATCCTCGCCGTGACCTTCACCAACAAGGCCGCGCAGGAGATGCGCGAGCGCGTCAAAAAACTGCTCGCCGACCGGCATCTTCAGAGCGCGCCGCTCGTCTCGACCTTCCACTCTCTGTGCGTCCGCATCCTCCGCCGCGACATCGAGAAGCTGGAAGCCGGTTACACGCGCGCCTTCACCATCTACGATCAGGACGACTCGGTGCGCGTCATCAAGGGCTGCATCAAAGACCTCGGCTACGACGACCAGCGCCTCGCGCCGCGCCAGACGCAAGGGGCCATCAGCCACGCCAAGAACAGCGGCCTCGACTCAGACCTCTACGCCGCGCGCGTCGAGGCCCACGACGAGAAGCGCGCGGCCATCGCCCGCGTCTTCCGCCTCTACGAAGAGCGCCTCGTCAACAACAACGCCCTCGACTTCGACGACCTCCTCATCAAGACCGTCCAACTCCTCCGCCAGCGCGAGGACGTGCGCGCCCACTACAACGACAAATTCCGCTACATCCTCGTCGACGAGTATCAGGACACCAACAGCCTCCAATTCGCCCTCATCCACTTCCTCACCGAGCGCCAGCAGAACATCTGCGTCGTCGGCGACGAGAGTCAAAGTATCTATCGCTGGCGCGGGGCCGACATCTCCAACATCCTGAACTTCGAGCAGCACTACCCGAACACGAAGACGATTAAGTTGGAGCAGAATTATCGTTCGACGCAGAACATCCTCGACACCGCCGACCGCGTCATCAAGCACAACACGGAGCGCAAGGACAAGACGCTCTGGACTTCAAACCCTTCGGGCGAGCGCATCCGCTACTATCAGGCGCAGGACGCCGAGACGGAGGCGCGCTTCGTCGCCGCCAAAATCGAAGAGCACCGCCGCGCGGAGCCCAACCTCCGCGCCGCCGTCCTCTACCGCACCAACGCCCAGTCGCGCGTCTTTGAAGAGGCGCTGCGCCGCGCCGGTCTCCCCTACAACATCGTCGGCGGCTTCTCCTTCTACGAGCGCGCCGAGGTGCGCGACATCGTCTCGTACCTCAAGCTCGCCCTGAACCCGCACGACTCGGTGGCGCTCCTGCGCGTCATCAACACGCCGCCGCGCGGCTTGGGCAAGCAGACGCTCGACGAACTCGACCGCCGCGCCAAAGACTACGGCGTCTCTCTGTGGGAGACCGTCGGCATCGTCACCGGGCAGGGCGAGGGCTTCGGCCCGCGCGCCGTCTCCGCGCTCAAAGGCTTCCAGTCCATTATCAACCGCCTCGTCGAAGCAGCGTCGAAAGAGCCCGCCTCCGAAGTCGTCAAGGCGGCCATCCTCGACACGGGCTACGCCGCCGCGCTCAAGAGCGAGAACACCGAAGAGGCCGAAGGCCGCCTTGAGAACTTGCAGGAACTCGTCAACGCCGCCGTGGATTACGACAAGGAAGAGGGCGGCGGCCTCCGCGACTTCATAGACGCCGCCGCGCTCGTCGCCGACACCGACCAGTATCAAGGCGACGCGCCCGTCACCTTGATGACCGTCCACTCGGCCAAAGGACTTGAGTTCCCACTCGTCTTCATCGTCGGCCTCGAAGACGGGCTCTTTCCGCACGCGCGCTCGGCGACCGACATGGCCGAACTCGAAGAGGAGCGCCGCCTCGCCTACGTCGCCATCACGCGCGCCGAGCGCTTCCTCTACGTCACGCACGCCATGCGCCGCCGCGTCTATGGCGAAGAACTCGCGTCCGAGCCCTCGCAGTTCCTCAACGAGATGCCGCTCGAACTGATGGAAGACCTCTCGCGCGGCGGCTCGTGGCTCTCCTTCGCGCGCAGCTCTTCGACGCTCGACAACAAGCACGCGGCCCGCGCCCTGCGCGGCGAGACGGGGCAGGAGCGACGCAACAGCGGCGGCGGCTTCGCCGGGAAGACCTACGACAGCGTTGACTCCATCGCCGAGTTCTTCCGCCAGCGCGGCGACCAGATACGCCGCAACGCTGCCGCCGATCCAAGACGGCAACAGCCGCCCCCTTCGCAGCCGCCCCCTTCGCAGCCCCGACCCGCAAGCGGCGGACGTGCTTCCGCATCCTCTTCATCAACATCTTCCGCCGCCGGTTTCACTCCCGGCACGCACGTCAGGCACCCGAAGTACGGCCGCGGCCTCGTCCTGCGCCGCGAAGGCGTCGGCGACGCCGCCAAGCTCACCGTCAGCTTCCCCGGCTTCGGCCAGAAGAAGCTCATCGAAAAATACGCGGGCCTTGAGAAAGCATAACGAGCGATTCGCAACGGCTCGCAGCAGCCCCCTAGCAGGGGCTTTTTGGAGTCCCCCGACATGAAAAACTCTCGCCGCGCGGCGACGACTTTGTTGCTGTGCGCCTTCGTCCTCTCAAGCCTTCCTCCGCTTCATCCTGCGGCGCAGACGCAGAGAAGAGGCATCCGCGTGAAGAAAGAGCCGCCGCCGCCGAAGCCTCCGACCACCGAAGGCGGGGGCGCGACCGGCGACGCCAAGCCCTCGACCGAGAGCGCGGGCCAGCCGCGTCTCGTGTTGCAGCTCGGTCAACGGACGATGACTTACGGCTTCGCGGCCTTCTCCGCGGACAGCCGCCTGCTGGCGACGGGCGGCAGCACTGATGCCGTCGTGTGGGACGTGGCGACGGGACGCGAGGTGCGGCGCTTCGGCGGCAACGAAGGCGACCCCGGCGCGCAGGACATTGACGGATTGTTGGGCGGTGCGCTCTCGCCCGACAAGCGGCTGCTGGCGGTCGTCGCCGGGCCGAACCTGCGGCTCTGGAACGTCTCGACGGGCAAGCTCGTCTGGAAACGCTCGAACGCCTCGAACGCCTTCTTCCGGCGCGGCGAGGCCAACGCGCCCGTCGCCTTCTCTTCGGACGGCAAGCAGATCGTCGTGCGCGGCGACTTCGGCACGCTCAGTTGGGACGCGGCGACGGGCCGCCTCGTCAATCGCGCGAACGCCAAAGGCAAGACGGAAGAGGGCGTCACGCTGGAAGAGGTTCCGCGCAAAAGTTTGTCTGCGGACGGGCGGCTCGCCGTGAGCGCGGAAGAGGCGGGCGTCGTCTCAGTCAGAGAGAAGGCGACGGGCAGAGAGTTCGGGCGCGTGCGCTTCAAGGAGGTCGAGGGCGAGGCGGGCGACGGGCTTCTGGCCTACGCGCTCTCGCCCGACGGTCGCTTCCTCGTCACCGCCGACAGGGTTTCGGATGAAGAAGAATCCCTCCGTCTCTGGGACGTGCGCGCGGGCTCGCTCCTCCACGAACTCGAAAGCGCGGCGGGCGACGATTCACACTTCCGCTTCACTTCGGACGGCGCGCTGCTCAACGTCTCCGTGAACTCGGAGACGATTCGCGCGCGCGACATGACGGGCGGGCGCGAGGTCGAATGGAAGTTGGAGGCCGTGCCCTCTCACGTCGAAATCTCGCCCGACGGTCGCTTCGTCCTCACCGCCGCCGGTCGCGTCGGACAAGTCTGGGACGCGCGGACGGGCGCGCAACTCGCGCGCGTCGTCGCGGAGTTGCCGGAAGGGATGAAGGATGCCGCCGACTTCTCTTGGGACTTCGCGGGCTTCACGCCGGACGAGACCGTCACCTTCTACGAGGACGCCGAGTGGTTCGCCGCCGAACGCCATCGCTTCCGCCTGAGCACGAAGGACTGGAAGGAGAAGCGCGTGAACGGCCTCGGCCCGCTCCCGCTCGCGCGCGGAGAGGGCGAGCGCCCCTTCGTGTTGACGACAGACTCGCGCGCGGCGGCTTGGGAGATCGTCCAGAGCGGCGAAGGCGCGGGGCCGAACAAGCATTGGTTGACGGTCTGGAACGCCGACCCGAACGTCAAGAACAAGACCTTTCAGATAGACACCGACGAGGCTTACGGCGACGCTTCGGGCCTCGCCCTCTCGCCCGACGGGCGAAGGCTTCTCGTGGCGACCGCCAACAACGGCGGCAACCTCGCGCAAGCCAACGTCAAAGTCTGGGACGCCGACTCGAAGCGCGCGCTCTTCAAACTGAACGCGCCCGGCTTCCGCGTCGGCAGCGCGGTCGCTTGGTCGCTCGACGGGCGCACGCTCGCCACCGGGGCCGAAGACGGCAAGGCGACGCTCTGGGACGCTTCGACCGGAAGAAAACTTCGCGCGCTCGCCGGTCACACGGACGACATCCGCGCGCTCGACTTCTCGCCCGACGGGCGGAGGCTTCTGACCTCCGGCGCGGACGGCTTCAAGCGGCTCTACGACGTAGAGACGGGCGCGGAACTCTGCCGCCTCATCGCGTTCGACGGGGGCGACTGGGTGGTCGTCGACCCGCAGGGACGCTTCGACACCAACAACCTCGAAGAGTTGCGCGGGCTCCACTGGATCGCGCCCGACGACCCTTTAAAGCCTCTGCCGCTCGAACTCTTCATGCGCGACTACTACGAGCCGCGCCTGCTCGCGCGCCTCGTCGGCGGCGAGAAGATGAGCCCTGTCCGCTCGCTCGCGCAGTTGAACCGGCTGCAACCTCAAGTCAGCATCGCCTCCGTCGAGCAACAAAAAGACCGTCCCGAACTCGTCAACGTCCGCGTCGAAGTCTCGCAGGGAAGAAGCGACGCTTCGCGGAGTCCGCAGACGCCTGAACGCGTATCGGGTGTCTTCGACTTGCGCCTCTTCCGCGACGGCCAACTCGTCGCCTACTCGCCCGAAGCGGGAGGCGAGGTTAAGCTTGACGGGCAAACCGGCAGCGCCTTCGTCAACTTCGAGGGCGTCCGCCTCCCGCGCCGTGCCGACTTAAACGAGGTCGAGTTCACGGCCTACGCCTTCAACGAAGACCGCGTGAAGAGCGCGACGGCGCGCAAAACTTTTCGGCCCGCGAACGCGCCCGCGCCCGTCAAGGGTCGCGCCTACCTCATCTCGGTCGGCGTCAACGCCTACGAGAATCCGGCTTGGGACTTGCGCTTCGCCGCCAACGACGCGCGCCGCCTGCAAGAAGTCCTCTCCGAAAGGCTCACGCGCGAAGGCGCTTACTCGGAGGTCGTCCGCGTCCCGCTCGTCTCGGATTACGAGTTGAAGGAAGGTCAGAAGTCCGAGCCGCGCGTCCTCACCGAAGCCTCGGCGACGAAGGCGAACTTCCGCGCCGTGCTCGACGTGCTCGCCGGGAAGACGGTTGACCCGCAGCGCCTCAAAGGTGTCCCGGCGGCGGAACAGTTGCGGCCCGCCGCGCCCGAAGACCTCGTCATCATCTCCTTCTCCAGCCACGGCTACGCCGACGAGCGCGGCAACTTTTATCTCCTGCCCTCGGACACCGGGCCGGGCCGCGAGATGGGCGAAGTCTTGAGCCGCGCCATTTCGAGCGAAGAGCTTTCCGCGTGGCTGCGCGACGTGGACGCGGGCGAGATGCTTCTGGTCGTGGACGCGTGCCACTCGGCGGCGTCCGTGCAAGGCGCGGGCTTCAAGCCGGGGCCGATGGGCAGCCGTGGCCTCGGCCAACTCTCTTACGACAAGGGGATGCGTATCCTCACCTCGACGCAGGTCGACGACGTGGCGCTCGAATCGAACCTCACGCAGCAGGGGCTTCTGACCTACGCCCTGACGCGCGACGGCATCGAGCGCGGTCGCGCCGACTTTAAGCCGAAGGACAACTCCATCACCGTCGCCGAATGGCTCGCCT
The DNA here is from genome assembly GCA_035761505.1 of Pyrinomonadaceae bacterium. GTDB lineage: Bacteria > Acidobacteriota > Blastocatellia > Pyrinomonadales > Pyrinomonadaceae > JAIVJM01. Next base: position 11,837 of record DASTQX010000169.1, read on the forward strand.
ACGGCGTCGAGCGCGTGCCCGCACTCCACGCCGAAGTCGAGAAGCAACTCGCCGAGCTGCGCGTGGGCCGAGCGCAATCAACTTCGCTCGGCGAGGGCGCGACGCAGACCAAAGTCGTCGTCTTCTCGACGCGCGGGGACGCGGCGAACCCCGGCGGCGCGAAAGGGCTCAGCCTCGCTACCGACACCCTCAAGACCCAACAGCCCGCCCTCTTCGACTTCGCACGCAAGCGCCGCGCGACCGTCCTCGTCAAAACGCAATAAGAACGGAAGGGGAAAAGGGGCAAAGGTGAAAGGGGTGAAAGGACAGGGGCGGCTCCGCTAATTCCCTTTCACCCTCTTCCCCTTTTCCCCTTTTCCCCCTAAGCTTTCTCCGTGTTCTCATTCCTCAGGCGGTGGCGGGGCGGGGCGATGACGAACGAGGAGATTGCGCGGAGGTTCGAGCGGCTGGCGTTGCTGTTGGAGATTCGCGGCGACGACCGCTACCGCGTGCGCTCTTACCGCAACGCCTCGGAGATTATCGAGACGTGGCCGACGCCGCTCCGGCGCATCGCCGCCGAGGAAGGAATCAAGGGCTTGCAAACGCTCCCCGGCGTCGGCAAGGCCATCAGCGGGAAGATCGTCGAGCTTCTTGAGCGCGGGACGTTCGAGGCTTGGGAGAAGTTGACGGAGGAGACGCCCGCGACCGTCCTCGACCTTCTGAAAGTCGAAGGCATCGGCCTCAAGACCGCCGCCGCGCTCCACCAACAGTTCAAGATTTCCTCACTCGAAGACCTCCGCCAGTTCGTCGAAGGCGGCGGCCTCGAACTCCTCGACGGCGTCGGCGAGAAGACCGCCGAACGCATCGGCGCGAGCGTCCGCAAGCTCACACGCGATTGAAGACCGGGGAAAGAAGACCGGGGGGAAAAGGGGAAAAGGGGAAGAGGGTAAAAGGGACATGGGGGCGACTCCCTTATCTCCTTTTACCCTCTTCCCCTTTTCCCCTTTTCCCCTTTCGCTTTCTTCAGAGCGAGGGTCTGCTCATCCGTCGCATCTTGTCGCGGTGGCGCTTGCGCTTCTTGTGCTTGTCGCTGCCCCAGACGGTGCGCGAGCCGCGCCCGGCCTCGCGGATGTCGGCGTAACAGCCGGGCAAGACCTGAAAGGGCTCTTCGACGAGTCCGAGGTGGTCGAACTTGCGCGAGCCGGGCGGCCAGTTGTGCTCGTACCATTCGGGATAGACGAAATCGCAGACCGTCACGCCGTCTATCTTGTAGTGCTCGCACTGCACGGGGTCGCAGACCTCGTAGAAGTAGCCGCGCTCGCGCCGCCCGCGCCCCGCCGGGCGGTAGGCGTAGAGGTTGACCGCCGGGTCAACGAGCATCTCAAGAATCTCGTGGCTCAGCGTGTCGCTGATCGTCCCGTCCGCCTGCATGTCGTCTTTGGCGAAGATGGTGGCGATGGGGCTCCCGTCCGAGTGGAAGTGATAGCCCATGTAGCCCGCGTCGTCCGCCGAGGCCGCCTCGTCCACGATGATGATGCGGTAGGCGTGGCGCGGGACGCGCTTCTCGGCGAAGACGATCTGCGCGCCGATGCCCCACGCCGGTTGGAAGTGCTCCGTCACCTGCCGCTGAAGCGAGGAGATGAGGGCGACGACATCGAGGTCGCCCAGAATCGTCGAATCGTTCTTGATGGCGATCAGAGGGTTGGCGCGTGAGTGTCGCATGGGGGTTCTCCAATCAGCTTGAGTTTTAAAAGAGCCGGCGAGGTTCCGGGGCCGTCGCAAGCTTTCGCCGGAGCAGCAGCCTTACTTCTCTTCGCTCGTCCGCTTGACGATGAGGAGCGTGATGTCGTCAACGGCGGCAGTGCCCTGCGCGAAGGCCGAGAGCGCGGCCTCGATCTTGTCGCGGATGCCTGCCGCCGAGCGGCTGAGGTTCTGCGTGATGACCTCTTCGAGCCTGACGGTGCCGAACTCTTCGCCCTTCGGGTTCTGCGTCTCGGTCACGCCGTCGGAGTAGGCCACCAAAACGTCGCCGACCTGAAGTTGCGTGCGCCCCTCGCGGAAGACCGCGTCGGGCATGATGCCGAGCGGGAGGCCGCCCGCGCCCAACTGCTCCAACGTCCCGCCGGAGTGCGCGATGAGCGGCGGGTTGTGGCCCGCGTTGATGAAGGAGAGCGAGCCCGTCAAGGGGTCAAGCTCGGCGTAGAAGAGCGTGACGAAGCGGTTCGACGGCGTGTTGTCGGCGAGATAGCGGTTGACCGCGCCGATGGTCTCGGTAAGCGGGCGGCACGAAGTAACCTGCGCGTGCACCGCCGCGTGCAGCGACGACATCAGCAACGCGGCGCTCGTCCCCTTGCCCGAAACGTCTCCGAGCGCGACGACGAGCCGCCCGTCGGGGCAGAAGATGAAGTCGTAGTAGTCGCCGCCGATTTCGTAAGAGGGGAAGCTGATGCCCTGCAACTCGAAGCCGGGCACGACGGGCGGCGAGGTCGGCTGGAAGCGCTGCTGAATCTCGCGCGCCAGTTGCAGCTCGCGGGCGTAGCTCTCCTGTTCGAGGTGCTCTTCCAGAAGCCGCGCGTTCTCGACGCGGATGGCCGCGACCGAGCCGAGCGTCGTCAAGACCTTCAGATGGTCTTCCGAGAAGCGCGCCTCGGTGAGCGGTGAGTCGGCATAGATCATCCCGAAGAGCGACGCGCCGACTCCCAAGGGGACGGCGAGCACCGAGCGGATGCCCTGGAACGTCACCGTGCTCGACTTGAAGCGCGGGTCGTGCTGCGCGTCGGAAGTGAGAACGCTGCGCCCCTGATTGACGACCTCTTCGATGATGGTGCGGCTCACCCTCACCTCTCCGACCTCGCCCTGACGGTCGCGCAACTCGGCGACGCGCACTCTGAGTTCCTTGTCCGCGCCCTCGCGCAGGAGAATGAGGCAGCGCTCGGCGGGGACAGCCTCGAAGACGAGGCGCGCGACCTGCCGCAGCGTCTCGTCGAGCGTGGCCGAGGCCAGAAGCGTGACGCCGACCTTCGAGATGAGCGCGAGCAAGTCGCCCTGCTCGATGCTGCGCTCCGGCACTGTGACCGAGGAGGAGACGTGTCGGCCAGAGGTCTGCGTGCGCGCGCCCTCGATGGCTTCCAAGAGGCCCGAAGTCGTGCGGTGCGCCGAGTCGAAGGCGATGGTCGCTTCGGGGACGGGAGCGCCCGCCGAATCGTCCTCGTCCTCGATGGTCGCCGAACCGGCCAACTCGCCCGCCGTGACGGCCAAGTCCTTGAAGACGATCTCGGTCTCGCCGATCTGGATGCGCCCGCCGCTCGTGAGCGGAATCGCCGCCTCGGCCCGCGAGCCGTTGTAGTAAGTGCCGTTGGCCGAGCCGAGGTCTTGGAGGATGTACTGGTCGCCCTCGCGTCGCACCTCGGCGTGAACGCGCGAGGCGAAGGGGTCGGCCAGACAGAGGTCGTTGCGCGCCGAGCGCCCGATGGTGATACGCAAGCGCCCCAGTGGATAGATGTCCGGCGCGCGGTCGGAGTAGTTGACGACAAGCTCAGGCATAAGCGAAGTAATAAGTGATGAGTGATGAGTGATAGGTGACGAGAAACGGCTCCTGCTTCCTCTTATCACTCATCACTCATCACTCATCACTGTCTTTTTAGTCTGTCGAACTCTCGTTCGAGTTGCTGCGCGTGGCGGCGGGCTTGGGAGGCGAACTGGCCGCCGCGTTGCGCGTTCTGGAAGAACTGGAGGGCGGCGACGATCTCGGCGCGCTTAAGGCTGCGGAGGTCGCGGCCCTCGACGATGCCGAGGCCGAGATAGTATTGCGCTTCGGGGTTGTTGCCCGCCGCGCGGAACTCGTTGAGGGCCGCCGCGCGATTCGACGACCACAGTTCGACGCCTCGACGGTAGTGCTCGGCGGGCGTGGAGGCGGCGGGCCGCACGGGCGTCGGCGCGGGCGTCGGTTGCGGCGCGGGCGTGGGTGCGGTCGGCGCGGTCGAAGGCACGCCGGGCTGCGTGGCGTTGGCCGTCTCTCCCTCGCCGCCTTCGCCCGCGCGCGCCTGCTCGCCCGCGTTTCTCTGGCCGGGCGAAGGCGAGGGCGTGGGCTGCGCCGCGAGTTCGGCGAGTCTCTGGCGGGCGGCGGCGGCAATCTCGGCGTTGGGCGCGGACGCGAGCCTCTGGTAGAGGGCGCGCGCTTCGTCGGCGCGGCCCGTGCGCGAGAGCGCGTCGGCGTAGGAGAGCAGGTCGGTCGGGTCTGCCGCCGACTCGCCGACGAGCGCGATGAGGCGGCGATAACTCTCGGCGGCGTCGCGTTGGAGACCTTCGGCGAACTGCGCGGAGGCGAGTTGCCGCCACGCGCTGAAGTCGTTCGGGTCATTCTGCGTGACGGCGCGGAACTCTTCGATGGCCTCGCGGCGCGCGCCGCTCTCCATCAAGAGGTCGCCGAGCCGGCGGTGCGCGCGCGTGTTCGCCGGGTCAATCTCGTTCGCCTCGCGTAGCCGCGCGAGCGCCTCGTCCCTCTGGCCGGAGGCCAGAAGCGATTCGGCCTCGGCGAGCTTCGCGTCGAAGAGTTGGCGCGCGTCGGGCGTGACTTCGACGGGCGTCGGCGCACCCGCGTCCGACGTGGGCGCGGGGTTCCGCAGGTAGTTGGAGGCGAGCCACGCGGCGGCGACCGTGAGGACGAGCCCGGCGGCGCAGGCGGCGACGACGTAAGGCCAGAGGCGTCGGCGGGCGGGCGCGCGCGGCGGAGGCGAAGGCGGGACGGATGATGAAGGGGCTGCTTCCGCGCCGTCCACGATTTCGAGCGAGATGCCGCCGCCGGGCTCTCGCCCGTAAGTCGTTCCCGGCGTGGAAGGTCGCGGCGAAAGGACGGTCAGCTCTTCGTCCTGCTCGCGGTCGAAGCTCGCGCGGGTCTTGAACCCGAAGTCGCCGCCGTTCTCGTTGACTGAGGGCGCGGAGTCTTGCGTCTCTTCGATCTCGGAGGTGTCCTGCGAGTCGTCCTCGGCGTCGCGTCCGAGCGAGGACTCGAAGCGCGCGAACTCGTCGGCGAGCGCGCCGCGTCCCGGCTGGATAAGCGTCGGCGTGCCGTCGGCCCCGTCTTCGGCGCGCGGCGTCGAGGACGGAGTCATCTGCTGCGTGCGGAGAAGGTGGTCGAGGTCGGTGCGGTTGACGCGGCCCGTGTCGGCGGCGGTCGGGAGTTGATGGTCGTCGGAGCCGAGCCCGTCGGTGGTGCGCGCGTCGCCGCCGAGCGGGACGGTGGCGGCCTGCGGCGAGACCTCGCCCGTGTCCGTGCGGTCGCCGGTCGAGGCGCGCAAAGGGGCTCCGCACCGGCGGCAGTACCGCGCGCCGGGATGCGTCTCCGCGCCGCAACTGGGGCAGGGCTTGGTCATTGGTTTCACACGCCGCCGGGGGCTCTGGTGTCGCCGGGCCGCGCGATGACGGCGCGAGCGCCCGCAGCCGCGCGGCTACGCACGACGACAGTCCCGGCGATAAGGTCGTGCAACGCACGGCCCTCGGCGTTGAACGCCGCGAGGAGGAATCCGGTTCCCAGAGTCACGAGCGTCAGAGGGTATCCGGCGAGGTGACGCAGAAGCGCGCGACCGAAACTCAGGGGCACGCCGTCGCGCCGCTCGATGCGCAGGCCCGCGACCCACTTGCCGAGCGTGCGACCGCTGAGGCCCGCGATGACGACGTAGTTGAGCACGGCGACGGCGAGCGCCGTGACGTACCCGGCGCTCAGGAGCAGCGAGCCGCTGCGCGGGGTCTCGTCGAACAGGCGCGCGAGCAGCGTCGTGAAGGCGAGGACGCCGACGACGAGGATGTAGTCAATCAGCAGCGCGCCGCAGCGCAGGGCGAAAGGCGCGCGCAGCCGCTCGAAGTTGACTTCACGTTCGCGGCGCGACGCGGCGGCGCGCGCGTCGAGAGGCGCGGAGGCGCGCGACGCTTGGGGGGTCGGTCTTTGTTCTACTCGCACAGACATCCGGTTATTTTGGATTCTAGATTTTGGGTTTCGGATTTCGGATTGAAGCAGAACGGGCAGCTCCGCCATGACTTTCAACCGCGAATCCGAAATCTAAAATCCGAAATCGTCTCATCCGATTAAAAAGTGGAGCGTGGTCTCGCCGAGGCGCAGGCGGTCGCCGTTCTCCAGAGGGCGCGGCTGGCGCGGGCCGAGTTTGACGGCGTCGTTGACGACCGTCCCGTTGACGGAGCCGAGGTCTTCGACGAGGAACGTGTCGCCCTGCCGCCAGATGCGCGCGTGGCGGCGCGAGATTTTGGTCTCTGGGTCGAAGCGCGAGAGGTCAACGTCGGGGAAGATGTTCGACTGTGGGTCGGTGCGCCCGACGAGGTTCGACTCCTTCTGAAGCGGGAACGTCCCGGCCTCCATCTCGGTCGTCCCCGCGACGATGAGCTTCGCGGTGGCGCGCGCGGCGCGCACCGACGCGCTGGCGGCGGCGATGGGCTGGCGCGCGCCGCAGTGCGCGCAGAACACATCGTCGCCCGCGATGGTCTTGCCGCAGAAGCCGCAATAGACCATCTCGACCGAGAGCGTCGTCTTCAAGTCGTGGCGGCCAGACTCCTGTAGGTTCGCCGAGCCGTAGGTGACCGCGCCGGAGCGCAGGCGCTCCATGTGCATAATCAGCGCCTCGCGCATCTCGGCGGCGGAGCGGAAGCGCGCCTCGGCGTTGTGCTCGGTGGCGCGCGTCAGGATGCGCTCCATCTCGTTCGAGAGCGCGGGGTTGATCTGGCGCGGGCGCGGGTACTTCGTGAAGTCGAAGATTAAGAGCGGGTTGTCCTGCGGGTCTGCGCCCGTCAGGAGGTGAAACATCGTCGCGCCCAAGCTGTACACGTCCGAGCGCGGCTCGACCTTGCCGCTGAAGAGTTCGGGCGGGGCGTAGCCCATCGTCCCGACCGCCGTCACGCCCTTCTCCTGCGGCGAGACCCAGCGCGCGATGCCGAAATCTATCAGCATCACGCGGCCCGTGTTGCCGTCAATCATCAGGTTCGCGGGTTTCAAGTCGCGGTAGATGATCTGCGGGCGGCGGTTATGGAGATAGTCGAGCACGTCGGCGACCTGCGCGCCCCAGTCGGTGACGGTCAGCTCGTCAATGCGACCGCCGGGCGCGTTGCGAAGCCGCGCGAGGAAGTCGCCGCCGGAGATGTACTTCATGACGAGATAGAAGCGGCCCGAACCCTCGTCGTAGAAGTAGTCGTAGATGGTCGGAATCGAGGGATGTTCGAGCGAGGCGAGGAGCATGGACTCGCGCTTGAAGTCGGCGACCGCCTTCTCGTGCTGCGACTCGTCGAGCTGCGACTGAATCATCTCCTTGACGGCGCGCGGGGCGTCGCCGAGGTTGCGGTCTTTCGCGTAATAGACCGCGCCCATGCCGCCGCCGCCGATGCGACGCACGATTTCGTAACGAGAGATGAGAATCGTTCCGGGTTCGAGTTGCTTGGCCGAGGCGCGGCGGCTGTCGCCGGTCGAGCCGGTGCGCGGCGCATAAGGGACTTCGCCCGTCGCGCGCGGGACGCGCTCTTCGGCGGCGGCTGCCTCCTTCGGGGACTCTTCGCCGGGCTCGTGCCCTCCGGTGGTCGCGCCGCGCGGCGGAGTGGACTCGACGAGCGTGGCCGAGCCCGAAAGGTCTGTGGCGGCGGGCGGCACGAGCCCCGAAGAGTCGGGACTCGCGGCGGTCGCGGCGGCTGCCGCCCCGCCGCCGGAGGAGGCTTGCGGCTGTTGCTGCCCGCCGTGCGACTCGATGAGCGTCGGCTCAAACTCTTCGCTCGTCCCCTGCCCTTCCGGCGCGGAGACGGCGGAAGTCTCGCCCCCCGAAGGCTCTTCGGTCTCGTCCTCAGGCGCGCTGGCCGCAGAGTCGCCCGGCGTCGCGTCGCCGCCGCCGCCGGGCGCACCGTCGCGCGCCGCCGCGACGACGCCGTGGCCCTCCGCCGTCTGGACGGCGAGGCCGCAGTTGCCGCAGAAGCGATCTTCCGGCGCGTTCTCCGCTCCGCAGTTGAGACAGGTCAGCATCACTCTTACAAACTTAAAACTCTTCGCGCGACTCGTTAGTAAAAATTTTTGCGCGGGCGCGGGGCCGCATCTACTTCCTGAGCACGTGGAAGCGGAGGAACGTTTTGCCGACGATGACCTCGTCGCCGTCGCGCAAGGATTGCCGGTCGCCCGGCAGGAGGCGTCGCCCGCGGTTGAGGAACGTGCCGTTGGTCGAGCCGAGGTCTTCGATGTAATACTGCTCGCCGCGCCGCGTGATGCGCGCGTGGCGGCGCGAGACTTTCGCCTCCGGGTCGTCCGAGTCCAAGTCAACGTCCGGGAAGATGCCGCCGTCGGCGTCCCAGCGCCCGATGTGCGACTCGTCCTCGCTCAAGGGGAACTCTTTGCCGACCGAGCGCCCGCGATGGATGACGAGCTTGGCGTGCGGGCCGTTCTCCCTGCCGGAGAGCGAGAGCGCCGGGTTGAGGTCAGCCGACGGCGAGGGCGCGGCGGCGACCTCGTGCGGCGCGGAGACTTTGCCCGAAGAGACGGCGGTGTGCGCGGGCGAGATGATCTCGGAGGAGCGGCGCGCGGCGGAATGTTTTTCGGTGCTCTCGCGGCGGCGCTCGGCGCGCGCCGGCTCGACGAAGTGCGAGTTGCCGGGCGTGTCGCCCTCTTCGGTCGGCCCGGTGGTCGGCGTCCGGTGGGCGGACGCCGCCTCTTCGCGCAGGATCGCGCCGCACTCGTCGCAATACTGCGACCCTTCGATATTCTCCGTCTGGCACCTCGCGCAGGTGATCATGGTCGCATCCTTCGTTCTTGGGCCTGACAGTGCGGGCCAGAAGCGGCCCCGGAGATGCCTCGAAACCGGAGCCCCGGCGACTCGGCGAGCGCGCCGCGGCCCTCACTGGCCTCTGGTCGGCCCGGTATTGTAGCGCGAAAACCGAAGCCGCGCCAACAGCATCAAAACGGTGTTGAGTGAGAAGTGAGAAGCGAGAAGAAAGCGGGATTTCCTTATCACTTCTCACTCCTCGCCCGTTACTGTTTTGAAACTGTTACATCATTTTGGACGTAGAAGATTTGCCGGCGCGAATGGACTCCTCTCCGCGAGACTTTTGTCCCGGCCCCTGTTTGTGCGAAGCTAGGCGGTTCCGGCCCCTTTACACTTCAAACCCCTGAGAAAGAGGAACTTGTCCCCATGGCTGTTAGCCGAAAGAAGAAGATTATCATTGCGGTCGCCGCCGTCGCCGTGCTCGGCATGATCGTCATCGTCAGCATTTTCGCGCGCGGCAAAGACCAGCCGGAAGTGACCGTCGTGAAGGTCGAGTCGCGGCCCGAACTCAAATCCACCGTCACGGCTTCCGGCGAAGTCCGCCCCATCCGCTTCGTCAACCTGACGAGCGAGGTGCAGGGGCGCATCGTCGAAATCTCCGTCAACCCCGGCGACAAGGTGACGGTCGGCCAGCCGCTCGTGCGCGTTGACCCGACGCAGCTCGAATCCTCCGCCGAGGCGCAGGCCGCCGGGGTGCAGGTCGCCATCTCCGACGTGCAGAACGCGCGCACCAGCGTCCTCTCCGCCGAGAACAACGTCGCGCAGACGCAGCAGGCGCTCGCCGCCGCCGAGGTCGCGCTCCAACAGTCGCGCCAGGCCGTGGACACCGCGCAGACCGCCGTTGACCGCGAACAGGTCAACCTCGCCACCGCGCAGCGCGAACTCAAACGCACGACCGACCTCATCGAATCGGGCGTCGCCTCGCGCTCCGAATACGACACGGCGAGCGACCGGCTCAAGCAGGCGCAGGTCTCTCTGCGCACCTCGCAGGCGCAACTCCGCTCGGCCCAAATCGCCGTCGAGGAGTCGAAGACGAGGGTCAACCAGCAGCGCATCAACGTGCGCGACGCGCAGGTCGGCGTCCGTCGCGCGCGCGAGAGCGTCCAGACCAGCGAGGCGCGCGCCAACCAGCAGCAGGCGCTCCTGCGCGGCCAGTCCTCGCAGCGCTACAAGGCGACGACCTACTCGCCGCTTACCGGCGTCGTCGTGGACATCCCGGCGCGCGTCGGGCAGTTCGCCGTCGCGGGCCTCTCGACCACCTCGCTGATGACCATCGCCGACATGACGACCATCAACGTCGAGGTCAACGTGGACGAGACCGAGATCGCCGCCATCGAGGTCGGCCAGCCCGTCAAGGTCAAGGTGGACGCGACGGGCGAGAAGGAGATCGAAGGCTCGGTCGTCCAGAAAAACCCGCTCGCCGTCTCGCGCTCGGACACGCAGGGCGGCGGCATCAGCAACCGCGTCAACGTGCAGGAGGCGAAGGAATTCAAGGTCGTCGTCCAACTCAACAACGTGCCGAACGAGGTGCGCGACAACCTCAAGCCCGGCATGACCGCGACCGCCAACATCACCACCAAGACCAAGCAGAACGTCATCGCCGTCCCGCTCCAGGCCATCGTCGAGAAAGCCCCTTCGCCGACTCCGACGCCCGCCGCCGGTTCGGCCCCCGCCCCGCAAGCGCCGGGCGAGAAGCCGAAAGAGATCAAGGGCGTCTATGTCCTCGACGGCAACAAGGTGAAGTTCCGCAACGTCGAGACGGGCATCACCGGCGAGACCGACATCGAAATCATCTCCGGGCTTGAGCCGCAGCTCGAAGTCATCACGGGGCCGAGCCGCGTGCTGCGCACCCTCAAGGAAGGCGATGTCGTCAAGAAGCAGGAGCGCAAGCCCGGCGGCGCACCCGGCGAGGCGGCGGAGGGCTCGAAGTGATGAGCGACGTAACGCCCGTCGCCGCCGGCCCGACCACCGTCGAGCCCGCGGCGCTCGAACACGGCGACCTCCTCGCGCACGACGCCGTTCCGGCGGCGCTCATCTCGATGCGCGACATCTGGAAGACCTACCAGATGGGCACCGAAGAGTTGCACGCCTTGCAGGGCGTCTCCTTCGACGTGCAGCGCGGCGAGTATGTCGCCATCATCGGCCCTTCGGGTTCGGGCAAGTCCACGCTGATGAACCTCATCGGCTGCCTCGACACGCCCTCGCGCGGGCGCTACTGGATTAACGGCAAGCTCGTCTCCGCCATGGAGGACGACGAACTAGCCCGCATCCGCAACAAGGAGATCGGCTTCGTCTTCCAGACCTTCAACCTGCTGGCGCGCGCGACGGCCCTGCACAACGTCGAGCTGCCGCTCATCTACGCGGGCATCAGCGCGTCCGACCGCCACGAGCGGGCCAAGCGCGCGCTCACTTCGGTCGAACTCTCCGACCGCATGACGCACCGCCCCAACGAGCTTTCGGGCGGCCAGCGCCAGCGCGTCGCCATCGCCCGCGCGCTCGTCAACACGCCCTCGCTGCTGCTCGCCGACGAGCCGACCGGCGCGCTCGACTCGCACACCAGCGTCGAGATCATGAACCTCTTCGAGCGCCTCCACGCCGCCGGTAACACCATCATCGTCGTCACCCACGAGCACGACATCGCCGCCCGCGCGCACCGCGTCATCTCCATCCGCGACGGCAACATCGAGAAGGACGAGAAGATCAAATAACCCACCCGGCGACGGGCGGAAACGAGAGGCGCGGCGAGCAACACGTTCGCCGCGTCTTTCGTTTTACGGCTAGACCTCGCGCGGAGCTTTGCGGTATGAATAGGCCCGTCTCTTTCATCCCCGGTTCAGAAAGTGTGTTCCCGGCAGACACATGACCCAAAGCCTTCGCCTCGCGTTGATTAATCGAGCAAGACGTTTCAGGGGCTCGGCCTTCATCACCATCACCATCATCTTCTTCGCGCTCGCCCTCGCGTCGCCCGAAGTCGCCTCGGCGCAGAACGGCCCGCCGCTCTTCAGCTACGAAGAACTCGTCCGGCTCTCCGAGGAAGAGACGCTGAGCGCGCCGCTCGCAGCGAAGCTCAAGACGCTCCTCACGACGCCCTTCGTCAACAACTCGGCCACGGCGCGCGGCATCCGCCCCTTGAAGCCCTCGTCGCTGCGCCTCGGCGGCAAATTCCTCCGCGTCGCGCAGTGGAACATCGAGCGCGGGCTGGAGTTCGAGGCCGTCGCCGCTGCCCTCGCCGACGGCGAGCGCTTCGCCGCGCTCCTCGACCGCAAGAAGTACCCGCGCGGCGAAGGGCGCGCGAACGTGTTGCGGCAGGCGGCGCTCTTGAAGGAGGCCGACGTGATTGTCCTCAACGAAGTTGACTGGGGATTGAAGCGTTCGGGCTATCGCAACGTCGCCGCCGAGTTGGCCGCCGCGCTCGACATGAACTACGCCTACGGCGTCGAGTTCGTCGAAGTTGACCCCGTGCAACTCGGCACGGAGCAATTCGCGGGCGCGAAAGAGTCCGACCGCCGCGAACTCGTCAGGCGCATCCGCGTCGAGCCCTCGCGCCTCCGCGCGCTCCACGGCACGGCCATCCTCAGCCGCTACCTCTTAGAGAACGTGCGCCTCGTCCCCTTCGAGTTTCAGGGCCACGACTGGTACGCCGACGAGCGCAAAGGCGTCGCGCCTTTCGAGCGCGGCAAGCGCACGGTGAGCGAGCGCGTCTTCCTCGAAAAGGTGACGCGCGAGGTGCGGCGCGGCGGGCGCACGACTCTCTTCGCCGACATCAACGACCCCGAAATCCCCGGCGGGCGCGCAACCATCGTCGCCACACACCTCGAAGCGCGGACGGAGCCGAAGAATCGCGCGCGGCAGTTGAACGAGTTGCTCTCCACCTTGCGCGACATCCCGCACCCGGTCATCCTCGCGGGCGACATGAACACCTCGACGCAGGACATGACGCCGACTTCGCTCCGGCGCGAAATCAAAAAGCGGCTCGGCGACGAGCGCTTCTGGGTCGAGCAGGGCGTCAAGTACGCGACCGGCGTCGGCCTCCTCCTCGACGTGGTAAAAGGCGGCGTGAGCCTCAGCCGGACGCACGGCGACCCGACGGTGCGGAGCGTCAAGTTCGTCGCCGAGAATCCGGAGGCCGGGTTCTTCGACGACCTCAAGGACTTCCGCTTCGCGGACGGCGGCGCGTTCGACTTTCGCGGCGACGCGGCGCGCACCTCCAACGGTCGCGCCGGGCTGCTCGCCAACTCGAACGAGCGCGCCAAGAAGGGCTTCACCACCACCTACGCCGTGAGCCGCACCATCGGCCCCACCGGCAAGTACAAGCTCGACTGGATTTTCGTCAAGCCGCACCCCGCGACCGGCGGCGGCGAGCGCCCCTACCGCTTCGCCCCCCACTTCGGGCGCACGCTCGAAGAACTCAACAACTCCGTCGCCGACCGCATCTCCGACCACAACCCCGTCATCGTTGACCTGCCGTTCGACGAGCCGCCGGAGAAGGCAAAACTAAAAAGGTAAAACGTAAAAGTGTGGAGGCTTCAAACCCCTCCGTCCTTACTGCCCTCTGCTTTTACATTCGCCTTCGGCGAAGCGGCTTGCCTTTTCCACACCCGCGCTTTAACCTTTTGGCATTCCCCTCGTATCCGGCGCGCGTGCAACTAAAAGGGCGCGGGCGCGTACTAAACAAACGTCGTGAAATTCATCGAGACATTGAAGCTGGCGCTCGCGGCCATCTGGGCGCACAAGCTGCGCTCCGCGCTGACGCTCCTCGGCATGATTATCGGCGTCGCGGCGGTGGTGGTCGTCGTCTCCCTGATTCAGGGCTTCAACGCCTACATTGACGAGAAGATCGCGGGCATCGGCGCGAAGTCCTACACCATCCAGCGCTTCGGCTTCGAGGACTGGAAGGACACAGACTCCATCGCGGCGGCGCAGCGGCGCAACAAAGAGCTGACGATGGAGGACTTCGAGTTCCTCAAGCCGCGCCTCACCCTGACGGACAAGTTCGGCGCGGCGGCCCGCCCGCAGCGCGCGCAGGTCAAGCGCGGCTCTGAGGTGCTCGACGAGGTCGGCGTGGACGGTAAGATGCCCATCGTCGGCGAGATCGAGAAGGCCGAGCCCGCCGAGGGCCGTTACTTCATAGACGCCGAAGACCAGACCACGGCGAGGGTCGCCTACATCGGCTCGGACGTGGCCGAGAAGCTCTTCCCGCGCATGTCGGCGGTCGGCGAAGAGATCATCATCAACGGCCTGCCCTACCGCGTCGTCGGCGTGGCGACCGCGAAAGGCACGGTCTTCGGCATCCCGCAGGACACCTTCGTCACGCTCCCGCTTCGCACCTACCGCCGCAACTTCGGCGCGCTCCGCAACTGGCGCTCCTTCTACATGGTCGGGACGGCCAAAGACGACCTCATGTTCGACGAGGCGGTCGAGGAGGCCAAGCACTGGATGCGTATCCGGCGCGGCTTGGAGAAGGGCGAGCGCGACAACTTCGGCGTCATGACGCCGGACGCCATCACGGGATTGCGCGACCGGCTCTTTGGGACGATCTTCTTCGTCGCGGCCACCGTCCCCGGCATCGCGCTCGTCGTCGGCGGCATCGTCATCATGAACATCATGCTCGTCTCCGTCACCGAGCGCACCAAAGAGATTGGCATCCGCAAGGCGCTCGGCGCGCGCCGCACCGACATCCTCAAGCAGTTTCTGGTCGAGGCCATCACGCTCTCGGCCATCGGCGGGGCCACGGGCGTCCTCATCGCGTGGGGCTTGGGCAAGGCCGTCTCGACGTTTTTGATTCCGACCTATCTTTCGCTCACGGCCATCATCGTCGCCGTCACCGTCTCCGGCGGCATCGGCGTCCTCGCGGGCATCTTCCCCGCGTGGAAGGCCGCGCGCCTCGACCCGATTGAAGCGCTCCGCTCAGAGTAAGCGGTGAGCAGTAAGCAGTAAGCAGTGAAGAGGAGCTGAGCATGAACAAGCCTCACAAGAACCTCCTCGCGTGGCAAAAGAGCATGGAACTCGTGGTTCTGATTTACGACTTGACCAAAAGGTTTCCGCGGGAGGAAACCTATGGGCTGAGATCGCAAATTCGCAGGGCCGCAATTTCAGTCCCATCGAACATCAGCGAGGGGGCGGCGGGACGTTCAACGGATCAATTTAAGAACTTCTTGGGCATCGCCATCGGC
>DASTQX010000170.1:0-6716 GCA_035761505.1 Pyrinomonadaceae bacterium
ACAGCCGACGAGTTGCTTGCGATGCCGCCCCGCGACGCGCACGGCAACGACTGTCGTCTGGCGCTCATTCGCGGGGAGGTCAAAACAATGTCACCGACGGGTCTCACACACGGAATCCTCTGCGCCAACATAGCGACCGAGCTTTCTATTTTCGTCCGCCGAAATCGCTTGGGCATTATCTGCGGCGCTGAAACCGGCTTCCTCGTCGAGAGAGACCCCGACACGGTCGTCGGCGCGGACGTAGCCTTCATCAGCCGAAAACACCTCGAAGGCGTGGAAAACAGAGAGAAGTTCGTGCCGTTCGCGCCCGACCTCGCAGTTGAGGTCTTGAGTCCGAGCAACACCGTCAACGAAATGGACGAGAAGGTAGCTCTCTACTTCGCCGCCGGGTCGCGTCTGGTCTGGATTGTGAACCCGAAAAGGCGTACCGTCGCGGTCTATCGCTCCGCCGTCGAGGCGCGTATTCTCGGCGAGCAGGAGACGCTTGACGGCGGCGAAGTTTTGCCGGGTTTCAGTTATAAACTCTCAGACTTGTTCGCCGAAGAGTAGGATGACACGGAGCGTCGGGCGGCACCGGCGAAAGCATTCCGTCAACTTGTATATGAAGCTATCGCCCACAGAGATTTATAACGGCAGGAACGTCTTCATCATCGGGGCCACCGGGTTTCTCGGCAAGGTCACGCTCTCGATGCTTCTGACGCGGTTCCCCGGCGTGGGGCGCGTGTACGTGACGGTGCGGGCGCGCTCGAAGGAGGAGTCCGAGACGCGCTTCTGGAACAACGTCATCACCGCGCCGCCGTTCGACCCCTTGCGCGAGCGCTACGGCGACGCCTTCGAGGGCTTCGTCCGCGACAAGGTGCGGATCGTGGGCGGCGACATCGGCGAGACAAACCTCGGCATGACCGAGGAGGAGGCCGAGGCGGTCGCCTCCGACATAGACATCCTCGTCAACAGCGCCGGGAACGTCACCTTCAACCCGACCTTGGAGAGCGCCCTGCGCACGAACGTCGTCGGCACGCAGAACGTCATCGCCTTCACCAAGCGGATGAAGCGGCCCGCGCTCGTCCACGTCTCGACCTGCTTCGTCGCGGGCAACCGTTCGGGGCCGGTCTGGGAGAGCGACCCCGTGCTCGGCTACTTCCCGCGCCGCGAAGAGATTCCCGGCGTCGAGTTCTCCGTCGAGCAGGAGATACGCGATTGCGCGCGGCTCGCCGAGCGCGTCCGCGAAGAGGCGCGCGACGCCCTGCAAGCCGCGCGCTTCCGCGAGCAGGCGCGCAAGCGTTTGGTCGAAGAGGGGCGCGACCCGGACGACCTCGACGCGATGGGATTGGCCGTCGCGCGCGAGCGCAAAGTCTGGACGCGCGAGCGCCTGACCGAACTCGGCATCGAGCGCGCGACCTTCTGGGGCTGGCCCAACATCTACACCTACACCAAGAGCCTCGGCGAACAACTCGTCGCCGCCGAAACGGACGTGGTGAGAACCATCGTCCGCCCTTCAATCGTCGAGTCGGCGATGCGCTTTCCCTTCCCCGGCTGGAACGAGGGCTTCACGACGACGGCCCCGCTCATCTTCCTCACGCTCAAGGGGCAGACGCAGATACCGGCCAACGACAAGCTCATCCTCGACATCACGCCGGTAGATCAGGTCGCGGCGGTGATGCTCGCCGTCGCCGCCGAGGCTCTGGTCGGCGAGCCGCGCATGGTCTATCAGGCCGCGACGGGCGACAGCAACCCGAACAACATGAGCCGCATCGTCGGCCTCGTCGGCCTCTACAAGCGCAAGCATTTTCAGGAGAAGGAGACGGGCTTCCGCGTCGTCAACGAGATCGCCGCGCGGATGGAGGCGAAGACCGTTTCGGAGAGCCGTTTCGAGAAGACCTCGACGCCGATGGTCAACGCCGCCGCGAAGAAAGTCTCTTCGCTCCTCGACCGCGCGCGCCCGCGTTGGGGCGGCGGTCGCTTCACCGACATCGTTGACCGCGCGAAGGAAACGGTCGACAGAGTCGAAGAGGTGACGCGCGAAACCAAAGAGGCGTTCGAGTTGTTCCGCCCCTTCACCATCGAGAACAGTTACGTCTTCCGCGCCGACAACGTGCGCTCGCTCTTCTCGAACATCCGCCGCGACGAGCAAGCCTTGCTGCCGTGGACGCCGGAGCAGTTCGACTGGTACGACTACTGGATGCACGTCCACTTTCCCGGCCTCAAGAAGTGGGTCTTCCCCACTCTGGAAGAGGACATGCGCGCGCAGCCCAAGCGCGTTTACACGTACCGGGATTTACTCGAACTCTTCGAGACTTCCTCGAAGCGCTTCTCCACGCGCGTCGCGATGCGCATCGAGCGCGACGGGCAGAAGGAGCAATATACTTACGCCAACATCCACGAACTGGCGACGCGCGCCGCCGCCTTCTTCGCCGGTCGCGGCGTCAAGCCCACGGATCGAGTGCTCCTCGTCAGCCACAACGCGCCCGAATGGGGCATCAGTTACTTCGGCGTCCTCAAGGCCGGGGCGACTTGCGTCCCCGTTGACCCCGAAAGCTCGACCGAGGAGCTTCTGAACTTCACGCGCGCGAGCGGCGCGGTCGGCGTCGTCGTCGGCGAGAAAGTCTTAGAAGAGCGGGCGGACTTGCGCGAGCGGCTCGAAGCCGAAGGGCTCGGAGCGAGCATCTGGCGCTACGAGGAAATCTTCGAGCTGACGGACGAGAAGACCGAAGACGAGAGAGTCGCTTTACTGCCTCCCCGCGTGCAGGCGCAGACGGTGGCGTCGCTCATCTTCACTTCGGGGACGACGGGCCAGCCCAAAGGCGTCATGCTCACGCACAAGAACCTGACGAACATGGTTTCGATGCTCTCGTCGGTCTTCGACATGGACACGGGCGACGGCGTGCTCTCGGTCTTGCCGCTCCACCACACCTTCGAGTTCTCGACCGGCTTCCTGACGCCCTTCAGCCGGGGCACGCAGATTACGTACTTGCAGGACTTGAACGGCGAGGAACTGGCGCGCGCGATTAAGAACAATCACGTCACCGGCATGGTCGGCGTGCCCGCGCTCTGGGAGTTGCTGCACCGCCGCATCATGAACCGGCTGCGCGAGAACGGCGAGTGGGTGGGCCGCTCCGCCGAACTTCTGATGCGCGCCAACAGTTGGCTGCGCGACCGCACGCCTCTGAACCTCGGTCAAGTCCTCTTCCGCCCGATTCACACGGGGCTCGGCGGCAGCATCCGCTACCTCATCAGCGGCGGCTCGGCGCTCAACGAGAAGGTCAAGCGCGACATGCACGGCCTCGGCTTCACCATCCTCGAAGGCTACGGGCTGACGGAAGCCTCGCCCGTTTTGACCGTCACGCGACCGCAGAACCGCCTGCTCTCGGCGAGCGTCGGGAAGCCTCTGCCCGGCGTCGAAATCAAGATTGCCGACGCGGACGCCTCCGGCATCGGCGAGGTCTTGGCGCGCGGGCCGAACGTCATGTCGGGCTACTTCCGCAACGAGGAGGCGACGAAATCGGCGGTCGTCAATCGCTGGCTCCACACGGGCGACCTCGGTCGTCTGGACGAAGACGGGAACCTCTATCTCGTCGGTCGGTCGAAAGAGATCATCGTCGACACGAACGGCAAGAATGTCTATCCGGACGAGATCGAGGACTTGTACAAGGAATCGCTGTACGTCAAGGAGATCGGCGTCGTCGGCTTGCCCGACGGCATCGGCGAGAAGGTTGCCGCGCTCGTCGTCCCGGATTATGACTGTGACATCACGCTCTCGCGCGAGGAGGTCGAGCGCCGCGTCGAGAACCACTTCCGCGACGTGTCCTCGGCGCTCCCCTTCTACAAGCGCGTCAAGTCGCTCTACTTCACCTCGGAAGAGTTGCCGCGCACGGCGACGCGCAAGGTCAAGCGGCGCGAAGTCGTCCGACTCATTCAGGCGCTCGAAGAGAACCGCCGCGCCGGGATTAGCGAGAAGACGCAGCCGCGCGAGACGCATCACGACGCCTCTTGGCTGCTCGACATCGTCTCGACTGTTTCGAGTCGCCCGCGCGCGGAAGTCCGCCTCGACTCGCGCCTCGGCGAACTCGGCTTCGACAGCCTGATGTTCGTCGAACTCGCCTCGGCCATCGAGCACGCGGGCGGCACGCTCCTTTCGCCCGACACGCTCAACGAGGTCGTGGACGTGCGAGAGCTTTACGCCGTCGTCAAGCGCCGCGCGAGCGCCGCCGCCAAACGCGCCGCCGAAGCCCGCGCCGAAGAGGACAAGCGGCGCGAGGAGGACGAGATTTTCATCCCCTCCATCGTCCGCACGGTCGGCAATCGCGGCCTCGACGTGGTGCAGAAACTTTTCTACGAGCGCTTTCTCAACGCCACCGTCGAAGGCGAGGGCAACATCCCCGCGCACACGAACTTTATCGCCGCCGCCAACCACGCCTCGCACCTCGACATCGGCTTGGTCAAAGTGGCGCTCGGCGAGTACGGGCGCGACATGGTGGCGCTCGCCGCCGCCGACTACTTCTTCGACAACAAGTACAAGCGCGCCTACATGAACAACTTCACGAACCTCGTGCCCATCGAGCGTTCGGGGAGCTTGCGACAGTCCCTGCGTCACGCGCGCTCGTTCCTCGAACGCGGGCACAACGCGCTCATCTTCCCCGAAGGCACGCGCTCGCAGACGGGCGAGATGGCCGAGTTCAAGTCCGGGTTCGCCTACCTCGCGCTCTCGACGCGCACGGGGATTCTGCCCGTCTATCTCTACGGCACTTATGAAGCTCTGCCCAAAGGCTCGAACCTCCTCAAGGGCCGCGACGTGGGTGCGCGCGTCGGTCGCTTCCTCGACACCGAGCGGCTTGAAGAGCTGACGAAGGGGATGCCGAAGTCCGAAGCCTACCGCCTCGTCGCCGCCCTCGTCCGCCACGAGATCGAGAACCTGCGCGACGGCACGCGCCGCGACTTCGACGCCCAGACGCTCCGTCGCCGTTGGAAGGCCGAGCGCCGCCACGCCGCCGAAGAGCCGCACGAAGAGAGCGAACTGGCGACGACGGGAGACTGAGGGAAAGGATGAACGCCGGACGCGGAACGCGGAACTGAAAGACAAAAGGCTTTTGTTTTTAGTTCATCGCTTCCGCATCCGGCGTTCGGCGTTTCAAAGATGGCTACTAAAAAACCGACCGCGCGGAAGGCCGCAGCGAAGAAGAAGACGAAGGCCGTTGTGACGAGCAAGGCGGCGCTCGTGAAGAGGGCGCAGCCCTTGACGCTGGTGACGGGCGGGACGGGTTTTCTGGGCGCGCATCTGGTGCGGCTGCTCGTCTCGGAGGGCGTGAAGAACCTGCGCGTGCTGAGCACGTCGGCCCCCGTCTGGCTCGGAGAGTTGGGCGTCGAGACGTTGACGGGCTCCATCACTTCGCCGGAAACGGTGGCGCGCGCCGTCGAGGGCGTGACGGAAATCTATCACCTCGCGGGCCGCGTCTCGCGCGACAAAGAGGACGCGCACGAGATGTACTCGCTGCACGTCGAGGGGACGCGCGTGCTCTGCGAGGCGGCGAGCGCCGAGGGCGTCAAGTCCATCGTCATGGCTTCGACGAGCGGGACGATTGCCGTCACCGAGGAGGGCGACATCGTGCCCGACGAGGACTGGCCGACGCCGCTCGAAATCATCTCGCGCTGGCCCTACTACGCGAGCAAGCTCTATCAGGAGCGAGTCGCGCTCCAAAATTTCGACGGCAAAGGCCGCCGCCTCGTCATCATGAATCCGAGCCTCCTGCTCGGCCCCGGCGACGAGCGTTTGAGTTCGACGAAAGTCATCCTCGACTTCCTCGCGCGCAAAATCATCTCCGTCCCGAAGGGCGGCCTGAGCTTCGTGGACGCGCGCGACGCCGCGCAGGCGTTCTACGCCGCGATGCGCGAGGGCCGACACGGCGAGCGTTACCTGCTCGGCTCGGCCAACTGGACTTTTACGGAGTTCTTCGGTCGGCTCGAACGCATCTCGAAAGTCCCCGGCCCGGTGCTTTCGCTCCCCTCGAAGCTCGCCGTCGCGGGCGCGCGCGCCTTCGACTCGCTGCTCCGCCACTGGAACGTCGCGCCGCCCGTCGAGCCCGACGAGATCGAGATGGCCGAGCACTTCTGGTACTTGGACGACACCAAAGCGCGCCGCGACCTCGGCTTCGCGCCCCGCGACCCCTCCGAGACGCTCCTCAACACCGTCAAGTACGTCCGCGAAAACTTCCTCGGCAACTCGGCGTTCCAGAACGCCGGTTGACTTCAGAGCACTAACTGTCAGGGGCAGCGGACGCGGAGCGCGCCGGGGAGGATTTCAAACTCGGCGGGCAATCGTCCGACCAGCTCGCCGTCAATTTCGAGCTTCACTTCTTCAGCCGAAGCGGGACGCGCGTGGACGCGGCGCGCGCGGGCGTGGCGCACTTCGCGCAGGCCGAGGTGCGCGCCGAGATAGACGCGGTAGGAGTTGGCGAGAATCGTCAAAGGATTCATGTCGCCGACGGCAACCACGTCGAAGAGTCCGTCGGCGAGCTTCGCTTCCGGCGCGATCTTCATGCCGCCGCCGAAGAAGCGCGCGTTGGCAACGCAGAAGTTCGTGACGACGAGTTGCGACTCCGGCCCTTCGTCGAGCCGCACGCGGACAGTCGGCTTGCGGAACTGGAAGGTGGTCTGCAAGGCCGCCGCCGCGAAGGTCAACTTGCCGCCGAGCACGCGCGCGGCCCCGGCGGGCAGCCAAGAGC
>DASTQX010000171.1:0-6565 GCA_035761505.1 Pyrinomonadaceae bacterium
CGGAGGAGTTGTGCCGCTTTTCTACTTTGCGAATGACGTTCGGAGGCGTGACCGTCAAACGGTCGCCCTCTACGGAGGAGATTAAAATGACTGTTATCAAAAATCATCGAGCGCGCCGCGCGTCCGCTTGGCTCATGGCGCTTCTGCTCTTCGCGCTGCCGCTCACCGCCCTCGGTCAGACGCGGGTCGAGATGCCGAAGAACAAGTACAACGTGCAGGACGACATCAAACTCGGTCAGGACGCCGCGCGGCAGGTCGAGCAGCAGATGCCGATCATGCGCGACAACTATATTGACGACTACGTCGAGTCGGTCGGCCAGCGCCTCGTCGCGGCCATCCCCGAAGAGTTCCGGCAGCCCGGCTTCCGCTACTCGTTCGACGTGGTGGACGCGCGCGACATCAACGCCTTTGCACTGCCCGGCGGCCCGATGTTCGTCAATCGCGGCATGATCGAGGCCGCGCGCACCGAGGGCGAGATGGCGGGCGTGATGGCGCACGAGATCAGCCACGTCGCGCTGCGCCACGCCACCGCGCAGGCGACCGAGACGCAGAAGTTCCAGATCGGCTCCGTGCTCGGTCAGATTGCGGGCGCGGTCATCGGCGGCGTCCCCGGCGCAATCATCGGCGCAGGCTCTCAAATCGGCTTCGGCGCGGGCGCTCTGAAGTACAGCCGCAAGTACGAGACGCAGGCCGACATCCTCGGCGCGCAGATCATGGCGCGCGCCGGTTACGACCCGCGCGACCTCGCCAACATGTTCCGCACCATCCAGCAGCAGGGCGGCGGCTCCGGCGGCCCCGAATGGCTTTCGAGCCACCCGAACCCCGGCAACCGCTACGAGCGCATCAATCAAGAGGCGGCGCTGCTGCGGGTCAACCCGAACTCCGGGCGGCAGGACACGGCGGCCTTCCGCAGCGTGCAGCAACGCCTGCGCGGTTTCCCGCGCGCGCGCACGATGGAAGAGATCGCGCGTTCGGGCCAGCGCTACCCTTCGCAGGGCGACAACCGCTACCCGCAGCAGAACGACACCTACGCACGCGGCGCGCGCGTCTCGTACCCTTCGACCAGCTACCGCAACGCGAGCAACAACCTCTTCCAGGTGGCCGTGCCGAGCAACTGGCGCGAACTGGGCGGCGAAGGTAACACCGTGACATACGCGCCCGAAGGCGCTTACGGCTCGCAGGGCATCACGCACGGCGTCATGTTCGGCATGGATCGCCCGCAGCGGAACAACCTCCAGCAGGCGACGCAGGAGTACCTGAGCGGGCTGCTTCAGGTGAACACGTACCTGCGACAGTCGGGCTCGCGGCGGACGACCGTGGACGGTCGCGCGGCCATCGCGACGACGCTCGTCGGGCGCTCGCCCGTGACGGGCCAGAGCGAGACCGTGACCATCGTCACGACGTTGCTCCGTAGCGGCGACCTCTTCTACATGGCGGCGGTCGCCCCGCGCAACGAGCAGGCGAATTACCAACAGTCGTTCAACAACATCCTGCGGACGCTGCGCATCAACGACCGTTACTAAGGCCGGGCTCTCAAGCCCGACGAAGTGACTCTCAACGGCGCGGGCGGCCTGACCTTCAAAGTCAGGCTGCCCCGCTTCTTTGTCGAAAGGAGGCCGCGCGGATGGCGAGAGGCTGGGAGAGCAAAGCCGTCGAAGCACAGTTGGACGAGAAGATCGCGCGCGACGAAGACCGCGCCGCCTTGGAGGAGCTTTCGCCCGCCGAGCGCGCCCGCCGCGAACGTCTCGACGCGCTCCGGCTTTCGCGCGCCCGCACCCTCGAACAACTCGAACGCGCCCTCGCGCCCGCCCACCGCGAGATGCTCAAACGCACGCTCCTCGCCCTCGAAAGGGACATCTCGGAGTTAAGCCCGGAAGCGGAAGCCCGCCACTGAGAGGGAAAGAGGGTAAGAGGGTAAAAGGGGAAAGGGCAAAGGGGAAGAAAGAGCACTCCTGCTTTCTCTTCCCCTTGCCCCCTTTCCCCTTTTCCCCTTTTCCCCTTTTACCCCTTTCTAACTTGTGACGGACATCTTGCCGCCACATTCGGGGCAGAACTTCGAGGGGGTTTCGGGCTGGTGGCCGCAGCCGACGCAGGTCGAGCGGGGCGGGGCGGTCGGCGTCCCGCATTCGGGGCAGAACTTGGCCTTGCCGACTTCGGCCTCGCAGGCCGTGCAGCGCGGCGTGGCCGCCACCTGCTGCTGCTGCGCGTGGCTCGGAGCCTTGATGCTCGCCCCGGCGCTCATGTCTATGTTGGAGGCGTAGTCGGTGGCGCGCGCCTTTTCGTAAAGCTGCTCGCGCGTGGCCTCGGCTTTGGCGCGGGCGTGCGCCGAGGCGAGTTCCTCTTGATAGTCGGGCGCGCATTCTTCGCACTGACCGGCGGCGGCGTTCCAGCACGCTTCGGGGCAGGCCCACTTGCCGCAGCGCGAGCACTGGTGGAAATGCGTCTTGCCCTCTTCGACGGCCTTCTGGAGCGCCTCGTCGTGCGCCTTGCCGCCGACGGCGCGCTGTAGCTCGTAGGCCGAATCCCCGGCGGAACTGGCCCACCCGCCGAAGAGGTTCCCGGCGGCGCGCAGCAGCGACCCGGCGGTGCCCGTAATCGAAGGCTGGAACCGCGACATGTAGCCGTTGCCGCACTTGTCGCAGTAGAACTTGAACTGATAGCCCTTGTCCGTCGAAAGGTCGTCGTAGTTGTTGACGAACTGAATCATGCCCATGCGTGAACCTCCAAAGAGGTAAATCGTAAATCGCCAATCGTCAATCGTCAATGGGTTAAAACGGCCTCCTCCCGTTCACGATTGACGATTGACGAGTTACATCTTTTTGGCCTCCTGCCAGAGTTCTTCCATCTCGTCTAAGGTCGCCGCGCCGAGTTCGCGGCCTCTCTCTTGGAGGCCGCTTTCGATGTGCCGGAACCGGCGGCGGAATTTGCGGTTGGTGAGTTTGAGGGCGGCTTCGGGCTCGACGCCGAGGTGGCGGGCGATGTTGGCGGCGGCGAAGAGGAGGTCGCCGACCTCTTCGCGGACGCGCGCGGCCTCGGCCTCGGAGTCGGGGGCGCTGGCGGCGTGTTCGCGGACGGCGGCGCGGAGTTCTTCGATCTCCTCTTGGAGCTTGTCGAAGACGCCTTCCACGTCCGGCCAGTCGAAGCCGACGCGGGCGGCCTTCGTCGTGAGCTGGTGCGCCTCCATGAGCGCGGGCGCTTTGGCCGAGACGCCTTCGAGGAGCGAAGAGACGCCCGCGCCTTCCTGCTTGTCCTTGCCCGCCGCGCGCTTCTCCTCGGCCTTCATCGCCTCCCAGTTGCGCAGAAGCTCTTCGTTGTCGCGCACCTTCGCGTCGCCGAAGACGTGCGGGTGGCGGCGCACCATCTTCGTATGAATGGCGTCGGTCACGTCCTCAATCGTGAACTCGCCGCGCTCGCGCGCCACCTGCGCGTAGAAGACGATCTGGAAGAGCAAATCGCCCAACTCGTCGCGCAGCTCAAGGGGCCTTCCTTCGCGCGCCTCCTCGACGGCCTCAAACGCCTCGTAAGCCTCCTCCAGAAGCATCGGCGCGAGGCTCGCGTAAGTCTGCTCCCGATCCCAAGGGCAGCCTTCGGGCGAACGCAGCGTGGACATCAGCCCGACCAAATCGTCAAAAGTGGCAGCCATTTTCTCTTCCTCGATTCAAAGTTCAAGGTTCAAAGTCAGGAGCCTGTCTTCAACTTTGAACCTTGAACTTAGAACTTATTTTGAACTTTGAACTTATTATGCCATTTCGGCGATATTCCCTAAACCTGCGGCGGCCCGCGTGCGTATAGTCTGGCGTTCGGTCGTTGCTCGCCCGTCCCGTTTCGACCCCAAAACCGGTTTTTTATGCGACACCTGCACTCATTTTACATCGAGACCTTCCGCATCGCGCTGCAATCCATCTTCGCGCACAAGCTGCGGGCGTTCCTCACGCTCATCGGCATCATCATCGGCGTGGCGTCGGTGGTCGTCGTCGGCGCGGCGATTTCCGGCCTCAACACCTACGTCGTGGACAAGATGAGCAAGATGCTCGGCTCGAACCACTTCATGATCGCGCGGATGGTGAGCGCCGGGCAGTTGTCGGAAGAGGAGTTGGAGAAGCGCAACCGGCGCAACCCGCGCCTTGAGTTCGCCGACATGGAGTGGTTGCAGGAGCACTGCAAAAGTTGCAGCGCGGTCGGCGCGCAGGTCGGGCGCGGCTTCAACTTCGAGCAAGACGGCGTGCGCTTCCTCGGCGGCATCGTCTTCGGCGTGACGGCGAACATGGTCGAGATCGAGGACAAGACCATCTCCGAAGGCCGCTTCATTGACCAGCGCGAGGTCGAGAGCGCGAAGCTCGTCGTCGTCCTCGGCGCGGACATCAAGGACAAGTTCTTCCCCGGCGTGGACGCGGTCGGGAAGACCTTGAAGGTCGGCGGCCTTCCAATGCTCATTATCGGCGTCGAGGAGCGGCGCGGCCCGATCTTCGGCGACCTCGTAGATAAGCACGTCTATATTCCGATTACGACCTTCGGGCGCATCTGGGGCAAGCCGCGCGACATCTCGATTCACGGCAAGGGGGCCGTGCCCGGCCAGTTCCAGTTGACGCTCGAAGACGCGCGCACGGCCCTGCGCAACTACCACAAGCTTTCGGGGAGCGCCGAGGACGACTTCGGCATCGTCAACACCGAAGAGCTGGGCGGGCAGATAGACCAGTTCACGAGCGCCATCGCGCTGGTCGTGACGCCCGTCACTCTGCTCTCGCTCGTCGTCGGCGGCATCGTCGTGATGAACATCATGCTCGTCTCCGTCACCGAGCGCACCTTCGAGATCGGCTTGCGCAAGGCTCTGGGCGCGCGGCGCAAGCAGATACTGATGCAGTTTCTGGTCGAGTCGGCGCTCCTGTGCGCGTTCGGCGGCGTCCTCGGCCTGCTGGCGGCGGCTGGGATAGCGCAACTCATCTCGACGCTCACGCCGATTACGATGACGATCACCATCGTCTATATCGTCCTCGCCATCGGCTTCTCCAGCGTCATCGGCATCATCGCCGGTATCTACCCGGCCTTCAAAGCCTCGCGCCTCGACCCCATCGTCGCGCTGACGAGGAACTGAAAGAGAGGTGAATGGTCAATGGTGAAGAGATAAGAACCTGTCTTCATCCATTTACCATTCACCATTTACCATTTACGGTTTTTATGAAACTACGTCTGCCCGGACTGATTACGAAAGACGTGCTCTTGATGGCGTTCGACAGCATCCGGTCGAACAAGTTCCGGAGCGCCCTGACCGTGCTCGGCATCGTCATCGGCATCATGACGGCCTTGAGCGTCGCGGCCATCCTGACGGGCCTGCGCGGCAACCTCGTCAAGATCGTCGAGGAGTACGGCGTCAACAACATCTACGTCTTCCACCTCTCGACCGGCATCCAGCTCGGCGAGCGCGATCAGGAAGAGCGCGCGCGCAAAGTCCTGACGCCCGAAGACGGCGAGGCGATTATGGCGCTCGCCCCGGCGGTCGCAGACCTCGCCTTCGTCTCGCCCAACATCGGATACTACGGCGGCCCCTTCGACGACACCATCAGCTACAACGGCAAGACCTACCGGCGCGGCAACACGCAGGGCGTGACCCCGAACCACGCGAGCATCTCCAACGTCAAACTCAAGGAGGGCCGCTTCATCAGCGAGCAGGACGACCAGTTCCGCCGCAACGTGATGGTCTTGGGCGTCAACGCCGCGCAAGCTCTGTTTCCCGACCAGCCCGACCGCATCGCGGGCACGCACGTCAAGATGGGCGGCTACATCTGGGAGGTGATCGGCGTCCTTGAGAAACGCAAGAACGCCTTCCTCGGCGAGAACGAGGAGGACAACGCCGTCCTCGTCCCGTTCCGCACGGGCCTGCAAGTCGCGCCCGCGCGCCGCTTCCTGCTCTTCATCGCGCAGGCCAAGCCCGGCTTGCGCGAAGATGCCATTGACCAGATCGAAGAAATCCTGCGCGCGCGTCGGAGGGCCAAGTTCGGGCAGGCGAATGACTTCGACGTAAAGGCGGCGGACGCCTTCATCAGCCAGTTCGATAGCATCTTCGGGATGGTCGGGCTCATCGCCATCGCCATCTCGTCGGTTGGTCTGCTCGTCGGCGGCATCGGCGTGATGAACATCATGCTCGTCTCCGTCACCGAGCGCACGCAGGAGATCGGCATCCGCAAGGCCGTCGGCGCGCGCCGCATAGATATCGTCAGCCAGTTCCTTTACGAGGCGATGACGCTCACGCTCTTCGGCGGCATCCTCGGCGTCCTGCTCTCGTTCGGCGCGAGCCAGATACTCATGTTCTTCGTGCCGAGCCTGCCCGCCGAGATTCCTTCTTGGGCGGTCGTCACGGGCCTCGTCGTCTCCGTCTCGGTCGGCCTCATCTTCGGCGTCTGGCCCGCCCTCAAAGCCTCGCGCCTCGACCCCATCGAGTGCCTGCGCTACGAGTAGCCGGGCCGGGTGAAAATTCGCCACAGAGACACGGGGACAGACAAGGACAGAGAAGAAGTCGGAATGAGAGGGAGGGTTTGAATGACTCAACCCTCCCTCTCATTCCGACTTC
>DASTQX010000172.1:0-17244 GCA_035761505.1 Pyrinomonadaceae bacterium
GGCGGCGCGTGCAGAAGCGTCGCCAGCTTCTGCGGGTTCTGGTGCATGCCCGGCGCGGCGACGATGAAGCCGACGCGATCTCGTCCTCGCCTTCCGGCGCGGCCCGTCATCTGCTGCAACTCCGAAGCGGTCAGCGGTCGCCAGCCGTTCCCCGTCCGCACGTCTATGTTTTCGAGGACGACGGTGCGCGCCGGAAAGTCCACGCCCGCCGCCACCGTCGCCGTCGCAAAAATCGAGTCGAGCAGACCGGCGCTCATCAGGCGCTCAATCGCCAGCTTCCAAGCCGGGAGGTGGCCCGCGTGGTGCGAGGCGACGCCGCCGCGTAAGACCATGTCCCAATGCCTGTGGCGTCGCACCTCCGGATACTGCTCGGCGAGTTCCTGTAAGACGGCTCGCCGCGCCTCGCGCCGTCCCGCGTCGCTGCTCCCCCGTCGCGGCGCGAAGGCCGCTTCGGCAGCCGCCTCGTCGCAGCGGCGGCGCGTCGGCAGAAAGACGATTGAAGGCAGGAGGTCGTAAGAGCCGAGCGCGGCCAGAAGGATGGAAGGCGGCATCTCCGGCATCCCCGCGCGCCTTTGCTGCTGAGCGCCGAAGCGACCGCCTCTGTGCGGCGACTGTCGCTCGCTCCTCGCCGTCTGGACGAAGCGCGCGATCTCGTTGTTGAAGCGGCCCTCTTCGTCGAAGAGCGGCGAGAGCCCGCCGTCCGGATAGAGGAAGGCGGCGCGCAAAGGGACGGGCCGCGCGCCGGGGCGAGAGACGACGCGCACGCGCGTCCCGCGCACTTCGGCGATCCAGTCGGCGAACTCTTCGGCGCGTCCCACGGTCGCCGAGAGCAGGAGCAGCCGGACGCGCGGCGGCGTCAAAAGTATCGCCTCTTCCCAGACGTGCCCGCGCTCGCGGTCGGCGAGGTAATGCGCTTCGTCGAGGATGAGGAGGTCGGCGTTGACCTGCTGGCCGCCGCGCAGAGCGTCGAAGAGTTGGTTGCGGTAAACCTCGGTCGTGCCGACGATGAGCGGCGCGTCGGAGCGCTCCTTGCGGTCGCCCGTCAGGATGCCGACCGAATCGGGGCCGAACTCGGCGGTGAACTCGTGATACTTCGAGTTGGTCAGAGCCTTCAGAGGGCTCGTGTACCACGCGCGTTTCCCTGCGGCGAGGAGCCGCCGAATCTCTTCGCGCGCGATCCAGGTCTTGCCGCTTCCCGTCGGCGCGGTGACGAGCACGTCTTCGTGTTCGAGCGCGGCGAGGGCTTCGAGTTGAAAAGGGTCGGGCTTGAAGGGCGCGGGCGCGGGCGTGCCGAGTCCTTCGAGCAACTGCCGCAAGGGGCGCGAGCGGCCCGCGCGCGTGGCGAGGCGCGAGGCGTCCTCGACGGCGGTAGGCGACGCGGGCGTCCTCTTCTGCAGCCCGCCCGGACGACGCGACGCGCCGCCCGCGCGCCGTGACGTGTCGTCGGCGCGGCGCGGCGTCTCGCCTTGCCGCCCGCGAGCGCCTTCGTCAACGCCCGTCCAGCCGTCTTCGCGCCGCCGCCTCTTCGGGCCGCCGCCGCGCGAGCCCCGCCGGGAGCCGCCGCCTCCACCTCTGCCTGCGCGTGCCATGTGGCCGCATTCTACCCCACGAACTTTGTATAAAGCCCCCTCGTAATGGTAACTTTTGTGTGGCGCTTCGCAACGCCGGGCGCGGGTTAAGCGTCTAAGTCTTTTGCATTTGCACGTCTCGCGTGAGGCCGTGCGGGGCGGGTTTCGAGGGTTATGGCGGAACTTTTCGACAGATTCGCGGTTGACCGGGTGCCACGCTGGCCGCTGCTCTCGCGGCTCGTGGCGCTCTCGGTCGTGCTCCACGGCCTCTTTTTCGTCGCCGTCGCCTACATCCCGACGCTCCAAAGCCTCTTCCACGTCGCGGGCTCTTGGGCCGGGGTCAAGTTCGTCGAGAAGGACTACGACCCGACGCTCGTCGGCCAGCGCGCGACCCTGATTAAAGTCAACAACGAGCCCTACCAGAAGCTCTACTACCCGACCGACTACTTCGGCGCGCCCGCGCTGCCCGAAGACCCTCTGGGGCCGGACGCGATGCTCGTCCAGCAGGTGCAGCCGCCGCCTGCGCCCGCGCCGGTCATCATCAGGCCGCCGCGCCAGCGCCGCGCGCAGGCCGAGCCGACGCCTTCGCCCGAAGCCGAGCCGACGCCCTCGCCTTCGCCCGAAGTGGCGACGGAGGACGCGAAGAAGCAGGCCGAGGAGGAGTTGAACAAGGCCGCCGAGCAGAGCGGCATCCTCCGCCCGCCCGCCGAAAACGAGGTCAACCTCAAGCCGCTCAAGGACGTTTTGGAGACGGCCAAGCAGATGGTCGCCAAGAACGAGATCAGCCTCAACGACACCATCGAGCTGACCGTCGAGGCCGACCGCAAGGAGGACGGCTCGCTCGAAAACCTCAAGTGGGGCGAGGCGAAGGGCGACCCCGACGCCTTCAAACTGGCCGAGCAGTTCGTCAACTCCCTGAGCAAGAGTCAGGTGCTTCTCTTCCTCAAGGACACGCGCCACCTTCTGATGACCGTCAAGCTCGACCAGCAGAACGTCGAAGTCACCGTCGTCTCCGACACCGACACCGAGGCGCGCGCCGCGCAGGTCGCGCTCGGCTACAAGACGATGATCGGCATCGCGCGCGAGGCCAAGAAGGGGACGGACGAGGGCGAAATCTTCAACAACATGAACGTCGCCTCGGCGGGCAAGCAGGTCACGATGGAGTTCAAGATGTCGCGCGAGGTGGCGGGCGCGATGCTCGCCAAAGTGAAGACGACCGAGTGAGAGAAAATTTTTAAGGGCCGGGAATAAGAACGAGTCCGGGGAGGGCCGCGCGACCGGCGCGGCGTCGAAGTCCACAGATTATGGCGAACAAAATTTCCGAAAAAGTTGAAGGCACGCGCAAGGGCGCGCGGCGCAAGAATCAACTCATCTACGTCGTCCTCGGCGTCTTCGTCCTCGGCCTGCTGCCTTCCGCGCCCGACGGCCTCGCCTTCGACGCGCAGGCGCAGAAGGCCGACGCGGGCGCGAGCACGGCGGCGACGACGACGACGACGACCAACGGCGGCGGCGGCACGACGAAGAAGGCCGTCAAGGTCAACACCGCGCCCTTCAAAGCCTTCCTCGCGCGCTCGAAGAAGCTTCAGGACGAAGGCAAGCTCGACCTCGGCAAGCCGCGCGAAGTGGTCGTCGAGGCCGACCGCAACGCGGACGGCACCGTCTCGAACGCCGTCATCACCGGCGCGGACGCCAACGACCCGAACTTCCGCAAGGTCGCTCAGGATTTCGTCGCCACCTTGAACGAGAGCCGCGCCCTCGGCTTCCTCGACGGCGTCTCGCGCGTGCGGATGAACTTCGCGCTCGACGCCGAGCGCTTCAAGCTCCTCAGCCACGCCGACGCGCCCGACGAGGCGCGGGCCACCGAGATGGCGCGCGGCTACCGCACGCTCATCAACGTCGCGCGGCTCATGAAGCGCGGCGGCGACGAGGCGGTCATCCTCAACAACATGAAAGTCTCCGCGAGCGGCAAGCAGCTCGTGATGAACCTCGACACGCCCCGCGAGGCGATGGGCAACCTCCTCCTCAAACAGATCACGCCGAACTAGCTCGCGCGCGAGCCGCAAGCGAGCGCGCGCCCGGCGCGGAAAACCGCTCGCTTGCCTCTCAGTTCCCCGCTCACATACAATCGCGCGTTGCGCTTAGGCGCGCGAGTTGCGAGTCCGGAGCCCGGAGCCGCAAGTCAAAGACAGTCTTTGCTGCTTTTGACTTGAGACTCCGAAGACTCAGGACTCCAGACCTCTTTTTGATGAGGATTCGGACATGATAGACAAATTTCTGACCAAAGTTTTCGGCAGCAGCAACCAGCGCTACCTCAAGAGCCTCGCGCCCGTCGTCGCGCAAATCAACGCGCTCGAAGCCGACGTGAAGCTGCTCACGGACGAGCAGATGCGCGCGCGCATCGCCGCCATCCGCGAGCAGGTCGTCGCGCGCATCGGCGACACGACCGCCAAAGACGAGCGCGCCCGCGCCGAGTTGAAGCGGCGGACGCGCGAGGCGCTCGATGAAGTGCTGCCGGAGGTCTTCGCCCTCACGCGCGAGGCTTCGGTGCGCGCCACGGGGATGCGCCACTTCGACGTGCAGCTCATCGGCGGCATCTCGCTCCACGAAGGCAAAATCTCCGAGATGAGAACCGGCGAAGGTAAGACGCTCGTCGCCACGCTGCCCGCGACCTTGAACGCCCTGACGGGGCGCGGCGTCCACGTCGTCACCGTCAACGACTACCTCGCCACCCGCGACTCCGACTGGATGGGCCGCATCTACAAGTTCCTCGGCCTCTCGGTCGGCGCAATCGTCAACGACCTCGACGACTGGGAGCGCAAGGACGCCTACGCCGCCGACATCACCTACGGCACCAACAACGAGTTCGGCTTCGACTACCTGCGCGACAACATGAAGTTCGACCTCGCGACCTGCGTCCAGCGACCGCACTACTACGCCATCGTGGACGAGGTGGACTCGATCTTGATTGACGAGGCGCGCACGCCGCTCATCATCTCCGGCGCGTCGGACGAGGCGACCGACAAGTATTACAAGGCCGACGCCGTCATCCCGCACCTCCGCAAGGCCGAGCTGAACGCCGAAGGCAAGCCCGGCCCCGGCGACTACCTCGTGGACGAGAAGCAGCACTCGGCGGTCTTAACGGAAGAGGGCGTGGACAAGGCCGAGCGCCTGCTCGGCGTCGGCAATCTCTACGACCCCTCGAACATGGAGATGCTCCACTGCGTCGAGCAGGCTCTCAAAGCGCACACGCTCTACAAGCTCGACCATCAGTACGTCGTGCAGGAGGGCGAAGTCATCATCGTAGATGAGTTCACGGGCCGCCTGATGAAGGGCCGCCGCTGGTCGGACGGTCTCCACCAAGCCGTCGAGGCCAAAGAGGGCGTGAAGATCGAGCGCGAAAACCAGACGCTCGCCACCATCACCTTGCAGAACTACTTCCGCCTCTACGAAAAGCTCTCCGGCATGACCGGCACCGCCGAAACCGAGGCCGCCGAGTTCGACTCGACCTACAAGCTCGAAGTCGCCGTCATCCCGACGCACCGCGACATGATCCGCACCGACAACTCCGACATGATCTACCGCACGCTCCCCGAAAAGTGGGACGCCGTGGTCGAGGAGATTCAGGAGTTGCACGAGAAGGGCCAGCCCGTGCTGGTCGGCACCGTCTCGGTCGAGAACTCGGAACTCATCTCGCGCCGCCTGCACAAGGTCGGCATCCCGCACAAGGACGAGCGCGGCCTGCTTGAGTTCGACGACCAGCGTCGCGCCGAAGTGCCCAACTACCACTACGTTTTGAACGCTAAGCACCACGAGCGCGAGGCCGAAATCGTCGCGCAGGCGGGCCGCAAAGGCGCGATCACGATTGCGACCAACATGGCCGGTCGCGGCACGGACATCCTTCTCGGCGGCAACCCCGAATTCCTCGCGCGCGAGGCGCTGCGGCGGCAGGAGATTGACCCCGAAGAGGCGACCGAAGAAGAGTGGGAGATTGCGCTCGCGCAGGCCAAGCGCATCGTCGAGGACGAGCACAAGGAGGTCGTCTCCCTCGGCGGCCTGCACATCATCGGCACCGAGCGGCACGAGTCGCGGCGCATTGACAATCAGCTCCGAGGCCGCGCCGGTCGTCAGGGCGACCCCGGCTCTTCGCGCTTCTTCCTCTCTCTGGAAGACGACCTGATGCGCATCTTCGCGGGCGACAAGGTGAAAGCCCTGATGCAGCGCTTGGGGATGGAGAAGGGCGTCGCCATCGAGTCGAAGATGGTTTCGCGCCGCATCGAGGCCGCGCAGAAGTCGGTCGAGGCGCGCAACTTCGAGTCGAGAAAACACCTCCTTCAGTATGACGACGTGATGAACCGGCAGCGCGAGACCATCTACGGCCTCCGACGCCAGTTGATGGAGGAGCCCGACCAGCGCGATTACGTGCTCGCCGTCGCGCGCGACCTCCTCGCCGACCTCGTCAAGCAGTACATCTCCACCGACGTTGCGCCCGAAGACTGGGATGTGGAGAACTTCAAAATCCAGCTCCACGCGACCTACGCCTTCGACGCCGACGCCGAAGGCATTGACTTCTCGAACATGAGCACCGAGCAGATCGAGGAGTCGGTCTGGGAGAAGGTCAAGGCGCACTACGAGGCCAAAGAGCAGGAGATAGGCGAGGAGGTCTTGCGCACCTACGAGCGCGTCATCATGCTCCACGTCATTGACGCGCAGTGGAAAGATCACCTGCTCGCCATTGACCACCTCAAGCAGGGCATCGGGCTCGTCGGCTACGGGCAGAAAGACCCGCTCGTCGAGTACAAGAAGGAGAGCTTCGACATGTTTCAGGCGATGCTCGACCGCATTGACACGAACAGCATCCGCTCGCTCTTCAATCTCCAAGTCGTCGCCGAGCAGGCTCCCGAACAGTTGCAGCAGCGCCGCGCGCGACGCCCCACTTCGATGACCTTCACGGGGCCGAATCAGGGCGCGGCGGCGGCGGGCGAAGAGGCCGCGCGCACCAAGACCGTGACGCGCGACCACCCGAAGGTGGGCCGCAACGAGGCTTGCCCGTGCGGCTCCGGCAAGAAGTACAAGAAGTGCTGCGGCGTGACGGTCTAAAAGACCACGGCGCGCATCACACAGACGCCGGAGGCGTCGGGGGCGAAAGTCTCCGACGCCTCCGAACCCGCCACGGTCTCCCCTGAAAGAGGTCTCACATGTCGTCCCCTAACCTCATCGGAAGACCTTCGAGACGCGCGGCCCTCGCCCTCGCCGCCTGCTTTCTGGCCGCGCTCGCGTGCCACGCCCGCACCGCTCTCGCGCGGCAGCCGCAGCAGCCCCCGGCGACTTCCACGGACGTTGAGCGCGGCGTCGAACTCTACCGGCAGGGCGACTTCAAGGGCGCGACGAAGGCTCTGCGCGCCGCCGTCAAGAAGCAGAGCAAGAGTGACCCGCGCGCGTGGCTCTTCCTCGGACAGGCGCTCATGTGGCGCGGCGAGCTGGGCGACGCGCGCAAGGCTTTCGACTCCGCGCTCCGCCTCGACCCGAATTTCGCCTCCGCGCGCGCCTCGCTCGCCTTCCTCCACCTCAACGCCGGGCGGGTGCGCGACGCCGAGCGCGAGGCCGCGCGCGCCGTCGAACTCGACCCGAACCACATTGACGCGCACTACGTCGTCGGCGTCCTCCGCCTGCGCGAAGGCGCTTGGCTGCGGGCGATTGAGAAGGCCGACCAGATCATCAAGCTCGACGAACGGGCGGCGCTCGCCTATGCCTTGAAGAGCGAGGCGCTGCTCGGCCTCCACGAGTACGGGCGGAGGATCATCGCCGACGAGAGCCGAGGCGCTTACGGCTACGGCCCCGCGACCGTCGAGCAGGCCCGTGCCTCGCAGCCCTCGCGGCTCAAAGAGGCCGCCGAGAACTTGGAGAAGTATCTCTCGCTTGTGCCGCCGACGCCGGACGCCGCCGCCAAGCGCGAGCAGTTGGAGGCGATGCTCGCCTACGCCGAGACCGACCCGGCGCGCCGGATTTACCGGATGAGCGAGGCCACGACGCGGGCCGTCATCAAGGCCAAGCCGGAGCCCGACTACACCGAGGAGGCACGCCGCGCAGGCATCACCGGCTTCGTCCGCCTCCGCGCCGTGCTCGCCGCCGACGGCACGGTCAAACACGTCCTCGTCCTCAAGGGCTTGAGCTACGGGCTGACGGAGAAGTGCGTCGCGGCGGCGCGCAAGATCAGGTTCGAGCCCGCGACCCTGAACGGAGCGCCCGTCTCGCAGGTCGTGATGCTGGAATACAACTTCAACATCTTCTGACGTGGAGACTTCCCCGGCGCACGCGCCAGCCGGAATTTTTTAACGAGGGAATGAACATGCGCGCCGCTCTCGCCTTCAAGGCTTCACTGCTCGCCGCCGCGACTCTGGCCGCCGCCGTCTTCGCGCCCGCCCCTTCCGCCGTCAAGGCCCAGTCGGGGCGGAGGGGCGAGCAGCCGACCTTGCGGCTCCAGAGCGACGAGGTGGCGCGCGGCAGGAAGCTGCTCGAAGAGGGCGACGCGGAGGGCGCGATTAAAGTCTTGAGAGAGGCCGCCGACCGCGACAGGGAAGACGATGTCGCGCGCCACTTCCTCGGCGTCGCGCTCGCGCGCGCCGGGCGGCGGGACGAGGCGCTGAAGGCTTTCCAGAGCGCGTTGGAGTTGCGTTCCCGCGCCTTCAACTTGGAGTTCAACGAGCAGCGGCAGGCCGACAAGGAATGGAGCCCCGGCGACAGTTCCCGCTTCCGCTCGCGCTTCGCGGCGAAGACGGGCGCGCTCGTCGAAACCGTGGAAGCCTTCGTCGCGCTCGGCCCCGAAGACGTTGAGAGCTTGCGGGAATGGCTCGCCACGCTGCGGCTCTACGCGCAGACGGCAGCCGACCCGAAGTTCGAGACCCAGCCCTTCCGGCTCTCGCAGTTGATGACGAAGGCGCAAATCATCCGCAAGCCCGAACCGCGTTACACCGAGCGCGCGCGGCGCGGCAGAATCTCCGGCCTCGTCCGCCTCCGCGCGCTGCTCGGCGCGGACGGGACGGTCAAAGGCATCTCCATCATCAAAGGGCTCGGCGGCGGGCTCTCGGAGTCTGCGGCGGCGGCGGCGCTCGGCATCAAATTCACGCCCGCCACCGTGGACGGTCGCCCCGTCTCGCAGTACGTCGTGCTGGAATACAACTTCTACGTTTACTAAAAGAGAGAGCGCTCGCGGCCCCGACCTTCCGCGCCCCGTCCCCGAACACTTCGAGCGAGCCGCCGCCGTCTTCTTCAATGACCACCGAAACCAAGTCCGCGAACCCCATCGTCCAAGCCATCGTCTCAGGCCGCGCGCCGAGGCAAGCCCGTCTCGCCGCCGCGCGCGGGCTGCTCCCGCTCCCGCAGGACGAGTTGATTGAGGTGCTGGTGGCGCTCGCCGCGGGCGAGGAGGCCGACATCGCCTCCGCCGCCGAAGAGACGCTCGGCGAGCAGACGCCCGACGCGCTCGCCTCGGTCGCCTCCTCGGTCGAAACCGCGCCCTCCGTCCTCAACTATCTCGCCGCCCGCCCCAACTCCCCGCGCGAGACGCAGGAGGCGCTCGCCCTCAACGCGCAGACGCCCGACGAGGCCGTCGCCGCGCTCGCCGGGGTGACGCGCGACGGCTCGGTGCTCGAACTCATCTCCATCAACCAGCAGCGACTCATCCGCGCGCCCGCCATCATCGAGGCGCTGCTCGCCAACCCCGCGCGCACCGGCGAGGCCGAGCGCCGCGCGCGCGAGATTCAGCGCGAGTTCTTCGAGAAGGAGCGCGGCGTCCGCCAGATCGCCGAGGAGATGCGCGCGCGCGGGCTGAACGCCGCCGCCGAGTTCGTCGAGGAGGCGGAATCACTTTCGGAGGGCGAGGGCTTGAGCGTCGAGGACGCGTGGGTCGTCGCCGAGCACATCGAAGTCTCCGACGACGAGATAGACGACTCCTGGCTCCCCTCGGAGTGGCTGGAAGAACTCATCGAGGAGACCTTCGAGCAGCGCACCGCCGCCGCCGAGCGCCTCGTCGCCGAACTGAGCGCCGAGGCCGGTGACGCCGCGCCCAAGCGCATGGCCCTCATCCGCCGCGTGATGCTGATGAAGGTCAAAGACCGCGTCAAGCTCGCCATGAAGGGCGACCGCGAGGCCCGCGCCATCCTCATCCGCGACTCCAACAAGATCGTCGCCACGGCGGTCGTCCACAACCCGCGCATCACCGATCAGGAGATCGAGGCCATCGCCGCGATGCGTACCATCTCGGATGAGGTGCTGCGCGTCATCGGCCTCAACCGCGCGTGGGCGCGCTCTTACCCCATCATCCACAACCTCGCGCGCAACCCCCGCACGCCTTTGGGAACGGCCATGAACATCCTCCCGCGCCTCTACACCAAAGACCTCAAGACCATCTCCCAGAACCGCAACGTCTCCGACGCCGTCCGCCGCCAAGCCGTCCGTCTCTCGGCGGCGCGCACGCAGTAAGGCGGTGATAAGTGATGAGTGATAGGTGATAAGAGAAAGCAGTTGCCTTTTCTTATCACTTATCACTCATCACTCATCACCACCTTAAAATATTTCCGAGCCCTTGCGTGCGACCGACCACCCCACGTCGGTGAGGGTGTGCGTCGCCGCGCCCCACCAGAGACCGGCGAGCACCGCGAGCGCCACACCTCTGCCGACGCCGTACAGGGCGGCTTGCTCTTCGACCACGCGCCACGCTTGCAGCACGTCGGCCCACCCCGGCGGCGCTCCGCCTGCGACGAAGACCGCGCGCAGGTAGATGCCGCCGCACGCCAGCAGCGAGAGCACGGCGGCGAAGTAGATGACCCGAATCAGAGTGCCGAAGATAATCCCGTGCGACCAGCGCGAGCGGTGGCGGAAGACGACTTTGTAGGGGAACCAGAGGAACCGGAAGACGCCCCAGCGCGTGTACTGCCGCGACTGAATATCGAGGTCGGGGCCGAACATGAAACCGCCGAACAGCATCGCGCACGTCGCGGCGGTCGCCAGCACCCAGTCGCCCGTCAAGCCCCACCCCGCCGCCCACGTCGGCGGGGCCAGCAAAAGCGTAATCGCGTCGTGTGTCTTTCCCGAAGGCATAAGAAAAGAGGTTAGAGACTTGAGGCCGGAGGCGGATAAAAGGAATCGTCTTTGCTAACCTCCGGCCTCAAGTCTCTAGCCTCTGCTTATAGCATGTGCCCGGCGCGCGAGGCCAGCGGTTTGCTCGGACGTTTCGGGCGCGATACACTGTCGGCCTCCTCAAAATTCTCTTATGGGTAAAAAAGGTAAAACGCAATCATTCTTCGAGTACGCCGCCGCGCGCGCGTTCCTCTCCGGCTTAGGGATTCTGCCGAGGCCGCTCGCCACCGCCGTCGGGCGCGGCATCGGCCACGCCGCCTACGCGCTCGCGGGCGGCCTGCGCCGCACCGGGATGCGCAACCTCGAACTCGCCTTCCCCGAAAAGAGCGAAGAGGAACGGAAGCGAATCCTGCGCGGCTCGTTCGTGAGTCTGGGGCGGCAGCTCGGCGAGGTCAGCCAGTTCCCGCGCGCGACGCCCGAACGCCTGCGCGAAGTCGTCGAGTACGACCCGGAGGACGTGAAACTCTTGGACGTGGCGCGCGAGCGCGGGCGCGGCGTCATCTTCCTCACCTCGCACCTCGGCGCGTGGGAGCTTCTGTGCTTCGCGCACTCCGTCCTCTACGAACCGCTCAGCTTCCTCGTGCGACCCATTGACAACCCGCGCATCGAAGAGATGGTCGAGCGCCTGCGGACGCGTTTCGGCAACCAGCCGATTGACAAGAAGGCCGCCGCGCGCACGGCGATGCGCTTGCTCAAGCAGGGCGGCACGCTCGGCGTCCTCGCCGACCTCAACACGCAGGAGCGCGAAGGCGTCTTCGTCCCCTTCTTCGGCCACCTCGCCTGCACCACCGCCGGAGTCGCCACGCTCGCGCTCCGCACCGACGCCACGGTCATTCCGGTCTGCGCCCCTTGGGACGAGAAGCGGCGGCGCTTCGTCTTCCATGGCGGCCCCGTCGTCGAACTCGTCCGCACGGGCGACGCGGCGCGCGACGTGGAACTCAACACCGAACGCTTCACCGCCGCCATCGAAGGACACGTCCGCGCTTATCCTGAGCAGTGGCTCTGGATTCACAAACGCTGGAAGACACGCCCCGCCGGTGAGTCCGACATCTACACATGTCCGCAAAAAATTCGTGACACTCAGCCCGCGCCAGCCGGTTCTTCGCCCCCAAAGATGTCCAAAACGTGATTCGGGAGACTTTTTCTTGAAGGGGAAGCTGATTAAATTCAACAGGTTACGGGCGATGGCGGGGACTGTTACAAAATTGTGGAGAAATATTGCTTTTTGTGCTTGACAGGTCACGAAAAATCAGTATAATTTTGCACATAAGTTACGAAGCCGACATTGACGGTGCTTCATGCGCTGATTGAAACGAGCGGTTGGTTGGGTTTAATCGGTCTTCCGGGCAAGGGCACGATAAGGATTTCGCCCTCGTGAAGATTGAAGAAGCATTTGCAATTTTATCTCGTCCTTCCAACACGACCGCCCCAAAGCCGGATCGCCCGTAAGTGACGATCTCCAGCAAACTGTCAACGCCACCCTGAATCTCCGAGCCTGCCCGAAATTCCGCCCCGCCGGTCAACCCTAAGACCGGCGGGGCGCGCTTCTTTCTCCGCTCACCACTTCCTTACATCGCTAATCCGCCGTCGGCCTGCACGACTTGGCCGGTGATGTAGCGCGCGTCGTCGGAGAGGAGGAAGCAGGCGATGCGGGCGACCTCTTCGGGCTCGGCAAAGCGCTTCATGGGAATCTGTTCGAGGAGCTTCTGCTGGTAGGCTTCGTCGAGCGACTGAGACATCTCCGTGGCGACGAGTCCGAGCGCGAGCGCGTTGACCGAAACGTTGCGGCTCGCCACCTCCTTCGCCAGCGCCTTCGTCAGACCGATCATCCCGGCCTTCGACGCCGAGTAGTTCGACTGGCCCGCCATCCCGACGACGCCGCTGATCGAAGCGATGTTCAAGACGGAGCCGCCGCCCTCCTGCCGCAGCATGTGACGCAGCGCCGCGCGCGAGAAGTTCCAAGCGCCTTTGAGGTTGGTATCAATGACGGAATCCCAGTCCGCCTCCTTCATGCGCAGGATGAGGTTGTCGCGGATGATGCCCGCGTTGTTGACGAGGAAGTCCACGCGCCCGAAGGCGCTCATCGTCTGCTTGACCATCTCGGCGGCGGCCTCGGTGTTCGCCACGTCGCACTGCGAGGCGAGCGCCTGCACGCCCGATGCTTCAAGCTCGCCTTTCAGCGTCTCGGCGGCCTCGGCGCTCTGCGCGTAGTTGAAGGCGACCGCCGCGCCGCGACGCGCCAACTCGACGGCGATGGCGCGCCCGATGCCGCGCGTCGCGCCCGTCACGATGGCCGCGCGGCCCGCGAACTGTTTCGACTCGTCACTCAAAACTTTTCCTCCTCCGTTCGTGGAAGCAAGACTCGACTTCATTCGGCTGCGGTTTGTCGGCGCGACCTTTTTAATGTAAACATTAGCCAGAGGTCAACCGAGGAAAGTCGAAAGGTCGGAAGCGGGCCGCTCCGGAGAGGCCCCGCGCCGCCGCGCCGCGCGGACTGAGCGAAAAGCGAGGCGGCGGGCGACCTGACAAGGACAAGGAGGAGTATGAAGCTAATCATTCTTGGTGCGGGATACGCCACGCGGCTCTACCCGCTGACGCTGAACCAGCCGAAACCTCTGCTCGCGGTGGCGGGCAAGCCGATGATCGAGCACGTCTTGGACAACCTCGCGCCGGTTGAAGAGATAGACCACGTCTATGTCGTCACCAACGCCAAGTTCGCCGGTCACTTCCAGCGCTGGGCGGACGACTACCGCGCGCGACGGCCCGGCGCGAAGTTCACGGTCGTCAACGACCAATCCACCGACGACTCCAACAAGCTCGGAGCCATCGGCGACCTGCATCTCGTGCTGACGCGCGAGCAGATTGAAGACGACATCGTCGTCGTCGCCGGGGACAACCTCTTCAGCCACAGCCTCGCCGCCTTCGGCGAGTTCTGCCGCGAAAGACGCGCGCCCGTGCTGGCCGTCTATGACGTGGGCGACCTCGAAGAGATTAAGAAATACAACGCCATAGACATTGACGCCGGAGGGCGCATCACCTTCTTCGAGGAGAAGCCGAAGGAGCCGAAGAGCACCTTGACGGGCATCGCGCTTTACTACTATCCGCGCTCGGCGCTCCCGCTCATCCGTCAATACATCGCCGAGGGGAACAACCCCGACCAGCCGGGCCGACTCGTGCAGTGGATGTACGAGCGGACGCCCTTCTACACGTGGAAAGTGCCGGGCCTCTGGTACGATGTCGGCTCGAAAGAGACGCTCGAAGAGGCAAACCGGATATTCTCGGAGCCGGGCGTCGGCGGCGGTAAGACGACGACCGCGTGAGCTTGATAAAGGCTTCAAACTGAGAGTTGGAGTCACTTTAAAACTCAGAGGTATTTTCGGCAGATGCTCGATTTGAACTACGTCCGCGAGAACCTTGAGCGCGTGCGCGCGGCGCTCGAAGCTCGTCAGTTTCCGACCGCTTCGCTCGACGAATTCGCGGCGCTCGACGCGCAGCGCCGCCGCGTCATCGCACAGTCGGACGCCTACAACGCCGAGCTTAACAAGACGAGTAAAGAGATCGGCGCGCTGATGAAGTCGGGGCAGGGCGAGGAGGCGACGGCGCGGCGCGCACAGGTCGCGCAGTTGAAGGAGAAGATCGCCGAGGCCACGCGCGAGCGGGACGAGGCCGAGTCGCGGATGCGCGAACTCCTTTCGACGCTGCCGAACGTTCAGCACGAGAGCGTGCCCGTGGGCGCGGACGAGACGGCGAACGTCGAAGTCCGACGCGTGGGCGAAGCGCCGCGCTTCGACTTCGAGCCGCAGGATCACGTTGACCTCGGCACGCGGCTCGGTATCCTCGACCTCGAACGCGCGGCCAAGATTGCCACCGCGCGTTTCGCCATCCTCAAGGGCGCGGGCGCGAGGATGGAGCGCGCGCTCATCAACTTCATGTTGGACGTTCACACCTCGGAGCACGGCTACGAGGAGACTTTGCCGCCCTTCATCG
The DNA here is from genome assembly GCA_035761505.1 of Pyrinomonadaceae bacterium. Taxonomy (GTDB): domain Bacteria; phylum Acidobacteriota; class Blastocatellia; order Pyrinomonadales; family Pyrinomonadaceae; genus JAIVJM01. The sequence continues at coordinate 14,691 of DASTQX010000172.1, forward strand.
TCAACCGCGACTCGCTCTTCGGCACGGGGCAGTTGCCGAAGTTCGAGGAAGACCTCTTCAAGCTCACGGACGAGCGCGGCCTCTATCTCATCCCGACCGCCGAAGTGCCGGTCACGAACATCCACCGCGACGAGATTCTCGAAGCCTCGGATTTGCCGTTGAAGTTCGTCTCCTACACGCCCTGCTTCCGTTCCGAGGCGGGCTCTTACGGACGCGACACGCGCGGCGTCATCCGTCAACATCAGTTCGACAAAGTGGAGCTGGTGAAACTCTCTCTGCCGGAGAACTCTTACGAGGAGTTGGAAGCCCTGACGCGCGACGCCGAGACGATTCTCCAACGTCTGGGGCTGCACTACCGCGTCGTCACGCTCTCGTCCGGCGACATGGGCTTCGGCGGGGCGAAGACTTATGACATCGAAGTGTGGCTGCCTTCGCAGAACACGTTCCGCGAAATCTCTTCGTGTACCAACTTCGAGTCGTTTCAGGCGCGGCGCGCGCAGATACGCTTCCGGCGTGGCGGCGGCGCGAAGCCCGAATACGTTCACACGCTCAACGGCTCCGGGCTCGCCGTCGGGCGCACGTGGCTCTCGATATTGGAGAACTACCAGCAGCCGGACGGCTCAGTCGTGATTCCCGAAGCCCTGCGCCCCTACATGGGCGGGCTGGAAAAGATTGAAGGCAGTAAGCAGTAAGCAGTGAGCAGTGAGCAGTAAGCAGTTAAAAGAAAAGGGCAGCCGGGTCGAATCACAATCCGGCTGCCCTTAACTGCTTACCGCTTACTGCTCACTGCTTACCTGCTCACTGCTTGCTTACTCAATCTTCAAATCGTAAGGCATGATGGCGAGCGCTTCGCCCGCCTGGATGCGGTCGAACATGGCGGCGTAGCGGAGGGCGCGGCGCATCTCTTTGGGCGCGGCGTCCATGACGGCCTGCTGGCGTTGGCGGGCTTGGATGGCGGCTTGGTCTTCGCCGCCGCCGAACATCTGCTGGAAGAAGCTGCGAGGCGCGGGGAAGACGACGCGGCGGACGCCCTTGTCGGCGGGGATGTTCGCCAAGCCTTTGGCGACTTCGACGGCGCGGTCGAGCCCGCCGAGTTCGTCAACCAATCCGATCTCTTTGGCCTGCGCGCCCGTCCACACGCGCCCCTCGCCGATGGAGTGAATGTATTCCGGGTCGCGCCCTCGGCCCTGACCGGCCTTCTTCAAAAACTCGTCGAAGTAAGAATGCTTGAGCATCGCCTCGAAGCGCGCGCGCTCGTCGGGCGTGAACTTCTCGGTCTCGCGGAAGAGCCCGGCGTTCTTGCCGCGCATGAGGTATTCGCTCGTCACGCCGATCCACTCGTAGAAGCCGGACATCACGGGCTTGTAGGCGTAGATGCCGATGGAGCCGGTGAGCGTCAGGGGCTCGGCGACGATCTTGTTTGCGCCCATCGAGATGTAGTAGCCGCCGGAGGCCGCCACGTCGCCCATCGAGACGACGACCGGCTTCTTGCGCTTCGCCTCCTCGACCGCCTTCCAGATGAAGTCCGACGGGTAGATCGAGCCGCCGGGGCTGTCAACCCTCAACACGATGGCCTTCACCGACTTGTCTTCGCGCGCGTCGTTGATGGCCTTGACGACGGTATCGGAACCGATGGTCTGCTCGCCGCCGAACGTGCCGTCGTTCGAGTGGCCCTGACCTATCGGCCCGGCGGTGAAGATGACGGCGATCTTCTCGCCCTCGTTGAGGCCGAGCGATTCGGGCGTCACGCGCCGGTACTGGCCCCAAGAGACTTTGCGCAGCTTCTCGTCGTCCTTGTAGCCGAGCCGCTTCTTGAGTTCGTTCTCGATCTCTTCGCGGTAGGCCGTGGCGTCTATGAGCCCGGCGGCGAGCGCGTCGTGCGCGTTGTGCGGCGCGTTGTTGACCATCGCCTCGAAGTCCTCGACGGACTTGCGGCGCGACTCGGCGACGGTCGAGAGGTAGCGGCGGTAAATCTGGTCGAGGAGCGAGTTGAGGTTCTCGCGCTCGCCCTCGCTCATCGTCTTGCGCGTGAAGTGTTCGGGCGCGCTCTTGTACTTGCCGATCTGGAAGGAGTCCCACTCGATGCCGAGCTTGTCGAAGGAGCCGCGAAAGAACATCGCCTCGGCGGCGAGGCCGTTGATGAAGAGGTCGCTGATCGGAGCCATATAGACGCGCTCGGCGGCGGTCGCGACGTAGTACTCCTTGTCCGAGCCCAACTCCATGTAAGCGTAGATGGGCTTCCCCGAAGCGCGGAAGTCGGCGACCGCCGCGCGAATCTCGTCGGCCTTCGCCCAGCCCGTCTGGAGGAAGCCGATGTCCAGGAGCACCGCGTCCACTCGCTTGTCGGTCTTCGCCTTCCGCAGTTGCAGGAGGAGGCTCGCAAGCGAGTCCGGCTCCGCGCCGAAGAAGCGCGAGGCGAAGGGGTCGGCGTTCGAGTAGTCGGGCAGCATCCCCTCGACCTTGAGGACGAGGACGCTCTTGTCTCGAATCTCCGGCTCGTCCTTGAGCGACATGACGAGCAGCACGCCGACGACGATCACCAACAGGACGAGCC
>DASTQX010000173.1:0-11762 GCA_035761505.1 Pyrinomonadaceae bacterium
CTCGGCCTCGCGCTCTGTGGGGTCGAGCGTGGAGAGGTCGGTGACGGGGAGCGCGAGTTCGGAGGCGGGACTAATGACCTGCACGGGCGAGCCGTCGAGTTCGACGAAGGTGGTGCGCAAGACCTCGTGGCGGCGCACCACTTCGCTCAACGAGCGGACGAGTGCGCGCAGGTCGAGCCGCCCGTTCAGGCGAATCGCCGAGGGCGAGTTGTAGAAGGGGCTGCCGGGTTCGAGTTGGTCGAGGAACCAGAGTCGCTGCTGTGCGTAGGAGAGAGGGGGCGCGGTGTCCCTCGGCGCGCGCACGATGTCGGGCGCGTCCGACTTCCCTTCGGCCCCGGCCCTCTCAAGGCTGTCGGCAAGTCCCTCGACGGTCGGCCTTTCAAACAGTCGGCGCAACGGCAACTCGACGCCGAGTTCTCGTCGCACGCGAGAAATCATTTGCGTCGCCAGCAGCGAGTGGCCTCCGAGGCGGAAGAAGTTCGCCTTCACGCCGACGGCATCCACGCCCAGAATGTCCTGCCAGATGCGGGCCAGTTTGAGTTCCAGAGGGTTGCGCGGGGCGACGAAATCATCCTGCGGGACGAAGCCGTTCGGGTCGGGGGAAGGGAGCGCCTGAAGGTTGACCTTGCCGTGAGCCGAGAGCGGTAAATCTTCGAGGTGCATGATGACCGAGGGCAGCATGTACTCCGGCACTCTCTCGCCGAGATGTTCACGGAGCGATTCATCGAGCCTTCCGGCGTCCTGCTCTACGCCGTCGCGTCGCGTGACGACGTAGCCGACGAGTTGTTTGTCCCCGCGCCCGTCCTCCCGCGCGATGACGACCGCCTCTCTCACACTCGGATGCTGGCGAAGAATCTCTTCGATCTCGCCGAGTTCGATGCGGAAGCCGCGAATCTTGACTTGATGGTCGTCGCGCCCGATGAAGAGCAGATTCCCTTCGGGCGTGTGGCGGACGAGATCACCCGTCCGGTACAGGCGCGCGCCGCCCGCCGCGTCGAACGGGTCGGGGATGAACTTCTCCGCCGTCCTCGCGGCGTCGCCGAGATAACCGCGCGCTACGCACGCGCCGCCGATGTAGAGTTCGCCGGGCACGCCCTTCGGAACCGGACGCAGGTGTGCGTCGAGCACGTAAGCGCGCGCGTTGGCGAGCGGGCGGCCTAAAGGAGTGCTGCCGGACGGACTGACCTCCGCGTCGCGGCCAAGATGAAAGGTCAGCATCCCGACGGTCGCTTCCGTCGGCCCGTAGTGGTTGAAGACGGAGCAATCGGGAGCCTGACGCCGTAACTCTTCGACCCACTCCCGGCGCGAAGCCTCGCCGCCGATGACGAGCCAGCGGCGCGGCAGAAGTCGTTCGGGCTGTCGCCCGGTCTGGAGGGCGGCCAAGTGGGAAGGGGCGATCTTGAGGCCGTCAATCCGGTGACGGACGAAATACTCCATGAGCGCTTCGGGGTCGGCGGCGCGCTCGCGCGTGATGACGTGAACCGTGCCGCCCGTGCAGAGCGCCGGGAAGAGCATCGTCTGCGACGAATCCACGGTGAGCGGTTGCACCATCGCGAAGCGCGCCCCCGGCTCCAACCTGAGGCGCTCGACGATGGCCTGATGATAGTTGAGGATTTGCCGGTGCTCGACGACGACGCCTTTCGGCTTCCCCGTCGAGCCCGAAGTGAAGATGACGTAGGCCGCCGACTCCGGAGACGCGAGGCGCGCGGGGTTGTCCTCGCCCCTTCGGGTGATGACGTGCCAATCCTCGTCGAGGAGCAACGGCGTGGCGACGCCCTCTGGAAGCCGCGCCGCGAACTCCCGCTGCGTGACGATCACGCGTGGCGACAGAACCTCAAGCATCGTGGAGAGCCGTTCCTTCGGGAAGGTCGGGTCGAGCGGCACATAGCCGCCCCCGGCCTTGAGGATTCCCAGAAGCCCGACCAGCATCCCGACCGAACGCTCGACGCACAGGGGGACGAGGGAGTCCGGCCCGACGCCCGCCGCCCGCAGGTGATGCGCCAGTTGGTTCGCGCGCCGGTTCAACTCGGCGTAACTTAAATGCTCCTCCTCGCAGACGACCGCCACCGCGCCGGGCGTCAACTCAACCTGCGCTTCAAACAACTCGTGCAGGCAGTGCTCGCGCGGGTAGTCACGATCCGTGCGGTTGACCGAGACCAGCACCTGCTCGCGCTCGGCTTCGCTCAGGAGTTCCAACTTTGAAACCCGCTCGTCCGGATTCGCCACGATGCCGACCAGTAACGTCCGGAAGTGCTCGCACCAACGCTCGATGGTCGCCGTCTCGAACAGATCGGTCATGTAGCGCATCGTCCCGACAAGGCAGCCGTCAACCTCCGTCAGCGAAAGACTCAGGTCGAACCTCGTCGTGATGTTCTCGACATCCAACTCGCTCAATTCCAGACCGGGCAGCCGCAACGCCTCGCGCGGCGTGTTCTGCAAGGCGAACATTGACTGGAACAACGGCTGATGACTCAGACTCCGCTCCGGCTGCAACTCCTCGACTAAGCGCTCGAACGGCACCTCCTGATGCGCATACGCTCCCAACGTCACCTCACGCACCCGCCCCAGCAACTCCCGGAACGAAGGCTCTCCCGTGAGGTCTCCGCGCAACGCCAGCGTGTTGACGAAAAACCCGATCAGATTCTCCACTTCCGCCCGCGTCCGGTTCGCAATCGGCGTCCCCACCACCACCTCTTCCTGATTGCTGTAACGCGAGAGCAACGCCTGCCATCCGGCCAACAGCGTCATGAACAGCGTACACCCTTCGCGCTGGCTCAACTCCTTGAGCGCCGAGGTCAACTCCGCCGAGAGGCTGAGGGGATGATGTGCCCCGCAGAAGCTCTGCGCGGCGGGGCGCGGACGGTCGGTCGGCAACTCCAACAGTGCCGGTGCTCCTCCGAGTTGCTGCCTCCAATAAGCAAGCTCTCTTTCCAGATTCTCGCCGCTCAGGTGTTGACGCTGCCACGCCGCGTAGTCCGCGTACTGAATGGGTAGTTCCTCAAGCGGCGAGTCCGCTCCGGAGGTGAAGGCGGCGTAGAGGGCCGTCATCTCGCGCGTCAGCACTGCCGCCGACCAGCCGTCCGAGACGATGTGATGCATGGTGACGAGCAGGACGTGCTCGTCTTCGCGCAGCCGTAACAGCGAGGCTCTCAGGAGCGGCCCGGCGGAGAGGTCGAAGGGGCGGCGGGCCTCTTGATGGGCGAGGCGGTCGGCCTCGGCCTCGCGCTCTGTGGGGTCGAGCCCGCTGAGGTCGGTGACGGGGAGCGTGACCTCGGAGGCGGGACTAATGAGTTGGACGGGCGAGCCGTCGAGTTCGACGAAGGTGGTGCGCAAGACCTCGTGGCGGCGCACCACTTCGCCGAGTGAACGCTCAAGGGCGGGGAGGTCAAGCTGTCCGCGTAGAAGGAAGGAGGACGAACCGTTGTAGAAGGGGCTGCCGGGCGCTAGTTGGTCGAGGAACCAGAGTCGCTGCTGTGCGTAGGAGAGAGGGCTGCGCTCTGCACCACTGCGGCGCGGGATGGGCTGCGGCTTCGGGCTCCTCTCCCGCCGCTGCGCCAGCCTCGACTCAAGCAGCGCACGTTGCTCGACGGTGAGTTCCGAGATGTTCCTTACAGGCTTGACCACCGTGCCCTGCTTTCGTCGCGGTTAGGATTGAAGTGAGAGGGAATCGCCGGAGAGTTCCGCCACTTCTTCGAGCAGCAGCAAAAGCTCTTCGTCCCCGGTCTGATCTATCAGCAGTTGAGTTATCGCCAACGCCAAGCCTTCGACGGTCGGCTCTTCAAAGACCGTGCGCAACGGCAACTCAATCTGAAACGTTTCGCGGAGGCGCGTCGTGACGCGCGTCGCCAGCAGCGAGTGGCCGCCGATCTCGAAGAAGTTGTCCTGAAGGCTCACGCGCTCGATGCCGATGACCTCGGCCCAGACCTCCGCCACCTGCTGCTCGGTCGGCGTGCGCGGGGCGATGAAGGTCTGCTTCGCCTGCCGTCGAATCTCTTCGAGCGACGGCAGGGCGCGGTGGTTGACCTTGCCGTTGAGCGTCAGCGGCAGCTTCTTCAAGTGGACGTAGATGCTCGGCAGCGTCTCTTTGAGGACGCTCGTGGAGAGGAAGGCGCGCAGCGGCCCGACCTCCAACTCCTGCCGGGAGACGTAATAGGCCACCAGCACGTCGAGCCCGTGCGCATCGTTCGCCACGAGGACGACGCTGTCCCTGATTTGCGGGTGCTGGTTGAGGGCGTGCCGGAGTTCGTTCAACTCGACGCGGTAGCCGTGGAATTTAATCTGGTTGTCGGCGCGTCCGACGAACTCGACGAAACCGTCCGGGCGGTGGCGCGCGAGGTCGCCGGTGCGATACAGACGCGCGCCCGGCTCGGCGCTGAAGGGGTCGGGGATGAAGCGTTCGGCGGTCAAGCCCGGCTGCGAGAGATAGCCGCGCGTCAGCCCCGCGCCGCCGCAGTAGAGCTCGCCGAGCATCCCGGTGGCGACGGGCCGCAGGTCGCTGTCGAGCAGGTAAATCTTCGAGTTCGGGATCGGCCTGCCGAGCGGGATAACGGCAGCAGCCGCGCCCCGGTCGCTCGCTCCAAGATGGAAGGTGAGCGTCCCGACGGTGGTTTCGGTCGGGCCGTAGTGATTGAAGACCTCGCAGGCGGGAGCCAGACCTCGCACGCGGTCGGCCAACTCCCAACGCGCCGCCTCGCCGCCGAGCACCAGCCGCCGGCGCGGCAGAACCTTCTCCGGCGTGGCCGAGGCCAACAGCGCCTCAAGGTGCGAGGGCACAATCTTCAAAACGTCCACGGGCTCGCGGTCGAAATAGTCGGCGAGCGCGGAGGGGTCGCTGGCGCGCTCCTGCGCGATGAGATGCAGGCAGCCGCCCAGCACCAGCGAGGGGAAGATGGCGGTGTGGCCGAGGTCGGCGGCGAAGGTCGAGACGGTGGCGAAGCTCTCGCCCGGCGTCAGCCCTAACCGCTCGGTGACCGCGCGCACGTAGTTGACCAACTGGCGGTGCTCGACGAGCACGCCCTTCGGCCTCCCCGTCGAGCCGGAAGTGAAGATGACATAGACGAGGGTTGCGGGCGTCGCGCCGCCTTGCAGGTTGTCCGCGCTCTCGGACTCCATCTCGACCCAATCGGCGTCGAGGCGGATGACCGGCGCGGCGGTCGCGGGCAGCCCTTCGAGCAGATGCCGCTGCGTGAGGAGGGCGAGCGGGCGCACGTCCTCGATCATGTAACCGAGGCGCTCTCTGGGTTGCGCCGGTTCGAGCGGGACGTAGGCGCTGCCCGCCTTGAGGATGCCGAGCAGCCCGACGATCATCTCCACCGAACGCTCCATGCACAGCCCGACCATCGTCTCCGGCCCCGCGCCGAGTCGCTTCAGTCGGTGCGCTACCTGATTGGCGCGCGCGTTCAACTCCGCGTAGCTCAGCCGCTCGTTTTCGCAGACGACCGCCGTGGCGTGCGGGTTGCGGGCGGCCTGTTCCTCGAAGAGTTCGTGGATGCAACGGTCGCCGTCGAAGGCGCTCGCCACGTCGTTGAACTCGACGAGGAGCCGGCGGCGCTCCGACTGGCCGAGCGCTTCCAGTTCGGTGACGAGCGATTCGGGATTCCTGACGGCGCTGTGGAGCAGCGAGATGAATTGCTCGGCGAGGAGGGCGGCGGCCTGCGCGCTGATGTCCCCGGAGTCGTACTTGAGTTCGGCGGTGACGAACTGCCCCTGCTCCGTGCAGCAGAGCTTGACCTTGAAACGGTCGTGGCAGACCTCGACTCTCTGCCAAGAGACTTCCAGTTCGGAGGTGGTCTGCGTCGGCGGCAGGACGTTGTACTCGAAGCTCGCGGCGAAGAAATTCTTCTCCGGCTCCGTCGCTTCGGCGTACTGCTCCCACGCGAAATACTCCTGCCACTCCCCGGCGTGGCGTCTCGCTGCCGATGACTGTTTCAAGACCTCGGCGAAACGCATGTTCGCCTCGAAATGGCACTTCACCGGCAGCAGTTTGGCGAAGAGCCCGACGGCCTGCTCCAACTCCTGATACCCACGGCAGAGGTCGCCGATGACGACTTCCGTCTGTCTCGTGTGGAGCCAGAGGAGGCTCTGCCACGCGGCGCGCATGAAGTCGGCGAGCGTCACCTGATAGTCGGGGAGCATCCCCCGCAGCCGCAGGTAGAGGCCGTGCTCGATGACGAGGTTGAGCCGCTCCGGCGTGAACGCTCGCGGCCCGCCGGAGGTGGCCTCGAAAGGCACGCGCATCTCCGTGGAGCCGTTGAGCCTCTGCTGCTCCCAGAACTCCCGGCCCGCCTCCGCGCCTTCGCCTTCGAGCAGCTCGTTCTGCCACTTCGAGAAATCGGCGTACTGTAGAATCTCGCCCGCGTCCTCCGTCTCCCCCGCCTGTGTCGCCGCGAGGAAGCGCACGGCCTCGGTGACGATGTTGTTGAGGGATTGCGCGTCGGCGCACGCGGCGGGGAGGCTGACGAAGAGGGCGTGACGCGTCTCCGTCAGCTTCGCCAGACAGAGTTGGAGGAGCGGGGCGCGCGTCAGGTCGAACGGGCGCTCCCACTCCTGACGGAATATCTCGTCGAGCCGCGCCTCCTGCTCGCGCGCCGGGCAAGCGCTCAGGTCGAGTTGTCGCAGGGACGGGCGACAGTCTTCGGCGATGACCTGAAAGGGGAAGTGCAGACCGGGCTGGCGCGCGAAAGTGGTGCGCAGGATTTCGTGCCGCCCCGCCACAGTCTGGAAGGCTGCGGTCAGGGCTTCAGCCCGCAGGTCGCCGTCTATCAACAGGGCACACTGGCTGCGATAAGCCGTGCTCTCCTGCTGCAAAGACCAGACCCGCTTCTGCTGGGGGGAAAGCTCGTATCCTTCGACTGTGTTTTCCATGACTCTTTCCCTTGCCGCGCTCAGGCGGCGGTGGTCACGAGTGATGACGACAACTGCCAGTTCTTCGCCTTTTCGATGACGCCGCGCAGGTACTGCTGCTGCAAGTTCTTCTTCCGCTCGCTCGGCACGGAGGCGATTTCCAGAGCCAGCATCTTATGCGCGGCGGTCATGAACTCCTTGAAGCGCTCGACCGTGATGCCCTTGCCCATCAGGTAGGGGATGATCCAGAAGTCGAACGACCACTGCGGCAGCCAGAGCGACTCGTCAATGGAGAGGAACATGCGATCTATGTGATCCATCGCCTCAAGGCTGTCCATCGTCGCGTGCGACCACACGAAGCCGTCGCCCTCGATCTGGTACTTCTCTTTCTGGTGGTAGATGGGCGTCCCCGGCTCGCAGTACCACATCTGCGTGCGGTAGTAGTCGGGCCGGGTCGTCTTGATGAAGTTAATCGTCTCGTTGACCGTCTCTTCGGTCTCGCCGGGGAATCCGAGGATGAAGGAGCCGAAGGTCAGGATGCCGCGCGCGCGCAGCCACTCGATGCCCTGCGCGTACTTCTCGATGGTCGCCGCCTTGTTCATGTTCTGGAGGATGGTCGGCGAGCCCGACTCGATGCCGAGGAAGACGCCCTTGCAACCGCTCTCGGCCATCAGGTCAATGGCCTCTTCGTCCGAGTTGCTGCAACGGAAGTAGGAGAACCAGTTGAAGGGGTACTTCTTCCGAATCATCATCCGGCAGATGTCTTTGAAGCGCGGGAAGGGGACGTTGAAGGTGTCGTCAATGAAGACGACGTTCTGCACGTCGTCGAGTTCGAGCATCGAGTCGAGTTCCCTCTCCAGATAGTCGAGGCTGGTGAGCGTCAGGGCTCCGGCGCGCGTCGGGTAGTTGCAGAAAGCGCACTTGAAGGCGCAACTGCGCGCGGTGCGGGTCTGGAGCGTGCGGCCCGTGTCCCGGCCCCTGAAGCGCGTCCAGTTGATGGAGTTGTCGTCGAGCGAGTTGTTCTCCGCCTTGACGGGCGTGCGCTTGAGCTGCCCGTCCTCGAAGAAGGCGAGGTTGGGGACGCTGTTCAAATCGCCGCCGCCCTTCAGACATTCGACGATCTCGTAGAGCGTCTGTTCGCCCTGCCCCTCGATGACGTAGATGTCGGCCCCAAGGTCGTCGACCGCCGCGCTGAAGTCTGCGCCGACGTTGTTCCTCGCGTGGTTGGCGATGAGCGGGCCGCCGACGACGATCTTCACCCGCGGGTTATGCTGCCGGATGAACTCGACCATCTCGTTGACCGGCACGTTGACCACGTAGAAGGTGGTCGTGATTGCCACGCACACCGGGTCTTGCGCCAGATAGCGGAGGAGTTCTTCCTTCTCGTACTGAAAGAGGTTGATGTATTCCGCCGCAACACCACGATTCCGGAGGAAGTTGGTCAGATAGACGGCGGCGAGGTTCGGGATGTCGCCCGACTTCAGGTCGTGCGGGGAGGCCGCGAGGCCCGCGTCTTGGCCCTCGTTGAGCACGTGGTTGAGGAGCCCCACGTAATCCATCTTCTCACCGGCCACGTTGACGAAACTGAACTTGAGGTCGCGGTACGCCTCGGAGTCCTCGCCGTACTTGCTGAGGAAACTCTCGTAGCGCTGAAACGGCAGCTCGTTATAACCGATGACTATACAGTCAAGCTTGTTCTCGCTCATGTAGTCTTTACCCCTTCCAGTACGTTGACCGATGACGGTCGCGCGATGTCCTGCTTGTGAAGGCTGCGCGCCGCGTGCAGCGTCGGCGCAACGCTTCTCACCCGTGGTGAGAAATGGGGCCGGGTTGAGGTCGGAGAGCGTCCCCGGACGCCCTCCGACTCAGCGCCCGGCTCGGCGCAAAGACCGGTCTTCGACTCCGCCGCCGTCGGCGGCCAGCTACTCGTACCGGAGGACTTGCATCGGGTCGAGTCGGGTGGCGCGTCGCGCCGGGATGAAACAGGCCGTCAGGGCCACGAAAATCAGGAACAGCGAAAGGCCGACGAGCGTCAGCGGGTCGGTCGCGCTCACCCCGTAGAGCATGCTCGACATCAGACGCCCGGCGACCAGCGCCAGCACCAGACCGATGGCGATGCCCACCGAGACGATGAACATCCCCTCCTTGAGAATCATCTTCAGCACGTCGCCCGCCTGTGCGCCGAGCGCCATGCGGATGCCGATCTCCTGCTTGCGCTGCGTGACCGAGTACGCGAGCAGACCGTAGATGCCCACCGTCGTCAGCACCAGCGCCACCACCGCGAAGATGACCAGCAGCACCGTCGTCGTGCGCCGCCCGAAGTTGGCGTCCGAGACGACTTCTTCCATAGACCTGAGGTTCGAGATCGGCTGATCCTTATCCACCGAGAGAATCGCGCCGCGCACGGCGGGGGCGATGCTCTGCGGGTCGGCTGCTGTCCGCACGGCGACGAACATCGAGCGCAGAGGCTCCTGCTGATAAGGCAGGTACATCTCCGCCCTCGGCTCCTGATTGATCGCGGAGTGGCGCACGTCGCCCACGACCCCGACCACCGTCACCCACGGCTCGGAGGATTCCAGAGCACCCTGCTTGACGCGCTTGCCGAGCGGGTCCGCGCCCGGCCAGAAGCGACGCGCCATCGTCTCGTTGATGATGGCGACGCCGGGAGCCTTCGCCCCGTCGCTTTGCGCGAACGCGCGCCCCGCCTTGACGGGGACGCCCATCGCGCCGAAGTATTCGGGGCTGACGGAGCGGTAGCCGGTGTAGAGTTCGTCTTCGTTGGGTTGCGAGGGCCGCCCCTCGATGTTGATGACGACGTTGGTGGTCTCGCCGCTGAGCGGGAGGTTGTTGACCGCCCCGGCGGCCTGCACGCCGGGCAGGGCGGCGATGCGCTCAAGCGCCTGCGCGTAGAAGGCGGCCACCTGATAGTCTTCGGCGTATTTCGCCTTCGGCAGGGAGACCTCCATCGTCAGCACGTTGTCGGCCTTGAAGCCGGGGTCAACGTACTGCAACATCAGGAAACTCTTAATCATCAGCCCCGCGCTGATGAGCAGCATCAGCGCCAGCGCGACCTCCGAGACCATCAGCACGTTACGCACGCGGCGACCGCCGAGCGTCCCCGTCGAGCCTCTGACGACCTCCTTCAGCGTTTCGTTCAAGTCCGTCTTCGAGAGCCGCCACGCCGGGGCCAGCCCGCAGAGCACGCCCGTCACGACGGAGACAACCACCGTGAAGACGAGCACCTGCGCGTCAATGCCGATGTCCTCGGCGTTCGGAATGGCGACCCCGCCGGGGAGGCTGGCGAGAAGCAGTTCGATGCCGACGAAGGCCAGCGCCAGACCGAGCCCCCCGCCGAGCAGCGAGAGCAGCATGCTTTCGGTCAGCAACTGGCGGAGGATGCGGAGGCGCGTCGCCCCGATAGCGGCGCGGATGGCAACCTCTTTCTGCCGCGCCGCCGCGCGCGACAAAAGGAGGTTCACGACGTTGGCGCAGGCGATGAGCAGGACGAAGACGACGGCAGCGAAGAGGATGAAGAAGGCCGACTTGATGTTGCCGATGGAATAGTCGGAGAGCGTGATGAGGGTCACGCCCCACCCGGCCCGGTCGCCCTGTTCGGAGAGCCGCTGGGCGACGGCGCTCATTTCGGCCTGCGCCTGCGCGCTGGTCGCCTCCGGCTTGAGCCGCGCGATGACGTTCAGGTAGTGCGTCCCGGCGGCGGATGTTTCGGCGGCGAGAGGAGCCCACAGCGCGGTGCGACGGCTGGGGAACTGAAACTCTTTCGGCATCACCCCGATGATGGTGTGGTTGCCGCCGTCGAGGATCAGCGTCTTGCCAACGGCCTGAGGGTCGGAGTTGAAGCGGTTCTCCCAGAACGCGTGGCTGAGGATGACGACGCGGTCGCTGCCCGCCTCGCTCGCTTCCGCGGTGAACGTGCTGCCGAGCGCGGGCCGCGCCTTCGTCACTTGGAAGAAGTCGGCGGTGACGCGCGCCCCCGGCACTCGCTCCGGCTCGCCGCCGATGGTGACGTTGAAGGACTGCGCGCCGAAGGCCGCCATGCTCTCAAAGCTCTGGCTCCCCCGCTTCCAGTCGGCGTAGTTGGCGTAGGAGACCTGCGCGCGGGTGATGCCCGCCTGCGGTTTGCTCTCGAAGAGCATGACGAGCTGGTCGGGCTCCTCGACCGGCAGCGGTCGGAGCATGACGGCGTTGACGATGCTGAAGATAGCGGTGTTCGCGCCGATGCCCAGACAGAGGGCGAAGACGGCCAGAAGCGCCACGCCGGGATTCTTCAACAGCGTGCGCAGGCCGTAGCGGATGTCTTGCAGCAAAGCTCCCATTAAATTATCGCGACCTCCGGGCGCTCTTCCACTGCCTCTTCCGCGCTGCACACGTTCTTCACGATGCAGCCGTCGAAGAGGTGGATGGTGCGGTTGGCGTAGAGCGCGTAGCGCGGGTCGTGCGTCACCATGCAGACGGTGGTGCCGCTCTCGTTGAGTTCGCGGAGCAACTGCATGACGGCCTCGCCGTTGGACGAGTCGAGGTTGCCGGTCGGCTCGTCGGCCAGCAGGAGCGGCGGGCGACCGCTGACGGCGCGGGCGACGGCGACTCGCTGCTACTGACCGCCGGAGAGCTGGTTCGGCAAGTGCTTGGCGCGGTGCGCCATGCCGACTCTCTCCAGCGCCTCTTCGACGCGCTTCTTGCGCTCCGACGCGCTCACCTTGCCGTACATCAACGGCAGCTCCACGTTCTCGTGAACCGTGAGGTCGCCGATGAGGTTGAAGCTCTGAAAGATGAAGCCGATCTCGCGGTTGCGGATGCGCGCGCGCCCCGCCGACGAGAGGTTCGCAACGGGCTCGCCGTCGAGTCGGTAGTCGCCCCCGGTCGGCGAATTGAGCAGGCCCAGAATCGAGAGCAGCGTGGAC
>DASTQX010000174.1:0-1224 GCA_035761505.1 Pyrinomonadaceae bacterium
ACATCGAGAACCGCATCCCCGGCGGCGCGCAGATCGTCGTCACGTGCGCGGGCGCGGTCGGGGCGAAGCTGAGGAAAGAGATCGAGGCCGTGCTGCAAGTCGCCGCCCTCAGCGCCGAGCTGTGCGCGAGGAAGCTCTGGCGGCCCGAACAGCCCGAGGCCGAGTCGGTCGGGGCGGCCGGAATCGTCGGCGCGAGCGCCGCCTCGCTGGAGCACGTCAAAGAGATTGAAATCATCGCCCGCAGCTCCCACCCCGTGATGATCACGGGCGAGCGCGGCACGGGCAAGACGACGACGGCGCGCGCCATCCACGAACAGAGCGCGCGGCGGGACAGGCCCTTCCTCGACCTCGACTGCACCTCGCTCACCGAGAACCTGCTGGAGTCTGAACTCTTCGGCCACGAGAAGGGCGCCTTCACCGGCGCGAACGAGCGCAAGCGCGGCCTCTTCGAGATGGCCGACGGCGGGACGCTCTTCCTCGACGAGATCGCCGAGCTGCCGCCGTCGCTCCAGGTGAAACTTCTCAAGGCGGTCGAGCAGATGAAGTTCCGCCGCGTCGGCGGAACGGCGGACGTGAAGGTGAACGTCCGCATCATCGCGGCCACCTCACAGGACCTGAAGGCCATGACCGCCGACGGGCGCTTCCGCGCCGAGTTGTTCGACCGCCTGAGCGTCCTCGACTTCCGCACCACGCCCCTGCGCGAGAAGCGCGAAGACGTCCCGGCGCTCATCAGCCACCGCCTCGCCGCCGAGCAGCAGCGGAACGGCAGGAAGTCTTCGTACCGCATTGAGGAGGAGGCCGTCCGCCTCCTGGTGACGCACGACTGGCCCGGCAACGTCAGGGAGTTGCAGAACGTCATCGCCAGACTCACGGCGCGGGTCTCGGACGACGAGGCGATCACGGTCGAGGACGTGAGGCGTGTGCTGCCCGCGGCGAAGAAGCAAACCCTCCACCTCGTTCAGCCGCAAGGTTCGGAAGGCCGCCAAGTCCTGCCGGAGAGTTTGATGTACAGGGAAAAGGGCGAGACGATCAGAGAGTACCTGTCGCGCGCCTTCGTCGCCGTCGCCGAGAAGACCCTCGAAGAGCACGGCGGCTGCCTGACGGACGCGGGCGCGGAACTCGGCGTGAACAGGAGCAACCTTCGCACCCGTCTCCGCGAGGCGCGGCTCATCGTCAGGGAGAGGGAACTCAGAATCAGCCGAGACGTCGCCGACGCCGCGTGAC
>DASTQX010000175.1:0-3732 GCA_035761505.1 Pyrinomonadaceae bacterium
CGAAGCCGAGCCCGACACGAAGAACGTCGCGGCGTCCGAGAGGTTCGCCCCGGCGGCCTTCCGGCCCGGCGCGAACGGCGGCGGCGCACCGTCGAAGGACGGCGAAGAGGCTCTGGCCCCTTCGCGCGCCGAGCAGCTTCAAGTTATCACTTACAACGGCGACCTCGAAGACTTCATCAAGTTTATCGCGCGGCAACTCCGGCTCAACGTCGTCTTCGACCGCGACTTCCCGAAGCGCAACGTCGAAGTTGACTTGCAGGAAGTGACCGCCGCGCAGGCGCTCGACTACATCTTCCTCACGCAGGGGCTCTTCTTCCAGAAGCTGAGCGCCCGCACCATCCTCGTCGCCGATCAGGTGAAGCGCCCGCAGTATCAGCAGTTGGTCTTGCGCACCTTCTACCTCTACAACGTCGACCCGAACGAGGCCAAGCTCCTGATACAGGCTTCCATCCCGCCGCAGGCCGGACGCCAGCCCGTCATCACCGCGAACAAGTCCACCAACAGCCTGACGATCCGCGACACGCCGGAGAACGTCAAGCTCGTCGGCGAACTGCTCAAGAGCGTTGACAAGGAGCGCTCCGAGGTGGTGATGGATGTCAACATCTACGAGGTCTCGCGCACCGACTTGATGCAGCTCGGCAATCAGGTCGGCACGGCGGACTCGCTCTCGAACCTCGGCGGGCTGACGAAGGGCTTGACCATCTTCGGCGGCAGCCGGAGCGTCGTCACGCAGGGGCTCGGCGCGGTCGCGGCCCCGACCGCTCTCGGCGCGGCGCTCGTCGTCCCGGCCATGACTTTGAACGCGCTCCAACGCAAGGACAACACGCGGCTCGTCGCCTCGACGCAGGTTCACGCCTTCGACGGCGAGAAGTCCACCGCGCACATCGGCCAGCGCGTGCCCGTGCAGACGGCGACGGTTGCGCCTTACGGCTCCATCTCGACGGGCGATTCCGACAAGCAGCCCGGCGTCACGCAGGGGCTCTTCGGCGGCAACGGCTATCCCGTGATTCAGTACGAGAAGACGGGCCTGACGCTCGAATTCACGCCGCAGGTTTTTCCGAACCTCGACGTGCAGGTCAAGATGAGCATCAAGTCGAACGACGTGACGACGACGGGCGGGCCGAACCTCACCCCGACCTTCACCGAGCGCAACATCGAAGGCACGGCGCGCATCCAGAACAACCGCACGATGATGATCGCCAGCGTCGCGCAGAACCAGCACTCGCGCGGGCGGCAAGGCTTGCCCGTGCTCGGCCTCGTGCCCGTGCTGGGACGACTCTTCACCGCGCCGCGCCGCAACGACCAGCAGACCGACATCGTGATTGCCGTCACGCCGCACGTCATGCGCGCGCCCGCCGTGACGCCGAGCGACGAGGAGATGCGCCCTTCGGGGACGCTGCAAACGCCGACGACGGGGACGCTCGAAGCGATGTTGCAGGAGACTCGGCGCGAGGAACAGTTGGCCGCCGCGCGGCTGATTCCCAACAACCGCGTCGTCGAGTTGCCGGACGCCGAAGTGCCGGGCTTCGTCCCCGCGCCGAAGGCTCTGATGAGTCACGTCGCGGCGCGCGAGCCCGCGCCGGGTGTGGCGAAGGAGGCCGTGTATGAAGGGGCTGCTGACTCGCCTCCTCTCGCCGCCGCGACTCCTGCCGCCCTCGCGGAAGAGAGGCGGCCTGCGGAGGTCGTCAAACAAAACGTCGCGCCGGAAGGGCCGAAGAGAGAGGGGCTTGAACGGGTCATAAACTCTCCGGCGACGCGCCGCCGCTACGCGTCGAACTCTTCGCTTCCGAACTCGTCAACCTCGAACTCTTCAGCGCCGGACACTTCCATGCCGAACACTTCAACGTCGAAGCCCGAAGCGCTCGCGGGCACACTTGCGAGGAGCGCCGCCGAGTTGCGGTTAGTGCCCGAAGCGGAAGCCTTGCGAGTCGGCGAGCGGCGGCAGTTGAAGATTCTGCTCAAGACGGACGCGCCGCTTGGGCTCGTCTCCTTCTCGCTCCGCTTCGACCCGCGCTCGCTGGCCGTCCGCTCGTTCGGCCACGGCAACCTGTTCGCGCACGCGGCGGACGTGAGTCTCACGCAGAGCGTTTCGCCTGAAGGCTTCGCGCTCGTCTCGGTCGCGCCCGCCGCCGGGGCCGCGGCCTTCACGGGCGCGGGCGTGCTGCTTCTGGTCGAAGTCGAGGCGCTGGCCGAGGGCGCGGAAGCCCTGAGCCTCGACGCCGAGGACGTTCACGTCGTCGCCGCCGACGGTCGGAGGGTTCTGCTGAAGGTCACTTCCGGCCCGTTGGAGGTGACGCGATAGCTCGTTCTGTGAGCAGGAGACCGGAGCCGCCGATGACTGACGCGCAATGTTCAGAGCCGACAATCAGGCCGAGGCTGTTCCTTCCTTTCTCTTGGTTGGTGCTCGTGGCCGGGGCCGTCATCATCGTCCACTCGGCCATCAACCTGCCCTTCGCCGCGCTCGACCTGCGCTTCGCCGTCATTGCCGCCGTCACGCTCTTCGTCACCTCGCGCATCTCGATTGACATCCCGCGTTTTAACTCCGCGATCTCGGTCTCGGACACGCTCATCTTTCTCACGCTCCTGCTCTACGGCGGCGAGGCGACGATTCTTCTGACGGCTGGCGAAGGGCTCTTCTCTTCCACGCGTTTCTGCAAGCGCAAGTTCACCGTCGCTTTCAACGCGGCGGTGCTGGCGCTGGCAACGTTCGTCAACGTCACGGTGCTCCGCCTCTGCTTCGGCCAAGACCTCGGACTCGCCGGAGGATTTCAGGGCAACTTCATCTCGGCGGTCTGCCTGATGGCGCTCGTGCAGTACGCGGCTAACTCCGGCCTCGTCGCGCTCGCCGCCTCGCTCAAGACCAACCAGCCCTTCTGGCGCACATGGCACAAGCACTTCCTCTGGACTTCGATTACCTACTTCGCGGGCGCTTCAGCCGCCGGGATTATCGCCGTGATGGCGGGCCGCATCGGTGCGTCGGCCTTCGTCGTCGCGGCCCCGATCATCTTCATCGTCTATTTCACTTACCGGACTTACCTGAAGAACATCGAGGCTTCGGCGGCGCAGGCCGAGCAGGCCGAGCGGCACGTGCAGGAGCTTTCGCACTACATCGCCGAGCAGGAGCGCATCCGCGAGCAGTTCTCGCAGATCGAGAAACTCTCGGCGCTCGGCGAGTTAGCCTCCGGCGTGGCGCACGACTTCAATAACACTCTGGCCGGGATACTCGGTCGCGCGCAGTTGCTCATGCGCACCGAAGACCCGGAGAAGATCAAGCAGGGCTTGCGCGTCATCGTCAAGTCGGCGGAGGACGGCGCGAAGACCGTCAAGCGCATACAGGACTTCGCGCGCCAGCGACGGGCGCGCGACCTTGAGCCCGTCTCGGTGGATCAGCTCCTCTTCGACGTGAGCGAGATGACGCGGCCCCGTTGGCGCGACCGCGAGGCGGCGGGGACGCACATCCTGCTTGAGTTGCGGAACGACTCGCGCGCGGTGGTGATGGGCGAAGGCTCGGAACTGCGCGAAGTCCTCGTCAATATGGTCTTCAACGCCGTGGACGCGATGCCCGACGGCGGGCGGCTGACGCTCTTCGCGGAAGAGGTCGAAGGCTCCGTCCGCATCAGCGTGCGCGACACGGGCGTCGGGATGAGCCCGGAAGTGCGCTCGCGCATCTTCGACCCGTTCTTCACGACGAAGGGCGAGGGCGGCCTCGGACTCGGCCTCGCCGTCTCTTAC
>DASTQX010000176.1:0-4348 GCA_035761505.1 Pyrinomonadaceae bacterium
GCAGGCTTTGATGCTGTCGCGGTGTTCGATGAGGCCGAGGTCGCAGTGTTCGAGTAGGCGCGCGCCGGTGTGGCCGATGGAGTTGAGGTATTCGATGCCGGCGATGGCCGCCGCCGAGCCGTCCTTGCCGCCCGAGACGGAGAAGGAGCACGGCGCGTTCTCGCCCTTGAGGAGGCGGACGATGCGGGGCGTGGCGAGCAGGCCCATCCGCTTCAGCGTGCCGGAGCTGCCGGGCACGTGAAGGGTTATTTCCTGATCGGGGTCTACGCGGCCGAACTCGTCCCCCGGGTCGTCGCCGCCGGCGCCCGGTTCGTTGTTGCAGGCGATGACGAATTCGAGGACGGCTTTCGTGTCGTCGTCTTCCTGCCAGGCCTTGAAGCGCGCCAGGCGGTCGGGCGTGGAGATGTCGACCGACGAGACCATCCGGCACATCTCGGCGTAGGAAGAGAAGCCCATGCGAAGGGCGAATGCTTCCTCGAGGGTCTCAGTCGGCATCTGGTTCACCGTGGGGCGCGGCTCAGGATGGGAGTTCGCCGCCCGCCCCCGCTAGGTTATTGCGAGGCCCGGACGTGGGGTCAGCCCCTCGTTTTGAACTCCTCGATCTTCTCGAACCCGCGCTGTTCGCGCATCCATTGATTCCAGGCGTCTTCGAGTTCGGGCTTCAGGAAGTAAGCCTTGCCCGGCTCGTAGCCGGTGGGAGTCTCGACGAGCCCCTTCCGGCTGAGTGCGGCGAGTCGCCGCCTGATCTCGGGGAGTTCGAGCCTGCCGAATGCGTTGGTTAATTCGTCGGGTTCGACCGTGTTGATGGCGCCCGCCCGCCATCCGCAGTGGATGCTGTCGAGTAGAAAGAGGGCGTAGGCTTCGGCGTCGGTGATTGTCGGCTTCTTCTGCGGCGGCATGGGCACAACCTCCGTCGGGGCGCGTCGGCCGCCCACGTTAAGGAATTATCGTGCCGCGTGGAGGCCGCACATTTCTTCGTGGGCGGGTTTGTCGTCGGTTGTCGGCGGGCGAGCTTAATGAGGGATTTGTCGGCCGGTGCGTTGGAGGCATCACTCAGGCCGCGCCCGCCGGCGCGTGAGCGGCCCGGTAATTCTTAATCGCCCTTACGGTGAAGCGGAACAGCCACCCTAGTGCGAGGATGATGAGTAGGATGAGGGCGAACGCGGCCCTGATTCCTGCGCGGTTGACGTTTGTGTAAGCGGACATTTGCGGGTACTCCCCTTGAGCAAATTTTGCCCAAGGAGATTCCGCACTATTTTTCTTCGGCGTCGTTGGTCGCCCGCCTTAGTGTTACGCCGCTTGCACCCGCCCGGCTGGTGCCTGTTGGCGGATGGAGTGCCACAGGGCGAACTCGGCGTGCGCCTCCGGCAGTTGGGCGACGATCTCGTCCGGCAGCTTCCCGACGAACGGCCGGGCGTCGTCGTCAATGCGCTCGACGGGTTGCCGCCTCCACTCGCCGAGCCTTCCCCCCTGATGCCACATGAATGTGTGTGTATCGCTCGCCGTGAAGTAGAAGACCTTGCCACCCATTGACGTCTGGTCGAGCACTTCCACGTAGACGCCGTTCGTGATGGGGGAGCCGGCCTCGTGCTGCTGGAGAATCTCGTAGCTCTCGACGAGGCCCACGATGTGCTCGGTCAGCGTCTCGAAGTGCGGGCTTGTGATGTGGTAGAGGTCGTAGGTGTCCTCGTAGATTTGCCCGTCGCCCCAGACCACGTACAGGTCGAACTTGTCGTACAGCTCCTGCTTCGTCGGCGAGAGCGCGAGCGCCATCCCCTTCAGGATGCTGTCGGCCGCGAACCACAGGTCATCGCCGTGCGTGTCTCGCGTCACGACGACGCGGCAGCCGTCACCTTCGACGCGAATCAAGACGATGGCCTGCGTCTGCCGGGCGACCTTCGGGTCGCCGCCGGTCAGGGCGTGCGTCAGGTTCAGCTTCGAGGCGTTCGTGAGTGTCTCGACGGCTGCGTCGACACAGTCCGCGCCGAGTTGGTCGAGCACGCGCCTCATGATGCCGAGCAGCAGGCTGTTTCTCGCTTCAAGCCTGTCGGCGCGCGACATCCTCCGTGGCCTGGGAGGCTTTATCAGTCGGGCGTGTTCTTCGCCCGTCGTTTCGTCTGGCATGGTGTGGACCTCGATGATCGGTTAAGCGTCCGCGTCGCGGGTGGGGTGCGTGCTGGTGTTGAGCGTCGCGCCGCACCTCGGGCATTTCTTCTTCGACCTGCCGAGCGGAATCCAATCCCGCGCGTAAGGGCAGTGGACTTCCCGCTTCATGACTCAGCCTCCGCCGCGACGGACAGAAGCGCATCTGCTTCCGGCCCCGCCACGCCGAACCCGTGGCAGCCTTCGCACTCGGTGACGACGGCGCCGTCGGCTTCGAGCTGCGCGCGAGTTTCGTGCGTGACGAGGATGCCGTGCCCCTGAAGGTCGGCGACCAGCCCGCTCCCCTGACAGGAACGGCAGAGCGCCCGCTCGCGCTCCTCTTCCGTGACGTATCGCTCGCGCTCGAAGAACGTGCGCGCGAGCCAGCGTGCGTGTGCGACTTCGGCAGGCGTGAGGGGCTCAAGCCATTCTTCGGGGACGCGGACGCCCACGCCTTCATCGGGCCTGCCGGCGAGGGAGGCCAGACCCACACCGGCATCCGAGTCGATATAAGAAAACCTCTGCATGAGTTGACCGTCATGCCTACGGACGGCTTCCGGCGCTTCGCCCTTCACGCGGAGCCGGTAATACTCGTCTTTCAACGTGGAAGGTTGCTGGCTCATGCTGTGACCTCTTCGTGGGCTGTCTCATCGGAGGTTTGCCCCTGCTCCAGGGCGGCCAATTTCGCCGCGGCGGCGTTGTACAGGGCCTCGACGTGGTCGTAAGGGATCCACAACTGTCGGACTCGCTCGTGCATGGACGAGAGGCCGAGCGTCACCTCACGGGCGAGGCTGGGCGGCGACGCCTCGACCTGTTCAAGCCGGAGGGCGAGCTTTCGGTCGTCCTGCCGCCGGTAGTAGTAGACCTCAAGGCAGGCTCCGAAAAGGGTGATGCCTGTCACCACGAAAGAGACGGGGTCGTGAGGGTATTGACAGTATTGGTCGTAGGTCGTGCAGTGCACCCCGAACACGCCGGCTTGGAGGTTGGCGGAGGCTACCAACTCACAGGGGCCGCGGAAGTGCTCGAAGGTGACGCGCGCCAGCACCGTGATTCGCGGGTCGCCGCCGCACCAGGGGTCTGCTCTCTTTTCTTCTTCACTCACGACGGCCTCCCGGTGTCGCCCACGTCCACCCCCGCCGAGACGAGTTCTTCTTCGTTGATGGTGTCGGTCTGGCCGCCGCCGAAGTCCACCGTGTAAATGACGGAGCGGCCGTTGCTGTTGATGTTGATGCTGATGTTGCGGACGACGCCGACCTGCTCGGAGTCCTGCCGCCGGACTCTGGCTTCGACGGTGAACAGGGTCGTCGCTTGGAAAGAAGGTTCGACGGTGCCGAGCCAGCGCAGGACGGTCGGCAGGATGCTCAGGAGTTGGTCGCGGTCGAGGTTGAGGAACGTCTCTTCGAGTTCGTCAACGATGAGGAGCGTCGGGGGCAGATTGATGTCGGGTTGGCTGAACTCCTCCAGGATCGTCATCTGCTCGACGGCATCGAAGAAGAGCTGCTCGCGCCTCACGTTCGACTCGGCCGCGTGCTCCTCGCGGTCGGCGGGCATGAACGGTGCGCCGCACTTCGGGCAGTAGCCGCCGCCCGTAAAGTTGAAGGACGCCCCGCAGTGGCGGCACACGTCTGGGACGTTGAGTTGCTCGGCGGCTGGTCGGGGCCAGTCACAGCCGGGGACGATGTCGCCTGTCAGCTTCTCGACGGCCTCGCGGACGCGCCCGCAGAGCTTCGTGCATTTGCGGACGCCGTAGGCGCGCATCTCGGCGCAGTTGTCGGTGTGGCCCGTGGGATTTAAGACGCCCCTCAGCGCGGCCAGCGCGAGCCGCCGCCGCGCGCCGGACAACTCCTCGCCGCCGCCGCTTGCCTGAGCGTGATCCGTCATGCCTGCCTCCGCGTGGTGGGTTCGATGCTCACAAGCCGCTCGTGTTTTACTCAGCCGCGCGCGCCGGGCGTGACCGCGTTGTCGGGGTGGAGTGAGCATGACGGGTCGTGCGCGTCGCTGACGCCGCCCGCGCCGTCAGGTATCTCCTCGCCGCACTCGTCGCACTCCTCCCCGTCGCCGAGATAGGTCAGCACGACGCCGACCGAGAGGTACTTGCCCGCGCCGTCCTCACGCACGCTCAGGCTCCTGAACTCGACGGCGGGCTCCGAGTCGCCGGGCGCGGCAACGTGCCAGTCGGGCATGACGCGCGCGCCGTCGGGAAGTC
>DASTQX010000177.1:0-40479 GCA_035761505.1 Pyrinomonadaceae bacterium
CGGCCTCGACCGCTACGCCGTCCAACCGCTAAGCGCCGAAGCACAGTGGCGAGTGACAAGCGACGAGTGACGAGCTAGAATCCGCTTCCTAGCTCGTCACTCGTCACTTGTCACTCGTCACTTTTTTTGGACTCTTATGGAAACGGTTCTCGACACGCTCGACATCCAGCGCATCCTGCCGCACCGCTACCCGTTCCTCCTCGTCGACCGCATCGTCGAGCTGACCGAAGGGGAGCGCATCGTCGGTATCAAGCAGGTGACGGCCAACGAGCAGTTCTTTCAGGGCCACTTCCCCGGCGCGCCCGTCATGCCCGGCGTCCTCATCGTCGAGGCAATGGCGCAGGTCGGGGCCGTCTATGCCCTCCAGCAGATGGAGAACCGCGAGCAGAAGCTCGTCCTCTTCAGCGGCCTCGACAACGCGCGCTTCCGCCGCCCCGTCGTCCCCGGCGACACGCTGGTCTTGACCGTCACGCCTCTGCGCGTCGGCGCGCGCGTCCAGCGCATGCACGGCGAGGCGCACGTCGAAGGCCAACTCGCCGCCGAGGCCGACATCATGAGCATCGTCACCGACCGCAACGCCGTGAAATAAAGATGAGGGGGAAAAGGGGAAGAGGGAAAAAGGGTCAAGGGGACGGAAGGAGGCCGCGTCTGTTGTCGCTCTCATCTTCTCTTCGCCCTCTCGCCTCTTCCCCTCTTCCCCTTTTCTCCTTTTCCCCTTTTTGTTTCTGATGCCCGTCACGATTCACCCCTCGGCCATCGTCAGCCCGCGCGCCGAAATCGGCGAGGGCGCTTACATCGGCCCCTTCTGCACGGTCGGCGAAGAGGTGCGGCTCGGCGAGCGCGTCCGCCTCGAATCCCATTGCGTGATAGACGGTCGCACCTCGGTCGGCGACGACACGCACGTCTTTCCCTTCGTCTCCGTCGGCCTCGCTTCGCAGGACTTGAAGTACAGGGGCGAGCCCGCCGAGACGCGCATCGGTCGGCGCTGCCGCCTGCGCGAGTTCGTCACCGTCCACCGGGGCACCGAAGGCGGCGGGATGCTGACCTCCGTCGGTGACGATTGCCTCATCATGGCGCAGGCCCACGTCGCGCACGATTGTCTCGTCGGCGACCGCGTCATCATGGCGAACGCGGCGACTCTCGCGGGCCACGTCGAAGTCGCCGACGGCGCGAACATCGGCGCTTATTCCGGCGTCCACCAGTTCTGCCGCGTCGGGCGCGAGGCTTACGTCGGCGGCTACTCGGTGGTCGTCAAAGACGCGCTCCCCTTCGCGCTCACGGTCGGCAACCACGCGAAGTGCTACGGCCTCAACACGACCGGGATGAAGCGGCGCGGCTACCCGCAGGACGCGATAGACGCGCTGCACCACGCCTTCCGCCTCCTCCTCGCCTCCCGCCTCAACACGACGCAGGCGCTCTCGGCCATCCGCGAAGAGATTAAGGGTTCGGCGGAAGTCGAAGAACTCGTCCGCTTCATCGAGACCTCGAAGCGCGGCGTCGTCAAATGAAATGAGCAGTGAGCCGTAAGCAGTAAGCAGTTCTCTTGCTTTTACTGCTCACTGCTCACTGCTCACTGCTCACTGTCTCATGCGTTACGGACTGATAGCGGGCAACGGCAAGTTCCCCTTCCTCGTGCTCGAAGGCGCGCGGCGGGCGGGCGTGTCTCTGGCGGTGGCGGCGATTAAGGAGGAGACTGACCCGGCGATTGAGCGCGTCGCCGAGAGCGTCACGTGGATCGGCATCGGACAACTGGGGAAGATGATTCGCTTCTTCAAGCGCGAGGGCGTGGAGCGGGCGATCATGGCGGGGCAGGTCAAGCACGTCCAGATTTTCAGCGGCGCGCTGCCCGACGTGCGGATGCTCCGGATGCTCATCTCCCTGCCGCGCCGCAACACCGACGCGCTCATCGGCGGCGTCGCCGACGAACTCGCGCGCGAAGGCATCGAGCTGATTGACTCGACCTACTTCCTGCAAGACCACCTGCCCGCCGAAGGCGTTCTGACGAAGCGCGCGCCGAACGAGCGCGAGCGCGGAGACATCGAGTATGGCCTCGAAGTCGCGCGCGAGATCGCGCGGCTCGACCTCGGCCAGACCATCGTCGTGCGCGCGCGCGCCTGCGTCGCCGTCGAAGCGATGGAAGGCACCGACGCTTGTATCCAACGCGCGGGCACGCTCGCGCGCGGGCGGCTGGCCGTCGTCAAAGTCGCCAAGCCGAATCAGGACATGCGCTTCGACGTTCCCGTGGTCGGCGTCCCCACAATCGAGACGATGGTCGAGGCCGGAGCCACCTGCCTCTGCATCACCGCGGGCAAGACACTCATGTTCGAC
Source organism: Pyrinomonadaceae bacterium (assembly GCA_035761505.1). GTDB lineage: Bacteria > Acidobacteriota > Blastocatellia > Pyrinomonadales > Pyrinomonadaceae > JAIVJM01. The sequence continues at coordinate 2,329 of DASTQX010000177.1, forward strand.
AAGGCCGAGATGCTCGCGCTCGCCGAACGCCAGCGCATCGCCGTCGTCGCCGCGCCGCCCGTCTGAGATAATCCCCGAAGAGGATGGAAGGCGATAGCCGTGGGCAAGCAAACGAAGATTGCGAAGCGCCGGTAGCACGCAGAAAGAATCCCACCTCTAAAAGAGTCGCACTCGACGTTGAAGTGCGACTCTTTTAGAGGTGGGATTCTCTTTCGTCTATTCCGGGGCTCAGCCGGTCGCTTCGGGCCGTCAGTGTCGCTCGCCGGTTACTTCAACTCACCGGAGGAGCTTCCGGGGCAATTATACTAATAGCTTCATACTCGCCACAGTCGGGGGCCGTGAACCGAACGCATCCGTTTTCGTCGGCGGTGAATGTGTGAACATTGTTCTCGGCATCCACATACTCGACGATGGTGCCGGGTTTGAGCGTCCCACATCCGGCCACGCATATCTTATCGCAGGCGGTTGCGAACACGGCGGAGATGAGTATCAAGCTCAAAGCGCATGCTTTAAGCCTGCTCATTTCGCGCCCCCTTCCTCGACCAGTTGCAACAGCCGATTCACCGTCTGCTCGTTCAGGAGAAGGCCGAGCGGCGAGGAATAGAGGTAGCCGTTCGTCCCGTAGGCGAAATGCCCTTCGGGAGAAGGATAGTGTCCGGCGTGTTTGGCGCGCGCAGCCCTGACGCGATGCAACTGTTTGTGAAGGTTCGCCTCGGAATCAAGAAGAGGGTCGTCACTTACCACCGAGTAGGCGATGAGGAAAGCCTGCGCGGGCGTCAACTCGACGGTGGATGAGGATTGCAAAGCCCCTCTCTGAATGAACTCGGACGGCAGAGCTTCGTTCAGCAGGCGTGCGCGGGATTCGACTTCCTTGCTCACGAAGTTGCCGAGCAAGAGCTTGAGCGTCGCGTCACCGCTCTGCGCTTGCGCGCGAAAATGGCTCACCTGCGCGGTCAGACTTTCGTTTACTTTGGGGCCGCCCCAACTCGCTCTGATTTTGATATTAGAACGCCCGCCTTTGTATGCGTCAGGCAAGTCAGGGGCGTCGAAACCGCGTGTGGCTTCCACCGCCTGCTCAATCTCCTGATCGGTGAGCGAGGCAATCCGCTCATAGACCGCCTGCGTGAGGATGGCGCTCAGATCACTGGCCGAGAGGCGTCGGGCGTTGCCGCCGACCGCCCTTTCCTCCAGCTCGCTCAGCCGCGACTCCGAGGCGTGGCTCAGTGTCAGCCCGGAGCGTCTCTGCATAAATCCGGCGACCGACTTGACGGAGGAACGAACCTTGCCGGGCGAACTGGAAGGAGTCGAGAAGCTCACGTCGCCGAGCCCGTCACGCAGGCGAGCGACGAACTGTCCCCTGCCGTCTTGAGAGTCATTGTCCGCCGAAGAGTGCCACAGGTTAGTACCGGCCACGATGGCGGAGACGAACAGCGCCATGAGCAGAATTTTGCCCGGCAAGATAATCCTATCCTTCATTTAATTGGGAGGCTCCTTTGTGTCCTGAAGTAGTGAGGTTAACGAATTTCGAGGGTGTCGTTAACGGAAGACAGGCGGAGTATATTCATGCCTAAAGGCGGCTGTCAAGAAATAGTTTCGTGAGCCGCCGCGCCCGCATTAAATGAAAAGGCCGCCGTCTGATGTCAGACGGCGGCCACAAGATTCGCGGTGCGAGCGCGCGGCTTTTATTCGCTCGCGCCGCTCTGGGCGGTGACGGCCTTCGGGTCGTAGGGCGTTTCGAGGAAAGCCTTCGCCATCTTCTGCGAGTTGTCGAAGTCTATGCCGGACTCGACGGCCTTCTTGTACTCGTTGACGGCGCGCGCGCGGTCGCCCTTCGCGTCGTAGGCGTTGCCCATCTTGATGTGTGCCCACGCCTCGATCCAGGAGGGGCGGAGGTTGCCGGTCAAAGCCGCCTTGAAGTTGTCAATCGCCGGGTCGTAGTTGCGCTGTTCGAGGTAGATGAGTCCCAGATTGTAGTAAACCCAAGAGTTCGACTTGTCGAGCTTCAGCGCCTCTTCCAACTGCCTCTGCGCTTCGAGGTACTGCCCCTCGCGGAAGAGTTCGAGCCCGCGCCGCGCGACGATGGAGACGCGCAACTCGTCCGAGGTGTGCAAGACCTTATGGTTCGGGTCAATGATGACTTCGAGCGGCTTGCCCGAAGACTCGAAGTCGAAGTCCTCGCTCTGGTCGGCGATATAGACGGTCGTGTCGGCGTCGTCGCCCTCGGCTCTGAGCTTTATCTCGACGGGCATCCGCAGGTTCTCGACGTTCTGCTTGACCGTCCCGCGCGCCCGGAACTTGCCCGCGCGCGTGCGGATGATTTGATACTCGGCGCTGAACTCCGGCACGCCCGTCCCTTCGACCCAGCGCGCGAAGAAGTAGCGCATGTTCTCGCCCGCGACCTGCGTGGCGAGCCGCTCGAAGTCGTCAATCGAGGCGTTCTTGCCACGGAACTGCGCGTAGTAGCGGCGCAGGAGGTCGTCGAACTTCTGCGGCCCCAAGCTCTCTCGGAGCATGCGGAAGACCATCGCGCCCTTGTAGAAGACGACGGCCTGATAAGCCGCCGACTGGTCGTCGAGCGTCGAAGGCGCGCGCGCGATGGAGGCGGCCTGCTCGAACATCAAGGCGCGTTCGAGCATGTCTCGCTGCGAGGTTTCGAGCGCCGCGCCCGCGAGGCGCGTCTCGCGGAAGGCGAACGCGCTCCACTCGGCGAGTCCTTGCGAGAGCCACGCGTCGTCAAAAGATTTGAGCCCGGCGGAGAGCCCCCACCATTGGAAGGCGACTTCGCGCAGGAGCCTTTCGTCGAGCGGGGCTTGGCGTCCCGCGCCGAAGAAGCGCGGCGAAAGAAATTGCATCCCCGGCGCGGCATAGGCGTCGAGGCTCGCGTCGTCAATCTGCGCGACGACGAAGCGCTTGCCGAAGGCGGGCTCGCCGTACTTCTGCGTGTAGAACTGAAGCGCCTCGCCGACGAGTTGCGCGTAAGGTTCGATCATCCGCTCGTTGCCCGGCTGGACGTAGAAGGCCAGTTCGTATCCGCTCATCCGCAAGGTGCGTGAGAGGAAGCGACCGGCGGCGAAGTTGCCGACGAGCGAGGGCTGGCGTTGCACGAAGCGGAAGCCCTGCTTGCCCACCGCGCGCGGCTGCGCCGAGACGGGCTCGTCGCTCGCGCCCGCCACCTCGTAGCCCGTCGGCACGACGACCGTAAACTCGGCGGTCGCGCGGTCGGCGGCGTACTCGTGGAAGGGGAACCAGCGCGCGGCGTACATCAGATAGGAAACGTCCGAGCCGACGTAAGCGAGCCGCTTCGTCGCCAGAGGCCCGCCTTCGGGCGTGACGAGCGCGCCGCTCCAACGGAACAGAAGCGTCTGCGGCTGACCGGCGGCCACCACTTCGCCGAGGTCAACGCGGACGTGCGGGCCGATGTTGTCGAGGCCCGCCTGATCCTGCACGAAGTTGGTCAAGGGCTTCCCGTTGCGCTCGATGCTCTCGATCTTCAGAGAGCCGTTCAGCTCGAAGACGACCGTGCGCGTGTTGTCGAGCGGCGTGAAGGTCACTTCGCCCGAAGCGCCGAGGAAGTTCTGTCCCGGCGTCAGTTCGACCTCGACGCGGTAGTTCGTCACGTCGAAGCGCGCGCGCGCGCCGGGCGCAAGCGGCGTCTCGGCGATGGTCGCCACGGGCGGGGGAGTCGGCAGAGGCGTCGGAGTCGGAGTCGGCCTCGCGCGTTGCGTCTGCGGGCGTGGGGCAGGGCGGCGGCGCTCCTGCGCTTGAGCGAGCCCCGCGAACGAAGACGCGACGAGAGCCGCGAGTAACGAGTAGTTAAAAAATCTCTTCATCGGTAGCTTTCCTGTCAACGACAAAAGGAGGTCTGATACGAATGACTTTCCGAGGCGACTCTTGGCCGCCGAATTATACAGCCGTTTCCCCGGCGGCGGCAGTGTCAAACGCTTTGAGACTGACTTCGGGGCCGCCTCGTGCGCGCCCGACAGGCGTTTCCGGGGCGGCGGGCCGAAACCGTGAGGAGTCAGACCGCGCGCTTTCGGCGGCTCGGATTTAGAGGCTTCCACGGCAAACTTTTGGATGTCGCGCGGCGTCGCTCAAGTTGTACGGGCGGGGCGGAAAACGGGGCGAAAAGGCGACTTTCCGACGAATCCGGCGCGGGCGCGCGCGCCTCCCGCCGCCGCCGCGCGACGAGCCGAGCCGGTCGCTTGACAGGCCGGGCCGGGCGCGTCCATCCTCGGCGTCTATGAACTCCTACGGCGACCCGGCCATCCGCATCACGCTCCTGCCGCGCGACACCAACCCGCAGGGCACCATCTTCGGCGGCATCATCCTCAGCTACATTGACATCGCGGGCGCGGTCGAGGCCCACCGCCGCACGCAGATCGAGCGCTTCGTGACGGTGGCGATGCGCGAAGTCGTCTTCCACGCGCCCGTCTTCGTCGGCGACCTCGTCAGCTTCTACGCCACGACCGTCCGCGTCGGCACGACCTCCATCACCATCCGCGTCGTCGTCGAAGCCGAGCGCTACGGCGGCACGGAGGAGCGCATCAAAGTCACCGAAGCCGAAGTCATCTACGTCGCCGTGGACGCCAACCGCCGCAAGATGAAGATCAACAAAGACCTCATCAAGAACCTCGAAGAGATCGAGCAGCACGAAACCTCCTGAGAGATGCCCGAAGCCGCCGCCCGGCGTCGTGTCGGGGCGGGATGCCGTTGATTTGATTCCGGCAAAGACTTACAATGCCCGTCGTGTCTGAGTCGAAGCTCACAGCCCGTCTGATTGCGCGTCGCGTAGTTGCCGCGGCCCTCGTGCTGTGGCTGGCGGGCGTGGGCTGCTTCCTCGGTTGCGAGATGGGAGTCGTCTCCGCCGCCGCCGAAGAGGCGGACGGGCAGAAGGCGTTCGAGGAGTCGGACTCGTGCCCGGCGTTCGCGGGGGGCGATTGCTGTCACAAGGCGAAGGCCGAGAGCGGCGGCGACGACGACGACAACGGCGGCGGCTCGAACTTGAGGCGGGCTCCGGGGAGGATGCCGCGAACCGACTGTTGCCCGCTCAAGACCCAGACCGCAGACCCGGCGCGCAAGGCGGGCGCGACGGACGCTTCACTCGCCGAGGCGGGAACCCCGCTCAAATTTACGCCGCCCGCGCACACTCCCGCGCGCCTCGACGCGCACCGCCTGCGCGTGCCCGACAGGGGCAGCACGCACCTGCGCTGTTGTGTCTTCCTGATTTAAAGACGGGCTCGTCTAAACGTCAACGAATCGCTCGTTGGCTTGAAGTCCGACCCGCTTTACTTGAACTCAGGAGATGGCAGTTATGAATAGAATCAAACTCTTCGTCGTGACCTTCGTCCTCTGCGTGACGGGCGTCGTGTCCGCCGCGAACGACCACGCCAAACACAAAGCGCACTCGTGCCCGGCGGAGAAGGCCGCGAGCTGCTGCGCCGAACACAAGCACTCAGGCGAGAAGGCCGACAAGAAGGACGACAAGAGCGAGAGCTGTTGTCAGTCCGGCGCTTCGTGCTGCAAGTCGGGCGAGTCCTGCTGCGCCGCGCACAAGCCGGGCGAGAAGCAGGCCGACTGGCAGGAGAGCGCGAAGCACGAAGGCGGCGAAAGCTGTTGCGCCGCCGGGGCCGAGTGCTGCACGGGCGGCGCTTGCTGCGCGAAGCACAAGCCATAAGCTGTTCCCTTCCGAAGAGGCGGGGGCGTCTTTGAAGGCGTCCCCGCCTTCCTCTCACATCATTTCATTCATCCAACCGCCCGTCGGACTTGGGCGGCGCTCGCGGTTGGTCGGAGTTTGTTCATGAAAAGGTTTTTGACGTGCCTCCTGCTTTTGTTTTCGTTCCTGCCTGCGGCGCGCGCGCAGGAGAAGGCGGTGAGGGTCGAAGGACAGGTCGTGTGCTGCGCGGAGTGCTGGGCGGAGGCCGACCGCACGAAGGTCGTGTACGGCACGGCGGAGGACTTGTTGAAGGCACAGTCCTGCGTCGCGGGCGGCGACCCGACGCTCGTCGCCGTGCGCGAGGGCGAAGGCTTCAAGCTCTATCAGCTTGAGCAGGGGAAATTCCGCCTGCCGGGGAAGGACTGGCTGGAGTTCGTCGGGAGGCGCGTCGCCTTGACGGGCGCGGCGCGGAAGAAGGGTGAGGCGAACGTCTTCCGCGTGGACGCGCTCGAAGTGCTGGCGCAGAGCCCGGCGGAGCGAGAGGCCGCGAACGCCGTCGGCAGGGAAGTCGAGTTGGCGCTCAAGGACTTGTCCGGCGCGGAACAGCGCCTGAGTTCGCTCAAAGGCCGCGTCGTCGTGCTCAACTTCTGGGCGACGTACTGCGTGCCGTGCCGGAAGGAGATGCCCGACCTCGCGGCGATTCAGAACGAGTACGCGGCGCTCGGCGTGCAGGTCTTGGGCGCTTCGGCTGACGCGCCGGAGGAGCGCGCGAAGGTCTTGCAGTTCGTCAAGGAGACGAAAATCAACTTCCCCGTCTGGACGGGCGCGACCGCCGCCGACATGCTGCGCTTTGGGTTGGGCACGGCCTTGCCGGGAACGGTCGTCGTCGGCAGGGACGGGAAGATTGTCAGAGTCATCTCCGGCGTCGTCAATCAAGCTGATTTGAAGAAGCAGATTGATGCGATGCTCGTGAACGTGGAGGCGGCTTCCGTCAGAGAGAAGCCGAGCGAGGCTTCAACCGTTCCCGCTTGACCGCTTTGACCGGGCGAAGGTCGCGCCGTGAGCGGGACGGGACAAGAAGCAGACTCCGGCAAGTGGACTTACGGCGTGCGCGTCGTCTCGAACGTGATTGACCGCGCGAAGTGGCGCAACACTTTGACGTACAGGTTTCACCCGCGCCTCACCGCCGGGGTCGAGTACAACCCGCTCGCCGGGAAAGTTTCGCCGCTCGCCAACTTCGTCGCGCTCACCGAGACGCACGCGCGGCCCGCGCTGATCCTCGGCACCAGTTCCGACCGCATCGGCACGCCCTCCGGCCAGTCTTTCTACGCGACCTTGAGCAAGAACCTGAAGCACTCGACGGGCCTGCCCATCGCGCCTTACGTCGGCGTCGCCTACGGGACGTTTGAAGACCGCTTGCGGATCATCGGCGGCCTCAACATCAGCCTCGCGGAGCGCTGGTCTTCGACCATTCTCTTCGACGGCGTGCGCGTCCACCCGACGGCCAACTACACGCGCGGGCGTCACCAGTTCGGAGTCATTTTCGAGCGCGGGCGCAACCCCGGCGCGAGCTACAGCGTCTCGTTCTAGCGGCGAGACGTTCGCGGCCCTGTCGGCGGCACGTCTTCGAGCGGCCACCAGCCGCCGCGCCAGTCGTAAGCCTCCGCGCCCGCGAAGTTCTTTTTGTAGTCGTAGATGGAAGGCTCGCGGCAGGAATAGCCGGGGTAGTAGAAGCGGCAGCCGAGTTGAAGCGAGTAGCGGATGGCGACGAGCATCGTGTAGATGCCGAGGCTGCGCCTCGACTCCGAGGGGTCGAACATCGCATAGACGGCGGAGGTCGCCCTCTCTCCCACGTCGAGGAAACTCGCGGCGGCGAGGCGTCCTCCGAGGCGGACGCAAATCTCGACGTTGCGGCAGGGCACGCGCGCGGGCTCGTGCGAGAGGAAGTCTTCGAGCGAGTCGGGAACGGCCTCGCTGAAACGCTCCTTGTGCCGCTCGAAGAGTTCCTCCTTCTCCGCGTCAATGAAAGTCTCGCCGACCGTCACCTCCGCGTCGCGGTTTCTGGCGACGACGCGCCTCTGGCTCCGCGAAGGCGCGAACCTTCCGAGGTCTAGGCGCAATGGCAAGACCGAGCAGCGCCGCCCGCCGTAAGAAGACCGCCGGTAACGGAAGAACATCACCCCGAAGTGCCTCCAACCCTCGGCCCACAGCGCGTCCATCCGCCGCGGCCCGACGCTCCACGACACGAAATACTCTTCGGGCGAGGACATCCCTTCGTCTTAAACGGCCCGTGACTTCCGGGCTAACTCAAACGCGCCTGTACGCGGCGGAGGGCTTTGGCGGCTTCCTGAAAGCCGGGTTGCTCGTCGAGGGCGAGAGTGTAGTGGCGGGCGGCGTCGAGGGGGCGGCGGCGCTGTTCGTAAACGCGGCCCAGGTTGAAGTGCGGGTAGGCGCGGGCCTCGTAGCGCGGGGCCGCAATCGCGCGCTTGAACCAGCGGACGCACGTCCAGAGGTCGCCGCGCGCGAGGAGATAGCTGCCGATGTCGTTGTAGGGGTTGCCGAAGGCGGGGTCAACGCTGATGGCCTTGAGGCACTCGTCTATCGCCTCGTCGTAGCGCCCGTCGAAGCTGTAAACCCAGCCGAGGAAGGTGTGCGCCTCGGCGGTCGGGTAGGTTTCGATGGAGCGGCGGTAAAGCTCGACGGCCTCGGCGTAGTCCTTCGCCTGCTGCGCGCGGTAGGCGCGCTCGAAGAGTCCGACGGCCCTCTCTCTGGCCTCCGTGGGCGAATCGCTTTCGTCGAACATAAAGCTCACCTGCCGGGCGCGGGCGTGGCCGCCGCCGGTGCTTCGGGCTTGCAAGGCTGCTCGGCGGCGGGCGCGTCGAGGCGGCGCACGCGCCCGTCCGTCCGTGGCGCGATTGTCTTGGCCGAGGCGATGGCCTGACGCAAGACCTCCGAGTCAATCATCTTCGCTAAAGGGAGCCGCCGCGCGTCCTTGAACATCGCGTACTGGTCGCCGCCGTCGGCGACGTACTTGGTGGTGACGAGCGTGTAAGTCTTCTTCGGGTCGAGCGGTTGACCATTGACGGTCACTTCCTTGATACGCACGCCGGGCAGGAGCGACGCGTCGAAGGAGTAGCGGAGGCCCGACACCTGCGGAAAGCGACCGGGCTCCGAGCCGGGGCCGCTGCGGCTGACGCCGTGTTCGAGAGCTTGCAGGAGCGTCGCGCCCGTGACTTCGATCTTCGCCAGCTCGTTGTTGAAGGGCAGAATCGAGAGCACGTCGCGGAGCGAAATCTCGCCCTTACTGATGATGGTGTCGGCGCGCAGGCTGCCGCCGTTGATGAGCGCCACGTCCGCCTTCGCCGCCTTGCGGAAGGAGTCGGCGACGAAGTCGGCGATGTTGGTCTCCTCGGTGCGGTTGACGGCGCTGCGCACGTCGAGCGGCTCGTCCGTCTGGCCGACGCGCGCGGAGAGCTTCGTCAGGAGGTCGGCATACTTCTTCGTCACCGGCTCGAACGCCGGGTCTTCGGGCGTGCTCGCGTTGACGGGGATAATCTGCCAGTCAATGCTCGCGACCTCGCCGGTCTTCGGGTCAATGTTGAGGTCAATGCGGCCCAACTCGCGCCCGTCCGCCGTCATCTTGAAGATGGGCACGCCGCCCGAAGACGATTGGAGCAGCGTGTGCTCGTGCCCGCCGATGATGACATCAATGCCGGGCGCGCAGCGCGCGAGCGCCTTGTCCTCGGCGAGCGAGAGGTGCGTGAGCGCGACAATCGTCTTCGCGCCCGCCGCGCGTATCTGCGGGATGATCTGCTTGGCCGTCTCGCACGAGTCGCGGAACTCGATGTCGGGGCCGGGGCTCGAAGTGGTCTTCGTCTCCGGCAGCACGATGCCGAAGATGCCGACCTTGACGCCGCCGAACTCTCGTATCTCAAAGGCCGGGGTGTCGGCGAAAATCTTCCCCGTCTTCGTGTTGACGACGTTCGCGCCCAGCCACTTGAACTTCGACTCCGCGACGCGTTGGAGCAGCACCGCCGGGTCGGGGCCGAAGTCGAACTCATGATTGCCGAAGACCGAGTAGTCGAGCCCGACCGCGTTCCACGCGTCAATCATCTGCGCGCCCTTCAAGGTGATGGACTCGACCGACGGCGAGATGGTGTCGCCCGCGAGCAGAAAGAGGGTGTTGGGCGAATCTTTCATGATCTGCTTGCGGAGCGTCGAGACGCGCGCCAAGCCGCCTTCGGTGCCGCGCTCGACGGGCATGAACTGGTACACGTCGTTGACCTGCAAGAGCGTGACGCGGACGGTACATTCGCGCGCGGTCTGCCCCTCGACGGCGAGGACTTGGACGAGCGCGAGCACCAGCGCGAGCGCCGCGCGGCGCGCGGACGGACGAAAGAATGGCATCTCGGAAACTCCCTTCAAAGGAAAAAGAATTAAGCCCGGTCGGTCGCGGAATCAAGGCTCTTTATCAGGCCGCGCGGGGTGCCGGAGCGTGAGCCGACGGCGCGGGCCGCGTGAACTTTCGCGAAATTAGGCCAAACGCGTGAGTTGAATTATACTCGCTGCTCGCAAAACGCACCAAACAAGGCCACCGAAACAGACATCCGTCACCTCTCATAATGAACAAGCCGAGCCAACTGCAAGTCGAACTGAGCCGCCGACTCCCCGACAACATCCCCGCCGACGAAGCCTTCGCCCTCGGCCTCTTCGCCCAAGAGCCCCGCCCGCCCGGCGCACAACTCCTCGGCGAACAGCTCCTCCGAACATGCGAGCAACTCGTCGCCGGAGGCGAGTTCAAAGGCGAAGAGGAAACTTCGCTCATCATCTACGCCGCGCACGCGCCGGAAGGCGAGGCCGCCGGAGAAGGGACGACGCCAGCCGCGCGACGGCTCCTGCTCGTCGGACTCGGCGAGCGCTCGGACTTCGACGCCGACTTGCTCCGCCGCGCCGCCGGGATGGCCGCCCGCGAGGCGCGCGACGCGCACGTCCGCGCACTTCATTTCGTCCTCCCCGTCGAAGACGAGAAGGACTCGGCCCTTCTGCTTCGCGCGCTCGTCGAAGGCGCGCACCTCGGACTCTACGAGAACGGGTTTTATCAAGCCGACGACGATGAAGCGGGCGCGCTCGAACGTCTGACCATCGTCACGCCGCATGACCTCGAACCGCTGCGCGCAGAGGTCGAGCGCGCGCGCGTCGTCGCCGAGTCGGCGAACTGGGCGCGCGCTCTCACCGACGAGCCGGGCGCGTCCCTGCCCCCGCGCGAGTTCGCGCGCCGCGCAGCCGAGATGGCCGAAGAGTTCGGCCTCAAGGTCGAATCGCTCGACGCCGCCGACGTTCACGCGCGCGGCCTGGGCGGGCTCGCCGGAATCGGGCAGGGCTCGGAAGAAGAGCCCGCACTCATCGTGCTGCGCTACGAGCCCGAAGGCGCGACCGAAGAAGACGAGCTGTGGGCCTTCGTCGGCAAGGGCATCACGTTCGACACGGGCGGCATCTCCATCAAGCACGGGCTCGACATGTACGAGATGAAGTCCGACATGGCCGGAGGCGCGGCGGTGCTCGGAGCCCTGCGCGCCGCCGCGCAGCTCAAGCCCCGCCGACGCCTCGCCGCCATCGTCCCCGCTGCCGAGAACATGCCCTCCGAGAAGTCCATCAAACCCGGCGACATCGTCCGCACGCTCGCCGGTTTCACGCTCGAAGTCGTGGACACGGACGCCGAAGGCCGCGTCGTCCTCGCCGACGGTATCGCCTACGCCAAGACCCTCGGCGCTTCCCGCATCGTTGACCTCGCGACGCTCACCGGCTCGATCATCATCGCCCTCGGCGACCGGCGCGCAGGGCTCTTCAGTAACGAAGACGAGTGGGCCGCCGCCGTCGAATCAGCCGCCAGCCGCGCGGGCGAGCCCGTCTGGCGGATGCCCGTCAGCGACGACTACAAGAAGAGGATCGAAAGCTCCATCGCCGATTTCAAGAACTACGGGGGACGCCCCGACGCCACCTCCGCCGCGCTGCTGCTGAGCAAGTTCGCGGGCGAAACGCCGTGGGTGCATCTCGACATGGCCGGCCCCTCCTGGCTCGAAGACGCGCAGCCCCACGCCCCCAAAGGCGCGACCGGCTGGGGCGTCCGCACGCTCGTCGAACTGATGTTCGGGGATTCCGATTCAGAACAATTTTAAGGGCGCACGCCGAAGCTCTATGCCTCTGGACGAGACGATTTTTATGACCGGCTTCCCCGGCTTCATCGCCGGGCGGCTCGTCGAGCGCATGGCCGGAGAGGGCGCGCGCTTCATCCTGCTCGTGCAGGCGGCGTTCCTTGAGCGCGCGCGTGCGGAGGCCGCGCGCATCGCCGGGAAGACGGGCGCGCGGGCCGACGACTTCCGCATCCTCGAAGGCGACATCACACGCCCCGGCCTCGGCCTTTCGGCGAGCGACCTCGAACTCGCGCGCGCCGAGACGACCGTGCTCTTTCACCTCGCCGCCGTCTATGACCTCGGCGTCGCGCGCGAACCGGCGATGCGCGTCAACGTCGAGGGCACGCGCCACGTCAACGACTTCGCGCGCACGCTTCCCGCCCTGCGCCGCTATCACTACGTCTCGACCTGCTACGTCGCGGGCCTGCGCGACGGGCTCATCCTTGAGAGCGAGTTGCGGCACGAGGCGGGCTTCCGCAACTTCTACGAGGAGACGAAGTATCTGGCCGAGCTGGAAGTCGAGGCGTTGAAGGACGTGCTGCCCGTCACCATCCACCGCCCGGCGGTCGTGTGCGGCGACTCTCGCACGGGCGAGACGGCGAAGTACGACGGCGTCTATTACCTCATCAACTACCTGCGGATGCAGCCCAACCTGCTGTCGCTCGCCAACATCGGCAACCGGAAGGTGCGCCTCAACGTCGTCCCCGTTGACTTCGTCGTCGAGGCCATGACGGCGCTCGCCGGGGACGAGCGCGCGGCGGGCGCGACCGTCCAACTCGCAGACCCCGCGCCGCTCACCACGCACGCCCTCTTCAACGTCATCGCCGAACATCTCGCGGGCCGAGGCTCGCGCATGACCGTCCCGATGACGCTCGTCCACTCTTCGCTGAATTTACCCTTCTCGGCGATGCTGACCGGCCTCCCGCGCGTCGGCGTCCCTTACTTCTTCATCAACCAGACCTACGACACCGCGCGCGCCGAAGCGCTCCTTGAGCCGCAAGGCATCCGTTGCCCCCCCTTCAACGAATACGTCCCCACCATCCTCGACTTCGTCGAGCGCCACCCGAAGTTGGACGCAAGAGGCTAGAGACTTGAGGCTTGTTAAGAGCCGTCTTCCAGCCTCAAGTCTCAAGTCTCTAGCCTCAAATCCCTCGCCGCTTTAAACCGCCGCTTGACAAACGCGCGATTTAGAACTATTCTAATTCCAGTTTCAAGCACAACAATTATGGCGAAGGGCACAGGAGATCAGGGGGGCGACCGGCGGGGGCGGGCTTTGACGCCGCAGCGCGAGGCCGTGCTGCGCGTGGTCAACGATTCGGGAGAGCACCTCACGGCGAACGAGATTTACGAGGCCGCGCGTCGGCTCCTGCCTTCGATCAGTTTCGCTACCGTCTATAACTCGCTGAAGTATCTCAGGGAGGCGGGGCTCCTGCGCGAGATCAACTTCGGCAAGTCTTCGAGCCGCTACGACCGCGAGACGGCGAGGCACGACCACGCCATCTGCTCGCGCTGCGGCAAGCTCGTGGACTTCGACCTCGAAGAGACGCCGCAACTGATGCGCGCCGCCGCGCGCCGCTCACGCTTCAAGCCTGAGTCAATTCAACTGACGCTCGTCGGCGTGTGCCCCGGTTGTCAGGAGGGCGGCTGAGGCGGCGTCGCTTAGAAAGTTGACGCGCACGAAAGTTTTACGCACGGGCGGCGGAGTAAAGCTCTACGAGCCGCCGCGCCGGATAGATACGGACATTAAATTCAACGGAGGAATCATGGATACGATAACGACAACGACGGCGAAGGTCGGCCAGAAAGCGCCGGATTTCGACATGCCTTCGACCAAGAACATCGAGAAGCTGAACGAGAACGTCAAGCTCTCGGACTACGCGGGCCAGTGGGTCGTGCTGCTCTTCTACCCGCTCGACTTCACCTTCGTCTGCCCGACGGAGCTGACCACGTTCAGCGACCGCTACGAGGACTTTCAGGGCATCGGCGCGGAGGTCATCGGCGTCTCGACCGACTCGGCCTTCTCGCACCGCGCGTGGCTCCAGACGCCGCGCGACAAGGGCGGCGTCGAGGGGCTCAAGTATCCGCTCGCGGCGGACGTGACGAAGAGCGTCGCGCGCGACTACGGCGTGCTCGTCGAGGAGAAGGGCATCGCGCTGCGCGGCCTCTTCGTCATTGACCCGGAAGGCGTCCTGCGTTACTCGGTCGTCCACGACCTCAACGTCGGTCGCTCGGCGGAGGAGACCTTGCGCGTCATTCAGGCGCTCCAGACCGGCGGCCTCTGTCAGGCCGAGTGGAGGCCGGGCCAGCAGACGATCAACGCTTAAGAGCCGTCAACCGTGAGCCGTCAACCGTGACGAGGGTAAAGACAGTTTTTTCCTCTCACCCGTCACGGTTTACGGTTCGCGTCTTTGTGAGGTGAATGTCATGCCGATGAGAATCGGGACGGAGTTGCCTTCGTTGGAGGGGGCAACGGAGTGGTTCAACGCGACGGGCGCGCGGGCGGCTGAAGAAGCGAAGGGGCACGCGACGCTCGTTCACTTCTGGTCTGTGAGCTGCGGGCTCTGCAAGGAGAACATGCCGCGCGTGACGGAGTGGCGCGAGCAGCGCGCCGCCGAAGGCTTGCGCGTCATCGCCGTCCACATGCCGCGCTACGAGGCGGACTCGGACGTGGAAGCCGTGCGCGAGGCGGTCGCCAAGTACGACATCAAGGAGCCGTGCGCCGTGGACAACGAGCACCGCCTGCGCGACGCCTTCCAGAACGAACAGGGCTACGTCCCGGCCTATTACCTGTTCGACGCCGAGGGGAAATTGCGCGGGTTCGCGGCGGGTGAGTATGGGCTGAAGGTCATCGGCCCGGCGCTCGACCGCGTGCTCGCGGCGTCGAAGGCGAAGGAAGCAGCCCCGCAAGGGTAAGCGAACTTCGACGCGACGACCTGCAAAGAGAAAACGCCTCCGCGATTGAACGCGGGGGCGTTTTGCTTTTCAACGTCGGACGCTTTCAGCGGAACATCTCGAAGGGCGAGGGGACGCCGCCGAAGATTTGGCCGAGCAGCCAGAAGGCGATGGCGAGCGAGCCGACGAGGAGCGCGAGGAGCACCAAGACGATGAGCGCGAGGAAGAGCCAGTCGCTCGCGCGGGCGCGCGCGGCCTCGCCCGGCGAAACGGTCGCGCGCTCGCGCAGCAACTCGACGTTCATCTGGTTCGACTTCCAGAAGGCGTCGAAGAGGTCTCCGACGAACGGAACGGAGCCGAGCACGTAGTCCACGGCGATGTTCGCGCCCATCCGCAGGAGCGTGACTTTCGGCACGCGGTAGCGCACGCCCGAAACGAGGATGTAGAGCGAGACGGCGGTGGTGGCGAGGTCGCCGACGCCGGGGACGAGCCCGACGAGCGCGTCCAAGCCGAAGCGCCAGCCCGTGCCGGGGATGCGGAAGAGCCCGTCCATCCAGCGGCTCAACTGTTCGAGGCTGCGCTCCATCTCGGCGACCTCGCGCCCGCGCCGCGCCGCCGCGCGCCCGGTCTCCGCCTTCGACAGCTCCTTGCTCATCTTCCTCCCGCCGCGCGCGCGGCGCTCTTCCGCGCGGCCTTCTTCTTCGTTCGCCCGCCGCACGTCTCGCACTTGCAGCCCTTCGGCTTGATGAAGCGGTCGAAGTAGGTCTTGCCGTAGTTGAGCGTGATGGCCTCGCCCGCCTTGATAGCGCGCTTCGAGTAAATCCAGACGCGCTGGCCGTAGATGTAAGCGATGGCGTTGGGGCGGCACGAGTGGTTGATGTAGCGCGCGAGGTTGCTGCGCGCGCTGCCGTCAATGGTGCGCTTCTCGTCAATCTCGAAGAGGTACAGCCCGCCCTTACGGTCGGCCTCCTCGTTCGAGATGATGGGGCCGACGTACTCGATCATCCGCTTCCCCTTCGGGAAGGGCCGGACGGCGAACAGTCCGAGCCCGATGTCCGTGCGCTTGACGGCGAAACTTGGGTTCCCCTCGGTCTTGGTCATGGCGAGAGAGAATAGCAGCTTACCTTCCGCGAGTTAAATTGACGTGGGCGAAAAGACGTGGCGGCGGCGCGTTCGCTTACTCGCTGGCGGCCTTTTGAAACTGCGCCGTGTCGGTGTACTGCTGGAACTTCGAGACCTTCCCGTCGCGGATGGTGAAGAAGTGCGCGAACTGCGCGCGGACACGCGTCCCGGTCTTCTTGTAAGTGCCGCTGTAATACCCGTGCCCGACGGCGATGTCTCCCGCGTCCAACACTCCTTCGGGAGAGACCGTGAAGCCCTCCCACTCTTCGCCCAGCCGCCCGAAGACTCCTTCCAGCACGGCGGCGTGGCCGACGTAAGGGTTGCCGTCGGCGTAGATGAAATTCTCCGCCTCCCTCCACTCCACCTGCGGGTCGAGCGCGGCCATCACCGTCTGGATGTCCCCCCGCCCGAACGCCTCATACATCCCGCGCACGAGGTTCACGTTCTCCTCTGACATAGAGCCTCCTCCGTCGCTATTTGTTTATCCAGAGCGTGCGGAACTGTAGTCGAATTGCCGCCCGTTGACAATGCTTTGCATTGCCCGCCGACGCCTTCGAGGGATTGAGGGTGCTAGCGGATGCGCGTCATTTGACGCCAGAAGAATCTGCCGAGGCGGGAGAAGGCGTTGGGGCGGTTGTTGTTGGGGCCGGTTTGTTCGGGGGAGAGGCCGAGGGCGGCGGCGAGTTGGGCGTTGGGGGGCGCGATGTCTTCGTCGCCGTGGCGCTCGGAGAGCCAGCGGTTGAAGACGCGGGTGACGGCGCGGCGCTGTTGGAGTTCGGCCTCGGCGACGAAGGCGGCGCGGAGGTCTTCCATCTCGGCGACCTCGAAGCGGTTGGCCTCGTAGTAGCTCCGCAGGGCGCGGAAGAATCGCTCCTCGCCCAAGAGTTGCCGGAGCGTCGCGAACATCAGAGAGCCCTTTGAGACGACGATGGCCGCGTACTGAAACGAGTTGCGGTATTCGCGCGTCGGGCGCTCGGCTGGCATGTCCTCGCCGCCGAAGGTGCGGTAAATCTGATAGACGCCGCGCAGTTGGTCTTCCTGCGCGGCGGTCGCGCGCTCGGCCCCGTGCACGTCCTGCACGTAGAGGAGCGCAGACCAGTGGGCGAGCGCTTCGTCTAAGACGGGCGCGGCGGCGGGGTCGCTCCCGACGACCGCGCCCCACCACTGGTGCGCGACGCCCTGCGCGGCGGCGAACTCAAGGCTGTCTTCGACCGAGGCGCGCTGCTCTCGAATCATCTCCGGCAGGTTGCGCATCGCGGGCGCGTCGAAGTCCACGTAGAAGGCGCTGGCGATGACGGCGAGGCCGGAGAACTCGGTGCTGCCCAACCCGGCGACGAGCGGGACTTCGGCGACCGTGACGGTCTTGAAGGGCAGCGCGCCGAAGCGCGTCGAGTAGGTGCGCGCCGCGTCCGCCGCCACTTCGAGCACGCGCCGCCCGATCTTCTCGTGGTCGGCCATGTAGATTGAGCGTACGCTCGCGCCCGCTACCAACTGCTCCGCCGAGCGCAACGTCCGCCCCGCGACGAGCGCGAAGCTGCGCAAGCCCTCGCCGTCGAAGACTCGCGCGCGCGCGCCGCCCTGCTGCTGCGGCGACGAAGAGGCTTCGCCCGAAGTGTAGAGCCGCACGTCGGCGGGCGCTTCGATGGAGACTTCGTAGTCGGCGGCGTCGGCGAAGATCGTGTCGCCGATGGTCAACTCGGCCTTGCGCTGCCACGCGCCGCCTTCGCGGGCGGCGAGGACGGGATGGAAACCGGCGAGCAGCAGCACGCCGCGCGAGGCGAAGTTGGTGTCGCGCGCGCGCCGCGTCTCGCGCGTGTCGCGCAGGGCCGCGCCGACCTGCTGGACGACGTGCGCGGGAAGGCTCGTCTCGTCGGGGTTGATTTCGGGGACGGAGCCTTTGAAGTCAAGCTCGATCTCGGTCGAGGCGTCGGGCGCGACCGACTCGCGCAACTGCACGCGCAGCGTCACGCCCCCGTCTTCGAGCGCGAAGGCGAGCGGCTGAGTCGAAGCGGAAGAGGCGGCGACTCTCGCGGACGAGTTGCTGTTGGCGACGCCGCGCACGGCTGTCACTTCGAGGCGCGGCTCGTCCGAGGCCGACTGTTCGGCGCTCGTCGCGGCGGGCGCGGCCTGCTGCGTGTTGGACGGAGAAGAGGAAGAGGCGGCGTCGCGCAGGTTCGGGTAGAGATGAAAGTAGAGGACGGAGGCCGGGCGGTCGTCGCGGTTGACCCACCGCACGCGCTCGACGCCCGCGTAGGTGCGCGCGTCGAAGTCGAGCTTAAAGTCTATGCGGTAGTGAGTCCGCCCGCCGCCGGCGGTTTGAGCTTGAGAGGGCTGCTGACTCGCCGTCCGTCTCGAAGCCTCGACGACGACGGCGGCGCACGCGACGCAGAGCAGCGCGACGAACGTGAGGCCAATCAACGGCCCCTTCAACATCCCTCGCTCGACGCTCTCTCTCTTCGACTTCCTCAAAACCTCTTCCTCACGACCGGAGACTAAATTCGCCTCGTCTCTCAGGACTGAAAACTCAAAACTGAAAATTATCTTCTCTGCGCCCGGCTGCTCTCGACGATCTGGACGGAGCGGATGCGGTCGCCGCGCGCGAGGCGGTCAATCACTTCGAGCCCTTCGGTGACGCGACCGAAGACGGTGTAGCCGCCGTCGAGGTGCGGCTGCGGCGAGTGCGTGACGAACCACTGCGAGCCGCCCGTGTCCTTGCCGGAGAGAGCCATGCCGACCGCGCCCCGGTCGTAAGGCGCGGTGTTGATCTCGCAGCGAATCTGGTGGCCGGGGCCGCCGTTGCCGTCGCCGCGCGGGTCGCCGCCCTGCACGACGAAGTTCGGCACGACGCGGTGAAACGAGACGTTGTTGAAGTAACCTTTGCGCGCCAACTCGACGAAGTTATCCACGGTGAGCGGCGCGTCCGCCGGGAGAAACTCGATGGTGAAAGCGCCCTTGTCGGTTGCGACGACGGCGCGGACGCTCTTCGACGCGCGGGCCAGAGCGCGCTCGTAGTCGGGCTGGCGGTTGCGCGTGGCGACCGTCTCGACGCGGCGCTCCGACGCTTCTCGCGCGCCGCCCGCGCGCTCGCGCAGGATGTCCGCCGCGCGTCTGCGGACGAGATAGTCGGTGACTTCGAGCGCGGACTTCAGAGCCGCCTCGGCCTCTTCGCCCCTCTGCTTCGAGAGCGCGCCGAGCATGGAGAGCGCGGCGTCGTTCGTCTCGTCCTGCAAGGCGGCGGGGAGCGCCTGCGCGAGAGCGCGCGCCGTCTCCGGTTCGGGCGGGAGTTCGTTGAGGATATCGGCGGCGGTGGCGCGGACTATCACATCCTTAGCCGCGAGCTGCTTGCGCGCCACCTGCGCGAGGTCGCCCGGCTTGAAGGCCGCGAGCGAGCGCAAGAGGTCTGGCACGGCGAGCGGCGGCGTCCCGGCGTTGTCAATCAAAGAGCGCAGCATGATCTGCGCGTCGGCCTGCATCCCGACCGAACTGTTGCCGACCAGCGCGCTCGTCAGCGCCGCGAGTTCGCCCAAGCCCTGACCGACCGCCGAGACCTTCTGCCAAGAAGCGCCGCCGCGCCGGTTGACGAGTTCGAGCAGAGACTTGTCGCGCAGGTATTGCGCGGGGGCGACGCGCGCCAGAGCCGTCTCGACTTCGGGCGCGTTTAAGCCCGCGTCGCGCAACCCTCGGAGCAGAGAGACGGCGCGCTCGTGATTGGCGTTGAGGAGGAGCCGCCCAAGCGCCGTCGCGATTTCGAGTAGCTCGTTCGACTCGGCGGGCGTGTGCGCCGCCTGCACGGCCTTCGAGGTCTTGTAAGCCTCGAACAACTGCTCGCCGCGCGCGACGAGCGGGTCGGCGGCAGCCGCGTTTCTCAACTGCGCGAGCGAGCGGACGGCGCTCACGCGCACGCGCGAGTCCGCGTCGGTCGTCGCCTGTTTGACGAGTGCGTCGAAAGCCCCGGCGTCTTCCGCCGCGCCCAGCGCGCGCGCGGCATTGGCGCGGGCCACCGCGTCCGAGTCCGTCGAGAGCATCGCGCGCAGGCGCTCGGTTCCGTCCTTCGCGCGCAGGCGTGACAGGGTGTTGGCGGCATCGGCGCGGACGCGCGCGTCCGTGGAAGAGAGGAAAGTGGCGACCGTCTTCCCGGCGTCTTCGGGCCGCGCGCGCAAGGCCGCCGTGAGTCCCATGAGAAGCACGAAGCGGTTCGGCTTCGGCTGCCTGCCTTCGACCGCGAGCGTGTTGAGAATCGTTTCGCCGATGCGCTGCTTGCGCATGGCGTGGGCCACGGGGATGGTCGCCGCGATCTTGCCCAGAGCTTCTAAGGCGCGCGCGCGGAGTTGCGGCGAACGGCTCATGCGGAGAGTTTCGAGCAGCGCGTCCGCGCCCGACAGCGCCTCGATCTCGCCGAGCGCGAAGGCGGCGGTCGCGCGCACCGACTCGTCCGTGTCCCTTCTCAGTAAAGTCGAGAGCGGCGCGACCGCGCCTTCGTCGCCGATGCGTCCCGCCGCCAGCGCCGCGCGCCCGCGCACCGCCGCGCTCGCGTCCGAGAGCAACGCGCCGAGGTCGGACTCTTCCCAACGCCGCTCGTCCTCCGCGCGCACGATGCGCAGCATGGTTGCCGCCGGAACCGTGCCGCGCTGCGCCGCCGGGGAGTTCGCGCGTCCCTGCGCCCGCGCCGCACGCGGCTTCTTCGGCGCGGCCTTCTGCGACGAAGCGACCGCCGCGTGTGACGTGACGAGCGCGAGGCAGAGAGCGACGAAGAGCGTGCGCGCCGCGCGCCGCGCCTGAGACGCGCGGGCGGCTTCTTTGATTTGTGATGAAAGCTGCATGGGATTCGTTGACGGAAGACGCGCACCCCGACGCTTCAAGAGTCGGCGCGCTGTTTCAAAGGGGAAGACCGAGACTATGTATCGGCGAGATGCGCCGCGCGTGTCAAGCGAAAACGAGGCGCGAGGGGCTGAAGGCCGGAGACTTGTTAAAGAGATGCTCTTAACAAGTCTCCGGCCTTCAGCCTCAAGTCTCACAACTGTCCGTAGTAAACCTTCGTCTCGTACTCGAAGACGACGCGCCCGCCCGTCGCGTGGGCGTCGAAGAGGGCGGCGAGTTCTTCGAGCATGGGAAGGTGATGCGGGTGGCCGGGCTCCGGCGTGTAGGAGGCTGAGAGGAGTCGTCCTTTGAGTCCTTCAAAGTCGAAGCGCTGTTCGTTGGCGAAGACTTCGAGGCGCATCCCGCGCGCGCCGAAGAAGGGGCGGAGGACGCTTTCGTCGGCGTACTTGCAGCTCACCTCCTTGTAGTCGGTGCCGCGCGTTTGCAGGAGCCGTTCGTAGGCTTCGAGGAAGGGCGTGCCGCCGGTGCGGCGGTCGTTCCAGACGACGACGACCCAGCCGCCGGGACGGAGGATGCGCTTGAACTCGCGGCGCGCGGCGTCGGGCTCGAACCAGTGGAAGGCTTGCCCGGCGACGACGAAATCCACGCTCGCGTCTTCGAGCGTCGTCGCCTCGGCGCTGCCGTCCACGCTGGCGAAGTTCGGGTCAGCCGCGAGCATTCGCTCGCCCGCCTCGCGCATCTCGCGGTTCGGCTCGACGCCATAGACGCGGTTGCCGTTGCGCAAAAAAAGCTCCGACAGGTTACCCGGCCCCGAACCGATGTCGGCGACGACCGAATCGGGCGTGAGTCCGCACTCGTCGGCGAGCAGCGCAAGGACTTCGCGCGGGTAGCCGGGGCGGTATTTGACGTAGTTCTCGACGCGGCTGGAAAAACGGCCCGTGGGGTTGGTCATCGTCAATTATCCTCGCGCGTGGAATTTTAAGATACAGAGAAAGTGCGAAAATACGAGGATATTTTCCGCCTTCGGGCCTTGAAAGGCAATTAAAGCAACCATCCGGTTGACAAAAGAAGGGGGCGAAAAGTAGCATGGATTCCGTCGTGGTAGCTGTCATCAAAAACGGGCTCGGCGCTTCGCGCGAGGAGATTGTGCACCAGTTGCGCGCGCGCGGCGGCGTGAGCGCGGACGAGTTGGCGGCGGCGCTCGGCGTCTCGAAGCAGTGCGTGCGCAAGCACCTCGAAGTCTTGGAGCGCGAGGGCTACGTCGAGCACGCGCCGGAGCGCGGCGAGCGCGGTCGGCCCGCGCACGTCTTCCGCCTCACGGCGAAGGCCGGAGAGCTTTTCCCGAAGCGCTACGACCTTTTCGCCAAAGCCGTGCTGAGGCAGATCGGCGAGGTCTGGGGTGAGCGGGGCTTGAACACGATTTTGTGCGGGTGCGCGGGCGAGATGGTCGGCGACTTGCGACCGCAGCTCGAACGGCTCGGCTTCGACGCGCGCGTCAGACGCCTGACGGAACTGCTCGGCGAGCGCGGCTACGAGGCCGAAGCCGAGCGTCTGGAAGACGGCTCTTATCTTCTGACCGAGTGGAACTGCCCGCAGCCCGAACTGGCGCGCGAGTACCGGCAGTTATGCGATCAGGAGTTGATCGTCTATCGAGAGCTGCTCGCCACCGAAGTCTTCCGCGAGTCCCGCATCGCGGGCGGCGCGACGCGCTGCTCTTACAGGGTGATGAGACCGAAAGGGAGTGATAAGAGATAAGAGATAAGTGATAAGAGAAAGCAAGGCAGGTCTTTCTTATCACTTATCACTCATCTCTTATCACCTTAGATTGTCATGGCACAAGTGACCGAAGCGGACGTGTACGGGGCTCTGTCGCAGATCGTTGACCCCGATTTGCATAAGGACATCGTGCGCCTCGGCTTTATCAAGGACTTGAAGATCGAGGGCGGGGACGTGAGTTTCCGCATCGTGCTGACGACCCCTGCGTGCCCGGTGCGCGAGCAAATGGAGACGCAGGCGCGCGAGTTGGTGTCGGCCCTGCCGGGCGTGGCGTCGGTGGCGGTGACGATGGACGCGGAAGTCCCGAAGGGGCGCGGCCTCGGAGAGAAGTTGTCGGTCGAGGGCGTGCGCAACATCATCGCCGTCAGTTCCGGCAAGGGAGGTGTCGGCAAATCCACGGTCGCGGTGAATCTGGCGGTGAGCTTGGCGCGCGACGGCGCGCGCGTCGGCCTGATGGACGCCGACGTGTACGGGCCGAACGTGCCCTTGATGCTCGGCGTCGCCGACGCGAGGCCGCAGGTCAGAGGCAACAAGCTCGTGCCGCTCGAAGCGCACGGGCTGCGCCTGATGTCAATGGCGGTCTTGAAGCCGGGCGACGAGCCCTTGATCGTGCGCGGGCCGATTCTGCACAGCCTCGTGCGGCAGTTCTTGCAGGACGTTTTGTGGGGCGAGCTTGATTACCTGATCGTGGATATGCCGCCGGGCACGGGCGACGTGCAGTTGAGTCTGGCGCAGCTCGTCCCGGTGCAGGGCGCGGTGCTGGTGACGACGCCGCAGGAGGTCGCGCTCGCGGATGTGCGGCGCGCGCTGCGGATGTTCGAGGCGGTGAACGTGCCGATCCTCGGCGTGGTCGAGAACATGAGCTACTTCGTCGCGCCGGACACGGGCGCGCGTTATAACATCTTCGGCGAGGGCGGGGGCCAGAGCTTGAGCAAGGAGTACGGCGTGCCGTTCCTCGGCGCGGTGCCGCTCTCGATGGGCGTGCGCGAGGGCGGCGACCGGGGCGTGCCCGTCGTCCTCGGAGACCCCGACTCGCCGCAGGCGGAGGCTTTCCGGCATGTGGCCGAGGAGGTCGCCCGGCAGGTCTCGATTGAGGCGATGAAGCCGGAGTTGGTCGTCTTGGGCAAGGCCCGTTAGCGTCAAGAGAGTTAAGGCCGTCTGATTTCGGATGTGAGGTTTCAAGTTTGAAATTCGCGGCCAACGAATCTGGAATTATTTTTATCGGAGGAGAAAAAGAAATGTCAGCATCCACAACCGAAACCACGACCCAGACCGCGGCGCTCCCGACGATGACGCTGGGCGTCTCGGACTCGGCGGCGGTCGAGATCAAGAAGTTCATGTCGAGCGAAGAGGGTTTGCCTGAGACGGCGGGCCTGCGCGTGCGCGTCGTGCCGGGCGGCTGTTCGGGCTTCCAGTACAGCCTCAACATCGAAGAGGACTCGCGCCCGAACGACAACGTGCTCGACTCGAACGGCGTCCGCCTCTTCGTGGACATGTTCAGCGCGCAGTACCTCAACGGCGTCATGATTGACTACGTGACGAACGTCATGGGTTCGGGCTTCACCTTCAACAACCCGAACGCGACGGGCGGCTGCGGCTGCGGCTCTTCGTTCACGGCCTAAGCCGGGACGAAAGACCGGGCGGAGCGGAGTTTCCGGCGAGGCTTGTCGGGCGCGTCCCCGAAGTCGGGGCGCGCGCCACGCCTCGCCGTCGGCCCGCGCGCCCGTCCCGTGTCGAGAGAGGCTTCGGCTCGCTCTTTAAGCCGACTTCAGTTTTCAACTACTTCACAGGAGCGAAAAAGTATGCCGAGGATTGAGGCCGAGACGGTCACGGGGCCGCAAGCCTTCGAGGCGGAGCCGGGACGCAAGCTCGTGCTCGCCATCGAGGACGCGGGGATTGACATCCTGCACCGTTGCGGCGGGCTGGCGAAGTGCACGACCTGCCGCGTCGAGGTGCTGGCCGGAGACCCCGGCGAGATCGGCGAACTCGAACGCAACCGCTTGGCGGCGGAGACAGGCTTGGCCGAGAACGTCCGCCTCTCGTGTCAGGTGCGCGTTGCGGACGACCTCAAGGTGAAAGTCATCAACCAGTCGAGCGAGCGCGGCATCCCGCCGGGGACGCGCCCGGCGGAAGACTGAAGTCGCGCGAAGTCTTTACAGAGTTGCGAGAAGGGCGACGGCTCCCGTGCGGGCCGCCGCCCTTCTCGTCTTCGCCCCGCGCATCAAGCGGAGCACCGTAGATTGTTGCGCCGCCCCGGTCGGTTTTGTGTTACTCTCTCGCGCGAAACAGGTAGCTTCAGAAGGTTCTCAGGCCGGAGACGCGCCAGCGGCGACGCCCTCCCGGCGGTTTCCGCCCGCGCGCTAACATTAAGCTCCGGCCCTCTCCCGTCCGCGCCCGACGCCAGAGCTTCGGGAGGGATTCGGACGACAGGCTGTTATAGACCCCACACAAAATCTCGGAGGACACAGATGTTCGAGTCAACCCTTCACCTCCCGGCGAGCTTCGCCATGTTCCAAGACATGTTCCACGCGCCGGACGCGGCGGCCATCATGCGTATCATCTTCCGTTGGACGCACTTCGTCGCCGGCATCACTTGGATCGGGATGCTCTACTTCTTCAACCTCGTCAACGTCAACTTCATGAAGGCGCTCGACGCGCCGACCAAGAAGGTCGTCGTCCCCGAACTGATGCCGCGCGCGCTCTGGTACTTCCGCTGGGGCGCGGTCGTGACGGTGCTCGCCGGGATGGCCTACTATGCGATGTACATCATCGCGCCCGACGTGAAGAACGCCAACGCGCAAGGCGCGGCGGGCGCGAACACGTGGCTCGTCTTCTTCGGCTGGCTCGCCATCGCCGTCCTCGCGTGGCTCATCCTCTTCTTCATCCTCCCGCGCATCAACGACGGCAGGGTCTTGGCCGCCGTCACCGCGGTCGTCGTCATCCTGATGGCCGTCGCCATCGTGTGGTGCCTGAACGAGCAACTGCTCGGCACCGCCGGGGGCCGCACCGAAGGCTTCGCCAGTAACAAGACGCTCTCCATCGGCATCGGCGGCGCGCTCGGCGTCATCATGATGCTGAACGTCTGGGGCATCATCTGGCCCGCGCAGAAGCGGATCATCGCGGGCACGGTGTCGGGCACGCCCGCGCCGCCCGAACTCGCGCGCCGCGCCTTCCTCGCCTCGCGGATGAACGCGTGGCTCTCGCTCCCGATGCTCTTCTTCATGGCGACCTCACACGGCGACTACATCATCTTGGGCCGCAACTGAGACGCGCGCTCGGAGGCTTGAGGAAAATTCGGAGGGACGGGCGACGGCTCTTTTGCGGAGGGCCGTTGCCCGTCCCTCCTTCTTTTCGCCACACTAAAGCCTGACGCGCTTGACTCGTTCGTGACGGGCGGCGGGTTAGATTAAGAGTCGTGTCCGGGGCTATAATCAAACGCAAAACCCCCCGGCCAGTTTCGCGCCCTGATAGGAAGTGGAGGAGAACTTTATGACCGACGTGAAGACTTACAAGGCAAAGCAGTTCGACCTGAGCGGGCTCAAGGGCATCTCGGACAAGACGCTGGAGATGCACTTCAAGCTCTACGAGGGTTACGTCAAAGAGACCAACCGGCTGACCGAGAAGATCGCGGAGTTCCTCCGCGACGGCAAGGTGGATCAAGAGGAGATGCCCGCCTACTCGGAACTGACCCGCCGGATGGGCTTCGAGTACAACGGCATGGTGCTGCACGAATATTACTTCGGCAACATGAAGAAGCAGGGGAACGGCGACCCGGACAACGGCTCGAACTTCCGCAAGGCGGCGGAAAGCTCCTTCGGCAGCTACGACATCTGGAAGGCCGACTTCATGAGCGTCGGCAAGATGCGCGGCGTGGGCTGGGCCGTCTGCTACCAAGACCCGGTGCACGGCTCGATCTCGAACCACTGGATTACGCTCCACGAGGTCGGCAACGTCGCGGGCTTCACGCCGGTGCTGGTGATGGACGTGTGGGAGCACGCCTTCCTCTTGGACTACGCGCCCTCGGAGCGCCCGAAGTACATCGAGGCGTTCTTCTCCAACATTGACTGGGACGAGTGCGAGCGCCGCCTCCGTCAAGGCGCGCAGGCGCGGAGCGCCGCCACGGAATAGCCCCGCCGCCCATGACCGCGCGGTCGCGCGCGACGAGCAAAGGATTGAGCCCCGAAGGGACGCCACACGCCGACGCGGGTCGAGTGTCGCCCCTCCGGGACTCGTTCGTAATTCTCGCCGCTCGAAACCTCCGGTCTCTAGCCTCTCAACACCCTTCGGTTTATACTCCGCAGACGAACCGACAAGACATCAACGGAGGCAAGGAATGAAACTCTCTCGATTCACGCTCCTCTCGTGCGCCCTCTCGCTGCTCGCGTGCGCGGGCTGCTCTTCGGACATGAACGCGAACAAGGCGGCGGACGCTTCGGCCACGCCCGCGACCGCCGCCACGGCGACTCCCGCGCCGCAGACGCTCGCGGTCGGCGAGCGCCCGCAAAGCATCACAGACCAGATGGCGCAGCGCGGCGAGCAGGACGAGGCCGCGCCCGTCCTGCGCATCGTCGAGCCCGCCGCGAACGCGACCGTCAAAGGCTCGACCGTCCGCGTCCGTCTCCAACTCTCCGGCGACCTCAAAGGCTACCAGCCGCACAAAGACCCGGCGACGAAGATGGGCAACCACATCCACGTCATCCTCGACAACCAGCCCTACGAGGCTTATTACGAACTCGGCCAGCCGTTCGAGCTGCGCAACGTGAGCGCGGGCGCGCACACCCTGCGCGTCTTCGCCTCGCGCCCGTGGCACGAGAGCTACAAGAACGAAGGCTCTTTCCAGATGGTCTCCTTCAACGTCGAGGGCGGCGGCGACCCGTCGCAGCCGACGACGACTGCCACCGGCCAGAAGATGGGCGACAACCGGAACGCGAACACGGCGACGAACACGAACGCGTCGGCACCCGCCGCGACGACCGAAGGCAAGGACATGCCGCCGAGCAACGCCGGGGCCGTGGACAGGTCGAAGCCGCTTCTGACCTACAGCCGACCGAAGGGCGAGTACACGGGCGCGGACTCGAACTCCATCATGATTGACTTCTGGCTCTCGAACGCGAAGCTGCAAGGCGACGGCGGCGAGTACCGCGTCCGCTACTCGGTGGACGGCGGCGAGGCGAAGTACATCGAACGCTGGGATCCGATCTGGCTCACGGGCTGGACGGCGGGCAAGCACAAGGTCAAGCTCGAACTCGTTGACCGGAGCGGCAACCCGGTCGAGAACGGCGGCTACAACACGACGGAGCGCGAGATTACCGTCGTCAAGTGACAGGCGCAAGGCGTTTGATTTCCCTTGAGCAGAGGCGCGCGACGTTCGCTGCGCTCGTCGCGGAGGTCGCGGCGTGCCGCCGTTGCGCGGCGATGTGCGGGCGCAGGCCCGTCCTGAGCGACCTCAACGGCGCGGTCGGGGCGCGCGTGATGTTCGTCGGCGAGGCTCCGGGACGGCAGGGCGGCGACCGGACGCGCGTCCCCTTTTCGGGCGACCAGTCGGGGCGCAACTTCACGCGCTACCTCGACTCCATCGGCCTCCGGCGCGCGGAGATTTTCATCACCAACGCGGCGCTCTGTAACCCGCGCACCGAGACGGGCGCGAACCGCCGACCGTCGAGCCGAGAGGTGGCGAACTGCGCGGACTTTCTGCGCCGTCAGATAGAGGTCGTTAATCCTCCGGTCGTCGTCACGCTCGGCGCGGTCTCGCTTGCCGCGCTCCGGGCCGTCGAGTATCATCAACTCTCTCTCAAAGGGAACGTCGGCGAGATACATCACTGGCGCGGGCGTCTGCTCGTGCCGCTCTACCATCCGAGCCCGCAGGTACTCGCCTCGCACCGTCGCGAGGCGGCGCAACTCGAAGACTACAAGTCGGTCGCGCGCGCTCTCCGCCGCGCCGAAAGAGGCGGCGGCGACGACGGCGCGACCGGCGCGAGAAAGTAAGAGAGGTTCCAAACGATCATGAAAAGCACGCTCAATCCCTCCTCGTCCAAGACTTCAAAGACGGCGGCGCTCGCCTTCGTCCTCGCGGCGCTCGCCTTCGTCGCCCTCCAAGCCTCTTCGCTCACGGCTGTCGCGCAGACGACCGCCTCCGGGACGACGAAGATCGAGAAGAGCGCCGCGCCCTCGACGGCGAAGGCCGCCGACGGCGCTTACGCCTCGGCGTCGAGCACGGCTGCCGCCGCCGCGCCGAAAGTGGGCGAGGCCGCGCCCGACTTCAAACTGCCTTACGCCACCGCCGAGAAGATTTTCTTCCGCGACGAAGAGCGCATGACGCTCTCCAGCCAGAAGGGCAAAAACGTCATCCTCGCCTTCTACCCGGCGGACTGGTCGGGCGGCTGCACGACCGAGGTCTGCACCTTCCGCGACACCTTCATGGAGTTCGGCAAGTTCAACGCCGTCGTCTTCGGCATCAGCGGCGATTACGTCTTCTCGCACCACGAGTGGGCGAAGCACCACAAGCTTCCGTTCGCGCTGCTCTCCGACCACGACCACTCGGTCGCGCGCGCCTACGCCAGCTACAACGACAAGTACGGCCTCAACAACCGCACCATCTACCTCATTGATAAAGACGGCGTGGTGCGCTACGTCAACCTCGCCTTCAAGGCGGGCGACAAGAAGGACTACGACACGCTGCGCGCCGAGCTGGAAAAGCTGAAGTAGCCGCCGCGACCCGTGCCGCGAAAGGGGCGGAGACGTTTCAGTCACCGCCCCCTTCGTCTTCGACAGACATCTTCGACCGAGGGGCGACGAAGGAGATCGCGCTCTTCAAACTCGTCCCGGCCCCGCCCGACACGCCCGACGAACACCCGCCGCTTTGTCAGCATGAAGAACAGATCACGAACCCTCGCCACACTCGTCCTGACTCTACTCATCACTCTCTCCCTCGCGCCGTCGCTCATCGCTTTGTCGCCGAACGGCGCGCACGCGCAACGACGGTCAACGCGCCGACGCGCCGCGCGTCCTCCGAGAGAGAAGGTGACGCAGGAAGAGAACATCCGTTTCCCGCGCGCCGGTCGCGTGAAGGTTCGCGCCGTCGAGGCGCGAGGGCGTCTCCCGCGCCTTGAGTTCGTGAGCGAGGCGACGGGCCGCAGGCTCGGCAGCATCACGCTCGGCACGTCCGCGCCCGAAAGCTACAGGCCGTTGGACGAGCCGGGCATCTCTCTGATTGACCCCTTCGTGCGTTTCAAGGCGCTCGACGCCGAAGGCTTGCCCGCGCCGCTCGTCTTCGCCGTGGCGGTCAGGCCCGGCGGCTCCGACCACGGCTTCGAGACGACCCTCATCGCCGCGCGCGGCACGGGCTTTCGCGTGCTCACGACGGAGCCGCTCCTGACTTCCATACAGGGCGGCGTCTTTGTCGGCGACCTCGGCGGCGGGCGCGGCCCCGGCGCAGCCGTCTGGGGCTTCATCTGGGAAGACGACGAGGTGCATCACGGCAGCCATCGCTACGAGGTGAAGCTCTACCCCTTCGACGCGCGGCGCGGAGTCTTCCGTCGCGCCGCCGTGCTCCGCTCGAAGCAGAAGCACGAGCGCGGCGAGGACGCTCTGGAAGAACTGGGGCTGCCGCGCTACACCAACCTCCTCGACAACTTCCCGGCCATTAAGGATTACCGGAACTGAGACGGCACGGATGAGGCGTGGAAATCTTTTGACGTTCATCAAACTCGCGCGCCGCGCGCTCGTCCCGTCGGCGCTTATCTGCTTCGTCCTGCTCGCGCCGCAGGCGTCGGCGCAGAGCGTCGAGCGCGACTACCTGCCGTTCGCCGAAAGCAGGCTCCGGCGCTTTCCCTTGAAGCGGACTGAGTTGACGCGCGAGGGGCTGATGAGCGAAGGCGGCGTCAACGTCTCCGGCGTTAAGATTCGTGAGGAGGAAGAGCCGGGCGCTCGCGGCGGCGCGGCGGGCGCGGAAGAGGAAGACGCGGCCCGGTTCCTCGTCTTCAGCGGGCGCGACCTCGGAGGGCGGGAGTGGCGGGTCACGACCGGCACCGGCGTTTACTACGAGGCCGTCTATGAAGGCGACCTCGACCGCAACGGCCAACGCGACCTCGTCGTCTCAATCGGGACGGGCGGCAACGGCCTCGCGCCGCCCACGCGCCTCGTCTTCCTGACCTTCGACCGCGCGCGCCGCCCCACGCTCTTCAACGCGACCGGCTACTTCGAGTCGCGGCCCGGCGACATCTTCGACGTGACGGACTTCGACGGCGACGGTCGCGCCGAACTGCTCTACATGAACTACGGTGACGGCTACTGGATTACGAACCTCTACCGCATGCGCGACTCGCGCTGGAGCCGCGTCGAGGGCCGCTTCGCCGGGCTCAACTTCCCCCTCTACACGCGCTTCACCCGCCGCCCCAACCATCGCCCCGTCCGCCCCGCCCGTGGCCGCAACCCCGTCGCCCCAGACCTCATTAAAGAGAACGCGGAACGATGAGTGAGAGCAGTTTTCAGTAAGCAGTTTTTCAGATTTCAGATTCAGAGCTTTCAATTCTCAGAATTGAAAATTGGAAACTCAAAACTGTCCCGCGTTCGTCGTTCGTGATTTCTTCTGCGCGGGCGCGTGTGGTGTAATGAGTGTGAAATCATTGTTGACGGAAGAGGTTTGAGTGCGAGCGAAGTTATGGACGCGGGAATAAAAGGCGAGGTGTCCGAGGCGGCGGCGGCGCGGCGTTCGGCGTTGTTCGAGGCGCACGAGCGCGCGGGCGCGTCGGTGCGCGTGGAGGACGGGTGGCTCGTCCCGGCGGCTTTCGGCGACGCGGGCGCGGAGTACGAGGCGGTGCGAGGCGGCGAGAGCGCGGGCCTCTTCGATCTCTCTTCGCGCGCGCGGGTCGAGGTGAGCGGCGCGGAGGCCGTGCAGTTTTTAAACGGCATGGTGACGAACGATGTCGCCGCGCTCGCCGACGGCGCGTGGATACACGCGGCCTTCCCGAACGTGCAGGGTCGCTTGCTCGCGCGGGTGCGCGTCCTGCGCCGCGCGGGCGCGTTCCTCTTCGACACCGAGCCCGCGACGCACGCGGCGCTCCTGAAGACGCTCGAACGCTTCACGCTCGCCGGTGACTTCCGCGTGAAGGACTTGACGTTGGAGACGGCGCTCGTCTCGGTGCAGGGCGCGCGGGCCGAAGAAATCGTCGGGGCCGCTCTGGGCTTCGACGCCGCCGGCTTGGATCGCGGTCGCGTCGCGTCCGTGTCGGACGAGAGATTCGGCGACGAGCCTTTGAGCGTCATCCGCGCGACGCACACGGCGGAGGACGGCTTCGACGTGTTCGTCTCCGCGCGGGCGGCGGCTTCGGTGTGGGATGCGCTCGCCGGTGCGGGCGCGCGGCGGGCGGGCTGCGACGCGTTGGAGGTCTTGCGCGTCGAGGCGGGCGTGCCGCGTTACGGTGTGGATGCTTCGGAGGCGAACGTGGTGCTCGAAGTCGTGGACGAAGCGGAGGCCGTGAGCTACACGAAGGGCTGCTACGTCGGGCAGGAGATCATCGCGCGCATCCACTGGCGCGGCCACGTCGCCAAGAAACTCGCGGGCCTCGTCTTCGACGAAGGGGCCGCGCCCGTAGCGGGGGCGAAAATCAAAGGCGCGGAGGGCGAGAGGGAGATCGGGCGCGTCACTTCGGTCGTCAACTCGCCGCGCCTCGGAGCGCCGGTCGCGCTCGGCCTCGTCAGGTACGAACACCTCGCGGCGGGGACGGAAGTCAAAGTCTCCGACGGCGAAGAGGCTTCCGTCACGGCGCGCGTCGCGGAGTTGCCGCTGGTGCGCGGCGGTTGGTACGCGGGCGACGTTGAAGACGCGAGCGCCGGGAAGGAGTCGAGCGCGTGAGCGACAGTGAAGTGGACGCGAAAGGCTCGTCGAAGGCCGAGCCGCCGAGCCGGAATCTCGCCTACGCTCAGGCGCGGCTCGCTTATTCCATCATCCAATCGCTCCTCGAACACACGCGCGTCACGCAAGACCTCATCGCGTTGATGGCGCAGGTCATTGACGAAGAGACGCAGAAGGCGCTCACCAACACGCCGCACTGGGCCGCCTACCTCGACAGCCGCCGCGCGATGGAGCGCACGCGCGAGGAGATCGAACAGTTCGCCGAGGTGTGGACGCACCTCGCGGAAGAGTCCGACAACCCGCCCGCCTGAGTCTTCCTGCACAGTCTTTCAAAAAAGCGTTGGCTGATTCTCCAACTCGTCCGGCTCGACGGTCTCTTGGCCGAGGAGTCGTTTGAGCTTGTTGACGCTGGCGGGGGCGAAGCCTTCGTAGAAGTTGCTGAAGTAGGCGGAGACGCGCGGGACGCGGCGCGAGAGTTGTTCGATGGCCTCGGCCCACTGGTCGAGGTTCGCGTCCTGCGGGCGCTGCACGAGGTCGAAGCGCGTGAGGTCGCGCGCGCCCATCCAGCGGACGTAGGCGAAGTCGGTGGCGTCGAGAATCTTCTCCGCCGCGCGCCACACGCGCCCGCGCGTGACCCACAGCCCTTCGACGAGCGCGAGCGTGGCGTGCGGGTGGCGGGTGAAGATTTCCAGCAGCTCCGCGTCGAACCAGAAGGGGTCGCGGAACTCGAAGGCGAAGCGGATGTCCGTGGGCAGCAACGGGAGGAAAGCGGCGAGGGCGAGGGAGTTCTCTTTCGTCGCCTCGAACTGCGGCGGCAGTTGGACGAGCACCGCCGCGAGCTTCTCGCCGAGCAGGCGCGCGCGCTCGCAGAACTCCTTGAGCACGCGCGCGGCAATCTCGCCTTTGAGGGCTTGCTCGTGCGTAATCTCGCGCGGCAGCTTGAGCGAGAAGGTGAAGCCTTCGGGCGTCCGCCGCTTCCAGCCTTCGACGGTCGAGGCGGACGGCGTGGCGTAGAAGGTCGAATCAACTTCGACCGTCTCGAAGGCGCGCGCGTAGATTTCCAGCATCCGGTCGGCGCGCGTGCCGCGCGGGTAGAAGACGGCCTTCGGCCACGCGGCGGGTGTCACCCAGTCTTCGTAGTTCCAGCCCTGACAGCCGACCTCGACGCGCGCCGGGCCGCGCCCGACCTCTCCGGTGTTGCGACTCGAATCTTCCATCCCGAAATTTCCTTCCTCGTTCTTCAACCTCTCTCAACTCACTTCGCAGACGATGATTTGGACGACGCCGCCCAAGCGCTGCTCGACGCGCCGCACGTCGAGCCCCGCGCGCGCGGCCTCTTCCGCCGTCCGGCGGTTGAAGTGGTCTTCAAACAGAGGGACGGTCAGGAGGTTGAGCGCGTCGAAGGCGTAGCCGAGCAGCCCTCTGGGGCGGACGTGTTCGAGGAGCACGACCCGCCCGCCAGTCCGGACGACGCGCCGCAGTTCGT
The DNA here is from genome assembly GCA_035761505.1 of Pyrinomonadaceae bacterium. Lineage (GTDB taxonomy): Bacteria > Acidobacteriota > Blastocatellia > Pyrinomonadales > Pyrinomonadaceae > JAIVJM01. Next base: position 36,120 of record DASTQX010000177.1, read on the forward strand.
CGAAAGCTTTGGGCGGCGAGGCAACCGAGCAGAAGACGAGCGTGGCGAAGGCCGCGTCGAACACGTCGTCGCCGAAGGGCAACGCCTCGGCGCTCGCCTGCCAGAGACGGACGCCGGGCGGGCGCTCCGTCTTGCGGCGCGCGACGAGGAGCATCTCGCGGCGCGGCTCGCTCGCCACGCCGCGCGCGCCGCGCGGGTAGTGCGCGAAGTTCAAACCCGTCCCCGCGCCGACTTCGAGGAGCCGCGCCTCCGGCGGCAACTCGCCGAGCGCTTCGGCGCGGAGCCGTCCGAGCCAGCGGCGTTCCAGAGGGCCGAGCGCTCGCTCGTAGTGCGCGGCGAGGCGGTCGTAGATGGGCCCGGCCTTCTTGTTGTCGCGCTCGCGCGGCGTTTCCAAAACTCTCCGGCCTCCGGCGTCGGCTAAGCTCAGGGAACTTAGAAATTTGGTGAACCGCATCCAAAAAAATGGATATAAACCCGTTTCCGGGAGCGCTTTTTAGCGGAATCATTCGACTTTCCGCGCCGCCCGTTGCGGGCATGAAGCTTGCCTCTTTTTAATTATAACAGCCGCGCGTTTTGCCCATACTTCACCTCGCGCCCCAAGCGCGGTTGCCAGTCCGGATCCAATTCTTCAATTCGCTCAGAACAAGGGGAAGGTTCTCGTCGAGAATCCTTCGGCTTCGACGGTTCAGTTTATTCGTTCCGCCGTTCCGGTCTTTTTCATCTGCGGTCTAATCCAGACATCCGTTCCGCCCCACTTCCTGAGGGCGGCTGCTGCTCACCTTGACACTCTCGGAGGGAAAACAAATGTCGAGATCATTGAGACTGACGCTGGCGCTCGCCGTGCTGCTCTTGGGCTTGGCGCTCCCGGCGGCGGCGCAGACGACGGGCACGATTTCCGGCTCCGTCCAGAACGAGAAGGGCGAGGCGATCCCCGGCGCGACCGTCACGGCGCGCAACGTCGAGACCAACATCTCGCAGACGGCGCAGACCGGCGATTCGGGAACCTACCGCTTCCCGAACGTCGCCGTCGGCGCTTACGAGGTGACGGTCGAGGCCAGCGGCTTCGCCAAGCACGTCCAGACCGGCATCACGCTCGCGCTCAACCAGGACGCCGTGGTTGACGTGTCAATGAAAGTGGGCGGGGTGAACGAGGTCGTCAACGTCGTCGAGAACGCGGCGCTGCTGAACACGACGACCGCCGAGGTTTCGACGCGCTTCGACACGCGGCGCGTCTCGGAGTTGCCGCTCGCCACGAACCGCAACGTCTTCAACATCGCGCTCTCGGCCCCCGGCGTGAGCCAGTTGGGGTCGGGCCAGAGCGCGTTTTCGCAGGGCGTCCAGTACTCGTCCAACGGCGGGCGCACGCGCTCGAACAACTTCATGATTGACGGGCAGGACATCAACGACCCCAGCGTCTCCGGCGGCCAGCAGGCCATCAACAACCCCGACATCGTGCAGGAGGTGCGGCTCATCACCAACCAGTTCCTCGCCGAGTACGGGCGCAACGCCGGCTCGGTGCTGAACATCGTGACGAAGGCCGGCACGAACGACTATCACGGAACGCTCTTCATGTTCCACAACAACAACAACCTGAACGCGTGCAGCAACCTCAACAAGACGGGCGGCTTCTGCAATCAGGCCGCGACCGACCCGTCGCGGAAGAAAGCCCCGTTCCGCATCGAGAACCAGATCGGCTTCACCGTCGGCGGCCCGCTCCACTTTCCGAGGTTCGGCGAGGGCGGCCCCTCCATCTACAGCGGGAAGGATCGAACCTTCTTCTTCGGCTCCTACCAGCGATGGAGCAACCGCCAGCTCGGCTCCGGCTTCACGCTGGTCGGCGCACCGACCGAGGCGGGCCGTCAGGTGCTTCAGGCCGCGGCGGGCAACCGCCCGCAGGTGCAGGCCCTTCTGAGGTTCCTCCCGGCGGCGCAGACCGGGGGCGGCCCGACGCGCACGTTCACCGTCGGCGGCCAGAGTTTCAGCGTCCCCACGGGCAGCATCACCGGCTCCGCCTCCTCTTTCTTCGACGACCATCAGGCGTCGTTCCGCGTTGACCACCGTTTCAATCAGGCGAACACCCTCAACGGTCGCTACCTCTACGACGACGCCGACTCCGGCGGAACCGGGCAGGTGACGCCTCCGGGCAACACTTCGCGGGCCGTCTCCCGCTCGCAGGCCGTCAACCTCACGCTGACCAGCGTCATCACGCCCAACCTCGTCAACGAAGTGCGCACCGCCTTCTCGCGCTTCGCCAGCGTCTCGGCTTCGGACGACGCCAGCTCCGAGACTATCCCGTCCATCGAGATCACCGAGTTGGGGCTGTCGGGTTTCAACGCCGCCACCAACCGGACGGCCATCGGTCTGGCGGTGAACCTGCCGCAGTTCCGCAACAACAACACCTATCAGGTGCAGGACAACCTCTCTTGGACGCACGGGTCGCACGCCACCAAGCTCGGCGTTGACATCCGCCGCGTGCAGGTCAAGAGCTTCTTCGTCCCGACCATTCGCGGGCGGCTCGCCTACTCGACGCTCCAACAATTCATTGACGACAACGCCGTCCTCGGCTCGCAGGTCAACCGCCCGCTGCCGGGCGGCCAAGAGATTCAGTATTACTACTGGTACGACCAGTACTTCTACGGGCAGGACGAGTGGAGGATTCGCCCGAACTTCACCCTCACCTACGGGCTGCGCTACGAGTTGCCGGGCAACAACTTCGACGACCTCGTTCCGATTAACGACCGCATCGTCGCCGCCAACGGGAACGACGAGCGCTTCCGCTTCACGCCCGTCCCCGGCGCGGACAAGAACAACCTCCAGCCGCGCGTCGGCTTCAACTGGAACCCGCGCACCGAAGGCGGCATGTTCGGCTGGCTGACGGGCGGCGACCGCCTCGTCATCCGTGGCGGCTACGCGCGCACGCACGACAGCAACTTCATCAACATCAACCTCAACATCGCGAGCGCCTTCCCCTTCGTCGCGGCCATCAACCTGCCCGCGCAGGGCGCTTTCGCCGCCATCCCGACGGCGCAGCCCGCCGGTCTCAACCCGGCGACCTTCGCGCGCACCATCGTCGCCGAAGACTTCCGCTCGCCCGTCTATGACCAGTTCAGCCTCGAAATGCAGCGCGAGCTGACGCGCGACCTCGTGCTCAAAGTCGGCTACGTCGGGACGAAGGGCCGCGACCTCTTCCAGTCGCTCGACGGCAACCCGCGCCTGCCGACCAACAACGCGTTCATCTCGACCGCCGCGCCGGGCAGCGTCAACAACCCGTGCCGCGTGACGGTCGTCAGCGCGGCCAACTGCACGCTCGGCGTCATCCGCCTGCGCGCCAACGCCGCCGAATCCGACTACCACTCGATGCAGGTGAGCCTCGACAAGCGCCTCGCGCGCGGCTTCAGCGGCGGCCTGCACTACACCTGGAGTTCGTTCATTGACACGGCCTCCGAAATCTTCAACCCGTCGGGCGGCGAGGTCGCCGTCGCGCAAGACCCGCGCAACCTCGCGGGCGACCGCGCGCGCTCGTCCTACGACCGACCGCACCGCCTCTCCGGCAACTTCGTCTATGAGCTGCCGTGGTTCCGCGACCAGAGGGGCTTCGTCGGCCACGTCCTCGGCGGCTGGCAGTTCAACGGCTTCGTCACCTTCCAGAGCGGCGCGCCCTTCACGCCGCTCAACGGTGCTGACCCGACCGGCGCTCTGAACGGCATTGACGGCCTCGTCGGCAACGCCATCCGCGCCAACGTCCTCGGCCCGCTGCCGACGACGAACGCCGAGGAACTCTTCAACCTCATCCGCGGGCAGGGCCAGCAGCTCTTCCGTACCCTGCAATGCAACGGGCCGCTCACCAACCCGGCGACCGTCTGCGAACGCTTCGGCAACGCGGGCCGCAACATCCTGCGCGCCGACGGCATCGGCAACCTCGACTTCGGGATCATCAAGAACACGCGCATCGGCGGTGAGAACGGGGTGCGGATGCAGTTCCGCGCCGACATGTTCAACGCCACGAACACGCGCAACTTCGGCATCCCGACGGCGGCGGTGAACAACGCCGGCGCTTTCCTCAACCAGTGGACGACCGACGGCGGCAACCGCCGCATCATCATCGGTGCCCGGATGGTCTTCTGAGCGATCTCCCTCCGGCGGCGCGCGGCTTTGCGGGTCACGGGCCGCGCGCCGCCGGAGGACTTTGCGAAACTTGCGGGGCCGAAGAGGGTTTCTTCGGCCCCTTCCTTTTCGCCGGGACGGCTGATAATCTTGGAGCCATCCCCAAGCCTTGAGGGCTTCCGGCCCGACCGCACATTTTCGCTTTCGGCCACGCGGCTTTTCCTTGAGCCCGCGCCCGTCACAGACAGGAGGGAAG
>DASTQX010000178.1:0-2614 GCA_035761505.1 Pyrinomonadaceae bacterium
TCGTGCTCGTCGGCGAAGAGGCGGCGACCCTCGTTCGTCGTCAAGAAGCGATGGGCGCGGGCGCTTCCGATTATTTTCAGCTCCCGACCGAGGTCGTGCTCTTAATCGAGCGGACGCGTCAACTCGTCGCGCACAAGCAGACGCTCGACCGCTTGCGCGCCGAGGCCGACCGTGATTACCTGACCGGCCTCGCCAACCGCCGACGCTTCCGCAAGGCGCTCGGCAACGAGGTCGAGCGCTGGCGGCGTTATAAAATCCCCTGCGCGCTCGTCTTGCTCGACGTGGATCACTTGAAGAAGATTAACGACGCGCACGGGCATCCGGCGGGCGACCGCGTGATCCGCGCCGTCGCCGCTTCGCTCTCGGAGCTTTCGCGCGACAACGACACGGCGGCGCGTCTGGGCGGCGAGGAGTTCGCTCTGCTTCTGGCGGGCGTGGACAGCGTGAAGGCCGTGGCAGCCGCCGAACGACTCCGCCTCGCCGTCGCGGCGCAGGAGGTCGAGACGGTCGGGCCGGTGACTATCAGCCTCGGCGTCGCCGCCTGCCCGGCGCACGCGCGGACGGAGCGCGAGCTTTTCAGCCTCAGCGACTCGGCGCTCTACCGCGCCAAGCGCGGCGGTCGCAACCGCACGGAGGTCGCGGGCGCGGAGGCGGAAGCGGGGCAGCAGCATTTCGACGAGACGGTGGCCTTCGGCCTGAGGTGAAAAAGTTTTGAAGAGCGCGGAGCAGTTTGAGCAAGGTGGCATGACCGAGCCGGACGAGGGCGGCCACTGGGGACGCTACGGCGGGCGCTACGTGCCGGAGACGTTGATGGCCCCGCTCGAAGAGTTGGGCGCGGCCTTCGACGCGGCGCGCGGCGACGAATCTTTTCAGTCCGAGTTTGAATCCCTTCAGCGCGACTATTCGGGACGCCCGACTCCGCTCTACTTCGCCGCGCGCCTGACGGAAGAGGCGGGCGGCGCGCGCCTCTTCCTCAAGCGCGAAGACCTCTCGCACACCGGCTCGCACAAGATTAACAACGCCCTCGGACAAGTCCTGCTCGCGCGCCGGATGGGGAAGCGTCGCGTCATCGCCGAGACGGGCGCGGGCCAGCACGGCGTCGCCACCGCGACCGTCTGCGCGCTCTTTGGTCTGAAGTGTGTCGTCTATATGGGCACGGAGGACGTGCGGCGGCAACGCCTCAACGTCTTCCGCATGCGCCTGCTCGGCGCGGAGGTGCGAGAGGTCGAGGGCGGCTCGCGCACCTTGAAGGACGCCATCAACGAGGCTCTGCGCGATTGGGTGACGAACGTCTCGGACACTTATTACCTGCTCGGCAGCGCTCTGGGGCCGCACCCTTACCCTCTGATGGTGCGCGAATTTCAGAGCGTGATTGGACGCGAGGCGCGCGCGCAGTTCGTCGAGAGGGAAGGTCGCCTCCCCGACGCGCTCGTGGCCTGCGTCGGCGGCGGCTCGAACTCCATCGGGCTCTTCCATCCCTTCCTCAAAGACGCGGGCGTGCGGATGGTCGGCGTCGAAGCCGGAGGGCGCGGGCAGAGTCTGGGCGAGCACGCGGCCCGCTTCAACGAGAGCGGCGGAGGCAAGCCCGGCGTGCTGCAAGGAACGCTCAGCTACGTCCTGCAAGACGAGCGAGGGCAGATTGCTTCGACTCATTCCATCTCGGCGGGGCTCGATTATCCATCCATCGGCCCGGAGCACGCCTTCCTCCACGACGCGCGGCGGGTCGAGTACGTCTCGGCCTCCGACGCGGAAGCGCTCGCCGCCTTCAAGCTCATCTCGGAACTGGAAGGCATCATCCCCGCGCTCGAATCGGCCCACGCCGTCGCGCACGCGCTGAAGATGGCGAGTGAGATGAGAAGCGACCAATCCCTCGTCGTCAACCTTTCGGGGCGCGGCGACAAGGACGTGCAGACCGTCGCCGACGCCGAAGGTGAAGCGCCTTGAGCCGCCTCGCCGAAACCTTCGACGGGTTGAGGAGGGGAGCCAGACGAGCCCTCATCCCCTTCATCACGGCTGGCGACCCGCACCACTCCGCGACGCGCGAACTGCTCGTCGAACTGGCGCGCGCGGGCGCGGGCGTGATTGAGCTGGGCGTGCCCTTCAGCGATCCGGTCGCCGACGGCCCCGTCATCCAACGCGCCTCCGAGCGCGCCCTCCGGCACCACGTCGGCGTCGCCGACGCGCTCGAAATGGTCGCCGACGCGCGGCGCGAGACGGACGTGCCCGTCGTCCTCTTCAGCTACTTCAACCCCTTGATGCAGTTCGGCGTCGAACGACTGGCGCGGGAAGCGAGGGCGGCGGGCGTGGACGGCATCCTCGTCACAGACCTCGTGCCCGAAGAGGAGCAAGGCTTCTCCGAAGTGCTCGCGCGAGCAGGGCTCGACCAAATCTTCCTCGTCGCCCCGACCACCTCTGACGCGCGCCTCCGCCTCGTCGCCGAACGCGCGCGCGGCTTCATCTACGCCGTCTCGCGCGCGGGCGTGACGGGCGCGCGCACCGACATCAGCGCCGAGGCCGAAAGGCTCGTCGCGCGCGTGCGCCGCGTCTCGGACTTGCCCGTCGCCGTCGGCTTCGGCATCTCGACCAAAGAGCACGTGGCGGAAGTCTGGCGCTA
>DASTQX010000179.1:0-14874 GCA_035761505.1 Pyrinomonadaceae bacterium
GACGGCCACGAGCGAGAGCAGACCGTAGAACGGGCGGTAGAGCGGGAGCAGCGCGAAGAGCGTCCCTTCGGGGTTCCGCACGGCGAAGAGGCGCGGGACGAACTGCCGCGCGATGATCGTCGCGGCCAGCCCGATGAAGAAGGCGATGAGCAGGAACCGACGCGAGCCGCCGAACAACTGATACGAGATCGAAGTCACGAGCACGGCGACGGCGACCAGAAGAATCTGTATCACCGTCGTCAGGGTGAAGCGGAAGCGCGGTCGGTTCTCCAAAACTTCCGTCAGGAAGGCCGAGGTCTGCGCGCTCGCCTCCTCCCGCTCGGTCATCAGCCGCCGCAACCCCACGTCGCTCAACTGCCCGAACGCCATGTCAATCGTCGCCAGAAACCCAAGGGCGACGAGCAGCAGCAGCGTAATCCCGATTTCTAACTCGATTTCCATAACAAGCCGTGAACCGTCAACCGCCAATCGTGAACAGTAAAAATCCGCCTTTGACGATTGACGATTCACGATTGACGTTTGACGAGATTATATTCCAAGACGCCGCCGCAGCCGCAGTTCGAGCGCGTTCATTTCGCCCCCGTCCCGCTCGTGGTCGTACCCGCACAGGTGCAGAAGCCCGTGCAAGATCAACTGCGCCAACTCCTCCTCCAACTCCAACCCGTGCTCCTCAGCCTGCCGCGCCGCCTGCTCGACCGAGACAACCACGTCTCCCAGATTCAACCCTTCGGCCTTCTCAAACTCGTCCTGCCCCGCCGGAAACGACAGCACGTCCGTCGTCCCCATCTTCCCCCGCCAACGCCGATTCAACTCCCGCATCGCGCGGTCGGACACGAAAGCCACCGTCACGCCCGCCCCTTTCGCCGGCACGACCCCCAGAGCCTTCTCCACAAACTCCCGCCAACGCTCCCCGTCAATCGGCACCCCACGCTGGCGGTTGACGACTTCAATCATAAAAGACGTTGACGAGTGATGAGTGACGAGTGATGAGCGAGGACAAGTCTTTTCACTCGTCGCTCGTCACTCATCACTTGTCACTGTTTCAAAGGTTGCTCTTGCTCGCGTGGCTCTCGTAAGCCTTGATGATCATCTGGACGAGGCGGTGGCGGACGACATCCTTGTCGGTGAAGTAGATGAACTCGATGCCTTCGGTGCCCGCGAGGACGCGCTCGGCCTCGATGAGCCCGCTGCGCTTGCCCGTCGGCAAGTCAATCTGCGTCACGTCGCCCGTAATCACGGCCTTCGACCCGAACCCGATGCGCGTCAAAAACATCTTCATCTGCTCGCTCGTCGTGTTCTGCGCCTCGTCGAGGATGATGAAAGCATCCGCAAGTGTTCGACCGCGCATGAAGGCGAGGGGCGCGACTTCGATGATGCGCTTTTCGAGGAACTTGGTGACGCGCTCGGCGTCTATGAGGTCGAAGAGGGCGTCGTAGAGGGGACGGAGGTAGGGGTCTACCTTCTCCTGCAAATCTCCGGGGAGGAAGCCGAGGCGCTCGCCCGCTTCGACGGCGGGGCGGGCGAGGACGATGCGGCTGACCTGCTTCTGCATCAAGGCCTGCACGGCCATCGCCACGGCGATGTAGGTCTTCCCCGTCCCGGCGACGCCGATGCCGAAGACCACGTCGTTGTTCTGGATGGCCTCGATGTAGCGGCGCTGGTTGGCCGACTTGGGCGCGACCTGCTTCTTGCCCGAAGGGTTGAAGCGCGCCTTCGTGAAGTAGTCGCGTAAACTGTAGGCGCGGTCTTCGGCGATCTGGGCGAAGGCTTCGCGGAGTTCGCGGTCGGTGAAGCTCTTGCCTTCGGAGAAGAGCGCGGCGAAGTCTTCGAGGATGCGCTCGACCGTCTCCACGTCGCGCGGGTCGCCGTCAATGGTCAAATCCTGCCCGCGCGCGTCCACGCGCACGTCCAGAAGGGATTCGAGGTACTTGATGTTTTGGTCGTGGACGCCGAAGAGCGTCTCGATGGCTCGTGGCGGAAGCTCTATCTTCTTCAAAAGGCGCTATCTACTCCTTGTCGAGGGGAAACCTCCCCCGCCTCGGCGGGCGCGTCGGTTGAGGGACGGGGGCATGACTTGTCGCATTTCACGGATGACGCTACAACACCCGCCGCCGGGTGTCAACGAAGTGCCGCCACGCGCGCCCGCATGGCCGCCCTCGCCTTGACACGACCGGGTGCGGCCCCTATACTTTTCGCTTTGCGCGAGAGGGTGAATCGCTCGCTGTGCGCAGTGACTTTAAAATCAACTGAGGGACGACGGAGTTTAAGTAATGCCGAATCATAAATCTTCCGAAAAGCGGATGCGCCAGAACGAGAAGCGCCGCATGGTCAACCGCAACAATCGCGGGCGGCTGCGCACGGGCATCAAGAAGCTGCGCGGCGCGCTCGAAGGCGGCGACGCCGGGACGTTGCAGACTTTGCTGCCTGAGACCATCTCGCTCATTGACAAGGCCGTGCAGAAGGGCGTGCTCCACCGCAACGCGGCGGCGCGCTACAAGTCGCGCCTCACGGTGCGCGCCAACAAGGCCGCCGGGCAGTAACTTTCGGGCTCGAAAATTTTCGACCGCAGCGAGGCAGACCGAGTTTCTTCGGTCTGCCTCGCCTTTTTGCGTCAGGGCTCGGCGGACATTGAAAGGAGTCGGAGATGACGTTTGATGAAGGGGCCGCTTACCGGAGCGACGAAGAGGTCGAGGACGTAGTAAGGAGTTTCGAGGGCTGCGCGCTTTCGCCCGACGAGTTCAAGCATCTTCCGCACTTGACGGTCGCGCTCGCCTACACCCTGCGGCTCCCCGAAGCGGAAGCGCTCGCGCGGATGCGCCGCAGCATCCTTAAATTCATCGAGTATCACGAAATCCCGCCGGACGTTTATCACGAGACGTTGACCGTCTTCTGGGTGCGCCGCGTGCGCTCGTTCGTCGCGCGCGCGGGCGAGGGCCGGAAGCTCTTCGAGCTGGCGAACGCTCTGGCGCGGGAGTATGGCGACTCGCGTCTCGTCTATGAATATTTCAGCAAGGAGATGATTGACTCCGAGGCGGCGCGCGCGGGTTGGGTCGAGCCCGATGTGCGGCCTCTGGACTTTTAGGCCGACAGCTCACAGACGAGCATTTCGAGTTGGAGGCGGGGCGTGGCCTGCGAGGTCTTGATGGAGAAGTCCGCGTCGGCGATGCGACGGATGCGGCGCGAGAGGTCGGCGGAATCGGCGCGGCGCGCGGTGGCGAGGAAGTCCGCGCGCTTGTGCTGCGGCATGGGGACGAGGCGGAAGACCTCCTCTTTGGCCGCGCCGCGCGTCATCAAATCTTTGGCGAGCGCGAGGCGGCGGAAGCTGCTGGCTAAGAGCCCGGTAAGCATGAGCGGCTCCACGCCGTCGTCGAGCAGGCGAGTGAGCGTTTCGAGAGCGCGCTTGCGGTTGCGCGCGATGAGGTGGTCGGTCAGCTCGAAGTTCGACAGCTCGCGCGAGCGACCGACCAGAGCCTCGACCAGCTCCATCGAGATGTGGCCCGAAGGGAGCGCGGCGGTGGCGAGCTTCTCCAACTCGGTCGCCAACTGCCGCACGGTCTGCCCGGCGAGCGCGATGATTTGCCTGAGCGTCCGCTCGTCGGCGTCGGCGTGCAACTCCTTCAAACGCGACTTGGCCCAAGTCGCCAACTCCGCGTCCGCGAGCGCGGCGAACTCGACGCTCACGCACGCTTCGAGGAGTTGCTTGCTGAGCTTCAGACGTTTGTCCAGAGAGTCGGCGACGAAGATGACGGTTGAGGTCTCGGCGGGGCGCGAGAGGTAGCGGACGAGCGCGCCCTCGTCCGCTTCGCGCAAGCGCGCGAAGTCCGTGACGCGCACCACGCGGCGCTCGGCCATCATCGGCAACTGCTCGGCGGTGGCGATGGCCTGCTGCACGTCCACGTTTGAAAGGCTGTACGCCGCCTCGTTGAACTCGCGCAGCGCCGCGCCCTTCAAAGCGAGGTCACTGACGGCCCGCGCCGCCGCGTCGCGCAAGTACCCTTCCGGCCCGAACAGCAGGTAGAGCGGCCCCACCTGCCCCGCCTTAACTTGGCGCTTGAGTTCTTCGCGTGTGATGGAAGGCATGGGAAAGCTGTCGGCTCTTAGCTCTTAGCCAATCCGCCGGGCGTTTTCGGCTGAAAGCTAAAAGCTTCTCCTCAAGGCTCCTCGTTGACGCCAAAGCCGTTGACGAGGGTGGAGACGAGGCTCTCGGCGAAGCTGCGCGCGAGGCGCTCGACCGCCGGGTCTTCCTCGTTGAAGAAGGTGCGCGGGTCGTCGGTGAACTCGAACTCGCCGCGAAAGACGTAATCCTGATTGTCGTAGAGGACGCGGTTGCGCACCTGATCGCGGACGGTGACGGCGGCGGTGACGCTCACCTCGAAGATGCGCGCGCGGCCACGGGTGTCGAGCAGCACGCCGTAGAAGGCGAAGTTCTTGATGACGCCGTCCACCACCACGTCCGCGCCTTCGGTCTCGCTCTGGACGCGCAAGCCCTTGCCGCGCCGGATAATCTCGTTCGTCACGGCGTCGGTGAAGCGGTGCTCGATCTTGAAGCGCAGCGCGTTGTTCTGGAAGGCGGGCACGGCGACCGTCTTGATGTGACTCGGCAGCCCCGAACGCCTCACCGGCTTGTAACACTCCCGGAACCCCGAAGCCAGAATCACCACGCCGACGAGCGCCAGAGCCCGCATGAATTTTATGCTCACAGACATCGCCGACAGTTTAACTACAAAAGCCGTGAACCGTAAACCGTGACCAGAGAGCACAGTCTTTATTCTTGTTACCCGTCACGGTTGACGGTTCACGGCTCTGAGCGCTTCCGCGACGCGCGCGGTCTGGATGGCGGCGCGCACGTCATGGACGCGGACGATGTGTGCGCCGTAGAGGACGGCGGCGGTGACGGTCGCCATCGTCCCGTGGAGGCGCTCCGAGACGTGCGCGCCGCCGAGCAGGCGACCGATGAAGGACTTGCGCGAAGTGCCGACGAGGAGCGGAAAGTCGGAGAAGCTTTCGGCGAGCGCGCCGAGTCGCGCGACGAGTTCGACGTTCTGCTCCGGCGACTTGCCGAAGCCGATGCCGGGGTCTACGGCCAGCGACTCGCGCGCGACGCCGCGACGCCCGGCCTCCTCGACGCTCCGGCGCAGAGAGCTTGTCACTTCACTCATGATGTCGGCGACGGGTTCGAGCGCGTGCAACGTCTCCGGCGTCCCGCGCGAGTGCATGAGGATGAGCCCCGCGCCCGCGCGCGCCGCCTCGTCGGCGAGCGCCGAATCGAAGCGCAGCGCCGAGATGTCGTTGACGATCTCGGCCCCCGCTCCGAGCGCGGCGCGCGCCACCACGGCCTTCGTCGTGTCCACCGAGACAGGCACGCCGATGCTCCCCGCCAGCGCCTCGACGACCGGCACGACGCGCCGAATCTCTTCCTCAATCCCGACGCGCTCGCCGCCCGGTCGCGTGGACTCGCCGCCCACATCAACGATGTCCGCGCCCTCTTCGACCAACTCGCGCGCTCGCTCGACCGCGCGCCGGGGGTCGAGGAACTGCCCGCCGTCGCTGAAACTGTCCGGCGTCACGTTCAGCACGCCCATGACGAGCGTGCGCCCGCCGCCGAAAGGGAGCGACCGGCGCGAGAGTTTCCAGAAGCGCGTGTCCATAAAATCAGAGTGAGCAGTGAGCGGTGAGCAGTGAGCAGTGAGCAGTAAACAGCCATAGTAGTTGAGCGGTCAGGGTGAACGCGCCAACGTCCGAATAAGACAACCCACTGCTTACTGCTCACTGCTCACTGCTTACTGCTTACTGCCTTGAAGAGCAGGCTCAGGCAGGTCAAGCTGCCTTCGGCTTTCGCGAACTCGGAAACGTCAACCACGCGCACATCGTAGCCGCGCCTTGAGAGCATTTCGGCTGTCCGAGGGAAGGCCGCGCCGACGCACAGCGACGCGCCCACGCGCACGATGTTCGCCGCCCACGGCTCGGCGGCGTGGACGTTGAAGACTTCGTAATCGAGGAAGAGACCCGCGTCAATCCAGCCCGGATTTATCAGAATCGTTTTATCGTCAATGGCCGTGCAGCCCGACTTGAGGTGCAGACAGTCTCGCAGAACGACCGTCCGAACTTCGTAGCCGTGCGGCGCGACCAGAGCGCGCAAGGCCGCCGCGCCCTCCGGGTTCGTGCGCGACGAAAGGCCGACGTAAAGTCTCCGCCCGACGCGCAGCACGTCGCCGCCCTCGATGGTCGCGGGCGGCGTGATGCTTTCGACGGGCCGGAGCCGCGCGACTTCGTGTTCGATGGCCCGCACCTCCGGACGCCGCGACTCGACGCCCGGCGAAGTGAGAATCGCCAACTCGTCGAGCACGATGGCCGTGTCTTCGACGAAGACGCTGTCCGGTAACTCTTCAATCGCCGGGAGCGTGAAGACTCGCGCGCCGCACGATTCGAGCGCGCGGCGATAAGCGCGGTGCTGCTCGGCGGCGAGCGCCGCGTCAATCGGCTGCCGACCGAGATGCGTCAGTTCGCACGCGCTCATGTCCCGCGCGGGCTCTCTCGTCAGGGCGACAATCATGCGGGCTCCTTAACAGAAAAAATGGGAGAGGGGAGACGGGAAGTCTGTTTGAAAGTTGCGGCCCTCCCGAATAACGAGAAAGGGGAAGAGGACGAATCCCCTTCCCCTTTTCACCGTTCTCCCTCTCGCCCCCGGCTCCGGCTCAGGCCGTCGCCGGATTGCTGCCCGTAATCGGCGGCAGGATGGGCTTCAAGGGGTTGGCCGTCGGCTCTTTGAGCTGCGGGCGGCTGTCGTCGTCCTTCTGCGTGGAGGGCGAGTCGTCGTCGAGCGGGAGGCCCGCGACGATGCGGCGAATCTGCACGCCGTCCAGCGTCTCGCGTTCGAGCAGCGTCTCGGAGAGGCGCACCATCACGTCGCGGTTCTCTTCGATGATGCCCTTCGCGCGCTCGTACTGCATGCCGACGAGTTTCTTGACCTCCTGATCAATCTTAATCGCCGTGTCCTCCGAGTAGTCGCGGTGCTGCGAGATTTCACGACCGAGGAAAATCTGCTCCTCCTTCTTGCCGAAGGTGAGCGGGCCGAGGTCGCTCATGCCGTACTCGCAGACCATCGCGCGCGCCAGTTCCGTCGCGCGCTCGATGTCGTTGGACGCGCCCGTCGTGATGCTGCCGATGAAGAGGTCTTCGGCGATGCGCCCGCCCATCAGAATGGCTATCTGGCCGAGCAGATAGTCCTTCGTGTAGTTGTGGCGGTCGCCTTCGGGCAATTGCTGCGTCAGTCCGAGCGCCATCCCGCGCGGGATGATCGTCACCTTATGCACGGGGTCGGCGTTCGGGACTTTGAGCCCGACGAGCGTGTGGCCCGCCTCGTGATAGGCCGTGACGCGCTTCTCCTCGTTGGTGATGACCATTGATTTGCGCTCCGCGCCCATCAGGACTTTGTCCTTCGCCAACTCGAAGTCGGTCATCATCACGATCTTCTTGTTGTAGCGCGCCGCGTTCAAGGCCGCCTCGTTGACGAGGTTCGCCAAATCAGCGCCCGTAAATCCCGGCGTGCCGCGCGCGATGATGCTCACGTCCACGTCCTCGCCGAGCGGAATCTTGCGCGTGTGGACTTTGAGGATGCCTTCGCGCCCGCGCACGTCGGGCCGAGAGACGACGACGCGGCGGTCGAAGCGACCGGGACGAAGGAGCGCCGGGTCGAGCACGTCGGGCCTGTTGGTCGAGGCCATCAGAATCACGCCGTCGTTCGACTCGAAGCCGTCCATCTCGACGAGCAGTTGATTTAAGGTCTGCTCGCGCTCGTCGTGGCCGCCGCCCAGACCCGCGCCGCGATGACGGCCCACGGCGTCAATCTCGTCAATGAAGATGATGCAGGGCGCGTTCTTCTTGCCCTGCTCGAAGAGGTCGCGGACGCGCGAAGCGCCGACGCCGACGAACATCTCGACGAAGTCCGAGCCCGAAATCGAGAAGAAAGGGACGTTCGCTTCGCCCGCCACGGCGCGCGCCAGCAAGGTCTTGCCCGTTCCCGGCGGCCCCATCATCAGAACGCCCTTCGGGATGCGCCCGCCGAGCTTCTGGAACTTCTGCGGCTCCTTGAGGAATTCGATAATCTCCTGGAGTTCCTCTTTGGCCTCGTCCACGCCCGCCACGTCCTTGAAGGTGACGCGCTTCTGCTGGTTGTTCAGGAGCTTGGCGCGCGACTTGCCGAAACTAAGCGCCTTGTTGCCGCCCGATTGCATCTGCCGGAGCATGAAAATCCAGAAGCCGATGAGCAGCAGAATCGGCCCCCACCACGCGAGCACAGACCACAGGAGGCCGCCCCCGGCGGGCTCGACCTGAGCCTTCTCGACGCGCATGATGCCGTTCTGGTCTCTCTCGACGGCGAGCGCCATCAGGTCGCCCTTAATCTTGTCGCCCTCGATGGTCGTGCGGTATTCCTGCTTGTCCTTGCCGACCGAGACCACTTCGGATTGCTTGATGGTCAGTTCTTTGACCTTGCCGTCGCGTATCTGCTGCGTCAACTCGCCGTAGGAGAGCTGCTTGGCGGCGGCCCCCTGCTTGTTGACGACGAAGTGGTAGAGCATCACCGCGCCGACCAGAATCAGCACCCAGAAAATCAACTGTCTCGCTGTAGAACTCAAAATTTTCTCGCCTCCGACGCCGATGATAACCTATTCTGGCGTCTTTTGTCGCTTCCCACGCGCCCCGGCTTCCCTCAAGCCGTCAGCCGCGCGCACGCCACCCGAACTTTACGGCACACGTGCGAGGTTTGGATGCCCCGCGGGCACTCCAAGTTGCGCCTTTGACGGCCCCGCCGAGGGCGCGGCGGCGACGCTCAAGCGCCCTCGAATTTGGCGAGGTAGGGCAGCTCCCGCCAGCGCTCCTGAAAGCCGAGCCCGTAGCCGACGACGTAGGGCTCGTGCGACTCGAAGGCCCGCCAGTCGGGCTCGACCGTCGTCCGCCGCTCGTCGGTCTTATCTATGAGCACGCAGAGGCGGACGCGCGCCGCGCCGCGCGCCTCCAACTGCTTGACGATGTATTCCTGCGTGACGCCCGTGTTGAGGACGCCTTCGACGAGCACCACGTCGCGCCCGCGCAGGTCGAGCGGCGTGGTGAAGGACAAGTCCTGCACGCCGCCGAGCGTCCGGTGGTCGTAGCGGAGGAAGGCCGTCCGGAGCGGCGCGTCAATCGCGCGCAAGAGGTCGGAGAGGAAGACGAAGCCGTCTTCGAGGACGCCGAGGATGGTCAACTCCTTCTGCTTTGAGGCTTCGGAGATTTCCGCCGCGATTGAACGGACGCGCCCCGCAATCTCTTCCGCGCTGTGAATCTCGACCAGTTGTTCGCTCATCCAGCCTCGCTTTCCAAGAGTGCCCGCGGCCCCGCCGCAAGAAAAATAGCCGGTGCTGCGACCGGCGTGAAAAAGACGCCTTTGATTGTATGTGCGGGGTGCGCCTTTTTCAATCTTTTTCCCCGCCGAAGAAGAGCCGCCCGCGCCGCCTCTCGATTCTCGCGCCGCCCGGCAACTCGACCACGCGCCCGCCCTTCTCGCCCGCCAGAAGCTTCTCGACCGCCGCGACGTGGACGGCCCCCAGCCGCCGCAAATCCCCGCGCCCGCGCGCGAGCCACTGCCGCAGAGCGCGTCGCCGCAGAGCCTTCGGCGCGGCGGCGAGCACTTCGACGCGCACAGGCCAAGCATCGCCGCTCGCCTCTTCCCTCGCGGCGGCCTCGCCCATCTCACGCGCGGCTTCAAGCAGCCGCGCAGCTTCGAGTTCGAGCGCGCGCGCGTCCTCGCTCAAAAGCTCAGCCGTCCGCGCCAGCGTCTCGGCCACGCGCGGGTTGAAGGTTTCGAGCAGCGGCAGAAGCGTCCGCCGCACGCGGACGCGCGCGAAACGCTCGTCGGCGTTCATCTCGTCCGCCCTCGGCTCGACGCCGCGCGCGCGGCAGAACGCCTCCGTCTCCGCGCGCCGCGCCCAAGCGACGAGCGGGCGCAGGAGCAGGACTTGGCCTTCAACTTCGAGCACGCGCTCCGGGCGGATGCCGCCCAAGCCCTCCGCGCCGCTCCCGCGCAGGAGCCGGAGCAAAACCGTCTCCGCCTGATCGTCCAGCGTGTGCGCCGCGAGCACCGCGCGCGCCCTCGCTTCCCGCGCCACGCGCGCCAGAAACTCGTAGCGCGCGCGCCGCGCCGCCTGCTCAAGATTGTCGCGCCGCGCCGCCGCGCCTTCCGTCTCGCCCAACGCCGCGCGCCCCGTCACGAACTCGTGGCCGAGCGCGCGCGCGAGCCCTTCGACCCAGAGCGCGTCCTCCGCGCCGCGCTCGCCCCGCAGCCCGTGGTCGAGATGCGCCACCGTCAGACGCAACTTGAGCCGCCCCGCCTTGAGAAGCTCGTCGAGACAGAGCAAGAGCGCCGTCGAGTCGGCCCCGCCCGACACGGCGACGACGACCCGCTCGCCGCCCACGGGCCAGCCGCGCCGCTCCCACTCGCTCAGGACGCGCCGCGCGAAACGGCTCAGCCTCGCTCTCTCCAAACGTTTCTCCTCTCCCTTCGCCCGACCGGCGAAAAGCACTCTTCCGGCGTTCGCTCTCAAGCATTATTCATTTAAACTTTCGGCACCGGCAAACTTCCCGCGCGTGTGCGCCGGGAGTGCCGCCCGATTTTCACTCGACCGAAAGGTGCGCTAAAAGAGATGAACAGAACCCGCCACGCTCTCACGCTCGCGCTCGCCCTCTTCGTCACGGGCTGCGCCGCTTCGCTCCTGCCGTCGGCCCGCGCCGACGCGTCGAAGGCGCAACAGACCGACGCCCCGCGCCGTCCCGCAGGCCCGGCCACCGGCCCCGTCATCAAGCTCCCGCGCGGTCAGGGCGAAGGGCTCGAACAACCGCACGCGGGCGAGGGCGCGCGCGGTTCCGCCGCGAGGCGTTGGGAATACTGCGCTATCACCCACACCTTCCGGCGACAGAGCGGCTTCGGCTCCTCGTCCTCGACGTTCGCCACTGTTCGTTACTACCCGAACGGCAACGAAGAGATTGAAGGCAAGGACGAAGAGGACGCGATTGCCAACGCGCTCGTCAAACTCGGCGAAGAGGGCTGGGAGTTGGTCGCCGTCCGCCAGAACCTCAACCTCCTCGACGGCAGCGGCAAGGCCACGCACACCTACCTCTTCAAACGCCAGAAGTGACGCGCGGAAGCAACATGAGAGCTTTTCACCTGAGCGCGGCACTGGCCCTCTGCCTGCTCGTCCTCCCGTCCTGCCGCACCGCCGCGCCGCGAACGGACTCCGCGCCCGTCACCGCCGCGACTCCCGCCGCGTCGCCGCAGAGAGTCGAAGCCTCGCCCGAAAGCCTTCGGCGCGCTCTGGCCGCCGTCCGGCACCTGCACCGGACGATGCGCAAGCCTCTGCCCGGCGACTGGCTGACGACCTTTCCGGAACCGGGCCAGACCTTTGAAGAGTATTTGCGGAGCGACCCGGTGAGGCCGTCCGCCGAGCGCCGCACGCTCTACGTCCAGCCGCTCGGCGAGTTCACCACGGCGCAGCGCCGCATCGTCGCGCTCGCCGCCGACTTCATGTCGCATTTCTTCAACCTGCCCGTCAAACTCCTCCCGGAGCAGGTCATCCCCTCGATCCCGGCGGAGGCCCGCCGCGTCCATCCCGAATGGGGAGACCGCCAGATTCTCGCCGCGCACATCACGATGAAAGTCCTGCGCCCCGTGCTCCCGGCGGACGCCGTCGCGCTCATCGCCTTCACCTCTTCCGACCTCTATCCCGGCGGCGACATGAACTACGTCTTCGGTCAGGCTTCCTTCCGCGAGCGGGTCGGCGTCTGGTCGCTCTATCGTCTGGGCAAGCCCGACGCCGACGAACGGAACTTCCGTCTAACGCTCCTGCGCACGCTCAAGATTGCGACCCACGAGACGGGCCACATGTTCTCCATCAAGCACTGCACGAAGTACGAGTGCGTGATGAGCGGCACCAACGGCCTCCACGAGACCGACCGGCGGCCCCTCGACGCGTGCCCCGAATGTATGGCGAAAATCTGCTGGGCGACCAACACGAGCCCGCGCGAGCGTTACGCGAGGCTCGCGCGCTTCTGCGAAGCGAACGGCCTCGACCACGAAAGGCGCTTCTTCCAGACTTCCGCCGACGCGCTCAAAAAAATCTGAAACCCTCCGCAGTTTTTCGCCACACACACGGCATCGGCGGTGTTCATCTTTCAGACGACCGGAATTTCCGTCCGCCGACCCACGTTTAAAAGTCAGTCTCTCGGCACGAGAGGAGAAACGTCCATGAAGCAGCGCAGCAGACGACCGGAGGCGCGCGCGTGCGCCCGGCCCTCCAACAATTTTCGGGCGGCGCTTTCGCTCTTCGCCCTCGCGCTCCTGCTCGGTTGCGCCCCGGCCTCTTCGAGCGCGTCGGCGCAAGGCGAAGAGCGCTTCGCGGGCCAGTGGCTCGTCGAGTACAGGCCCGCCACGGAGAAGGTTCAACTGACGCTCAGCTACCGCGAGGAGCGCACGGACGCGAAGGGCCGCAAGCACCTGAGCAACTGGAACAACACCGACAACGTCGAGCCGGGCATCTTTCAAGGGCTCACGCGCGAGCAGGCGTTTTCGGCGGCGGGCACCAACGTCCGCTTCCAAATCCGCCGCGCGGCGGGCACGTTCCACTGCGAGGGCTGGTTCCGCGAAGGCAAAGGCTCCGGCCATTTCACCTTCGCGCCCGACGCTTCGTTCGCCGCCGAGTTGGGACGGCGCGGCGTCGGCGCGCCCGACGAGCGGCAGTTGTTCTCGCTCGCGCAGGCCGACGTGGGGCTCGCGCTCATAGACGAGTTGAAGTCGCAAGGCTACGAACTCCCCAACGTCGAACAACTCGTCCGCATGGGCCACCACGGCGTCGAACTCGAATACGTGCGCGGCCTCGGCGCGCTCGGCTACCGCGTCCAGAAGATAGACTCGCTCGTCCGCATGCGCGACCACGGCGTGAGCCTCGACTTCATCCGCGAGATGCGGGAGTTCGGCTACCGCACGTTGACCGCCGAACAACTCGTCCGCGCGCGCGACCACGGCGTCAGCGCCAAATTTATCCAGGAGCTTGAGGCCGCGGGCTACGACGCGCCGCCCCTCGAAGGGCTCGTTCGCCTCCGCGACCACGGCGTCAGCGCCGACTTCATCCGCGAACTCCGCGCCGAAGGCTACCAATCGCTCGCGCTCGAACAACTCGTCCGCCTCAAAGACCACGGCGTCAGCGTCTCCTTCATCAAGGAGCTGAAGGAACTCGGCTACTCCCAACTCTCCGTCGAGCAACTCGTCCGCCTCCGCGACCACGGCGTCAACGGCGCTTTCGTCCGCCGCGTCAAAAGCTCGCGCGGCGACAACCCGCCCGTCGAAGAACTGATCCGCCTGAAGAACCACGGCAGCTACGAATAAGGAAGGGGTAAAAGGGTAAAAGGGGAAAGGGGAAAGGAAAGACCTGTCTCAGGCTCTCCATTCCCCTTTCCCCTTTTACCCTCTTCCCCTCCGTCTTTAAGCCACGATCATCGTCCCCGTCCCCTCGTCCGTGAAGACTTCGGAGAGGAGCGCGTTGCGGAGCGAGCCCTTGATGATGTGCGCGCTGCCGACGCCGCGCCGCAAGGTCTCGGTGATGTTTTGAAGCTTCGGAAGCATCCCGCCCGTTGCCGCGCCGTTGCGCATCAGTTCCTGCACCTCGTCGGTCGTCAGGCGCGAGAGCTTGGCGGCCTGCTCGCCGGGCCGCAGGTAGATGCCGTCCACGTCGCTCAGCATGATGAGCTTCTCGGCGCGGAGGTGGACGGCGATTTCGGCGGCGATGGTGTCGGCGTTGATGTTGAAGACGCGCCCTTCGGAGTCCGCGCCGAGCGAAGAGACGACCGGCATGTAGTCGTGGTCGAGGAGCACTTGCAGCAGCCGGTCGTTGATCTCCACGATGTCGCCGACGTGACCGAAATCTACGGACGAACTCACGCCCGTCTCACGGTTCATCACCTCTTTCGGGGGCCGCCGCGTCGCCAGCACGATGTTGCCGTCCACGCCGGAGAGCCCCACGGCCTCGACGCCGCGCTGGTGCAGCGCCGAGAGGATGTCAATGTTTATCTTCCCGGCGAAGATCATCTTCGCCATGTCGAGCGTCGCGTCGTCCGTCACCCGCCGCCCGTCAATGATCGTCTGCTCGACGCCCATCTGCGCCGCCAGCTCCGTCAACTGCTTGCCCCCGCCGTGCACCACGCAGAGCCGGATGCCGACCTGATGCATCAACGCCAGCTCTTCGGCCAAGCTCGCAAGGTTCTCGTGCTCCTCCGTCACCTTGCCCGAAAGCTTCACGACGAAAGTCTTGCCCTTGAACTTCTGGATGTACGGCAGAGCCTCACGCAACAAGTCGAGTCGCTGCTGTGTCATCGGCACTCACCTCCGGAAAGGAAAGGGTCAAAGGAGAAAGGGGGAAGAGGGTAAAGGGGAAAAGCGAAGCGGAAGGTGTGCTGTTCCCTTTTACCCGCTTCCCCTTTTTCCCTTTGACCCTCCAAGTAGTTCCGCCATCACCGCCTTCTGCACGTGCAGCCGGTTCTCGGCCTCGTCAATGACGACCGAGGCGGGCGAGTCAATCACCTCGTCGGTGACGATGCAGTTGCGGCGCACGGGCAGGCAGTGCATGAAGATGCCGTTATCCGTCCGCCGCATCTTCGCGGCGTCAACGATCCAACGCTCGCGGTACTGCGCGCGTTCCTCGATGTCTTCCGCCGCGTCGCCGTAGAACATCCGCCCGCCCCAACTCTTCGCATAGACGGCCTGCGCCCAGTCGAAGGCTTCCTCCACGTCGTTCGTCAACGTCACCGTCGAGCCCGCGTCGAACGCCTGTCGGTTAATCTCCGCCACCA
>DASTQX010000180.1:0-6440 GCA_035761505.1 Pyrinomonadaceae bacterium
ATCTGTTCGGTGTTGACTTCGCTCTCGGTGACTTGCAGGTCGGGGCGGGCCGGGTGGAGTTTCTTGTCCGAAGCCATCCTGTACCAGCCGCCGCCCGTCACATTCAAAAGGACGTGCGCGTCGCGCGGGATGAGGCCGCCGTTCGACACCTTGAGCAGCGAGGCGAAGGCGACCGCCGCCGCCGGGTCAATCTCGATGCCTTCCGCTTCCTCGAAGAGGCGCGCGGCGTAAATCGTCTCGGAGTTGTCGGCGGCAATCATGTCGCCGCGCGTCTCGGTCAGCACGTCATAGACGCCGCCGCGCACGGAGTAAGGCGGCTGCCGGTTCGAGAGGACGTGGGCGGCGATCTGCATAATCTGCCGCTTGCCGTCTTCCTCTTCAACCGGAATCAGTTCGCGCCGTTGCGACTTCCAAGAGAGGTAGAGCGGCGCAAAAGGAAGGTTCTGACTGAGCATGAGACGCGGGAGGGTGTCGCCGAAGCGACCGTCGGCGACGAGCCTGCGGGCGGTCTCGGTGACGGCGATGGCCCCGGCCCCGCTCCCGACCGCCTGGAAATAGTAGTCGGGCAGCCGCCCCACGGTGTCCGCCGCGCTCAACATGGTCAGCCCCAAGCCGTCGCGCCGCGCTACGTTCTTCACGCCCCCTTCGGAGAGGAAGCCCGGAAGCTGCGCGATGCGGTTGGCGAGCTTGATGGCATCTAGATAGTCCGTGAACCCGACGAGCGCGACGAGCTTCACGCAGGGCGCGAGCGGTTCGACGAACTGCATCCGTTGGAGCCCGCTCTCCGGGACGATGATGAGACAGCGCTTGTGGTTGAGCGAGCAGGCGCGGGCGAAGGCCGCGCCCGTGTTGCCCGCCGAGGAGACGACGAGCACGTCTTCGGATTCGGGCAGGCGCGCGAGCGCCGTGTACGCTTCGAGGTCTTTGAAAGTCGTGCTCTCAAGGAAGGCTCCCTTTTCGGGCCAGTAGCCGTTGAAGGCCACGTGGAGGTTCGGCAGTTTCGTCAGTTTGGAGAGGCGCTCACTGCGATAGACGGCGGGGCGTGCCGAGCCGTGGGGGTGGCGCACGACCGGCAGCCAGTTCCAGTAACGATAGATACCTTCGCCGCGCTCGTCCGGCTCGAACCGCTCCGCGTCGTACTCGGTCGTGAGCAGCGACGGCTCGTGCGTCGCGGAACACTCCAACCTCTTCCCGTCATCCTCGAACCTGCCCTCGCAGGCGTAACACCTCAACCGATAGTGACGCTTCTCCATGACTTTCATCCTTACTCGTCTTATGACCGGGGCGGCCCCCGCCCGCCCCCCTCGCGTTTACTGTGGGAAGTCCGCGAGGGAGGCGATCTCCCCCATCGCGACCATGATTTTGCGCGGCCCGACGAAAGGGTTGCGCGCGTGCGCCGTCAGCATGTTGTCAACCAGCAGGACATCTCCCTCCTGCCACGGGAAGGTGACGGCGGACAGCCGGTAAAGCTCTCGCAACTCGCTGACGATAGAGTCTTCGAGGGGCGAGCCGTCGCCGTAATAGACGTTGCGCGGCAGACCCTCTTCGCCGAAGAGCGAGAGCAGGGACTCGCGGACGGAAGGTTCGAGGCACGAGACGTGGTGCGCCATGATCTGCTGGAAGAGCACGCTGTCGCCGGTGACCGGATGCCGGAGGATGGCCGGGCGCACTTTCCGCGTGCGGAGTCCGCCGCCCGCCAGCCATTCAAACTGCTCGTCGGACTCGCGGCAGATGCGCTCCACCTCCGCCGGGTCGGCGGTGCGGAAAAACTCCTGCCAGCGCACGTCGAGCCCTTCCCGGTAGTTGCGGACGTACATCAGCCGCTTCTCCTCGAAGCGCCGCCGGATGGCGGGGTCGAGCCGCTGATAGACCTTGCGCCCGTCCGCGATGGGCGTCTCGCCCCCCTCCCGCGCGGCGGTGTCGCAGAAGAACATGATCTTCATCGGCCAACGGTGCATGTGCGAACTCTCGTTGTGGTAGAGGATCATCTGATTCGGCGGATAGGGCGTGGAGGTATAGACCTTCTGGCCCTGATCGGCGCGCGGCAAATCTCCGTAGTCAATGAACAACTGCGGGCACACCGCCGCCGCGAACGCGCCGAAAGCGGGGACGGTGCGGAGGGCGAACCCGCGAAAGAGAATCGCGCCGTGCTTGAGCAGTTCCGTCTGGATGTAGTCGCGGTTGCGCCCCGCCCAACTCGTCACGTCAACGCCGTCCGTCGCCGGGCGGAGGACTAAAGGCAGAGTCTCTCCGGGGCTCAGGTCTTCGGCCCGCACCGGATTCACCTGCCGCAGGTCAACGCCCTTGCGGCGAACGCTACGCAGTTTCTGAAGGTTGGTCTTCTGGCGGTTGGC
Organism: Pyrinomonadaceae bacterium; assembly: GCA_035761505.1. GTDB lineage: Bacteria > Acidobacteriota > Blastocatellia > Pyrinomonadales > Pyrinomonadaceae > JAIVJM01. The sequence continues at coordinate 2,355 of DASTQX010000180.1, forward strand.
GGCGGCTGTGGCCTGCTGCTCGCGCTCGACCTCGGTGAGCATTTCCAGTTCGCCCAACTTTGCTTCCGGACGGGCCGCGATGCTGGAGAGCAGCGTTTGGAAATGGCCCGCCATGCGCTTGATGGTCGAGTCGTCGAACAAGTCCGTATTGTAAATCCACGTGACGGCCAGTCCCTCACCGGTCTCGAACATCGTGAGCGCGAGGTCGAACTTGGAGGTGAGGTCGTCGGTCTGCACGACGCTCAGTTCCAGTTCCGGCAGGTGCATCGCGGGCATCGGCGCGTTCTGCAAGGCAAACCAGACCTGAAAGAGCGGCGTGTGCGTGGCCTTGCGCTCCGGCTTCAACTCCTCGACGAGCTTTTCAAACGGCAGGTCTTGGTGTGCGTAAGCGTCGAGCGCCGTCTTGCGCACGCGCTTCAGCAGTTCGTTGAAGCCGGGGTTGCCGGAGAGGTTCGTCCGCAACGGCAGCGCGTTGAGGAAGAAGCCGATGAGGTCTTCGCTTTCGGCGTGGGTGCGTCCGGCGATGGGCGAGCCGACGACGACATCATCCGTCCCCGCGTAGCGCGAGAGGAGCAGTTGGAGCGCCGCCAGCAGCGTCATGAAGAAGGTCGCGTCTTCGCGGCGGCTGAGCGCCTTGAGGGATTCGACGAGGTCGTCCGGGAGAAAGAACGACTGGCGCGCGCCGCGCAGCGTCTGCGCCTCCGGTCGCGGCCTGTCGGTCGGTAATTCGAGGACAGGGCTGCCCGCCAGTTGCTCTTCCCAGTAGGCGAGAAGGCGTTGCGTCTCGGCGTCCGTCAGCCGCCCGCGCTGCCACGCGGCGTAATCGGCATACTGAACTTGAAGCTCCGCGAGCGGCGACGGGTCGCCCTTGAGGTAAGCGGCGTAGAGCGCCGACAGCTCGCGCATGAAGACGCCGAAAGACCAGCCGTCGTAGATGATGTGATGAAAGGTGAGCAGGAGCACGTGCTCGCGCGCGTCGAGGCGCACCAGCGTCACGCGCAGGAGCGGCCCCCGCGTGAGGTCGAACGGGCGCTGCGTCTCCTCGGTGGCGAGGCGCTGAAGTCGCGGCTCTTTCTCCCCGGCGGGGAGGTCGGAGTAATCAACGAAAGCGGTCGGGACGCGCACCTCTTCGGCGATGACCTGCACGGGCGAGCCGCCGACCTCTTTGAACGTGGTGCGCAGCGCTTCGTGACGGCGGACGATCTCATCTACGCAGCGCGCGAGCACCTCGCCGTCGAGCGCGCCCCGGAAGCGGACGGCGGTCGACGCGTTGTAGAAAGGATGGCCGGGGAAGAGTTGGTCTAAGAACCAGAGGCGCTGTTGCGCGAAGGAGAGCGGCAGGTTTTCGTCGCGCGGGACGCGCCGCAACGGCGTCAGGGCCGCGCCCCGCACGGTGCGGAGGGCGTGCTCGACGGCCTCGGCCAGCCCGGCGACGGTCGGCGACTCGAAAAGGCAGTGGAGCGGCAACTCGACATCGAAGGCGGCGCGCAGCCGCGTGAACAGTCTGGTCGCCAGCAGCGAGTCGCCGCCCAGCTCGAAGAAGTTGTCGTCAATACCGACGCGCTCGACGTTGAGCAACTGCGCCCAGAGACCGGCCAGCACTTCTTCGGTCGGCGTTCGCGGGGCGGCCCACGCGCGCGCCGTCTCGGCCTGCGCCAGCTCAGGCTGCGGCAACGCTTGACGGTCAACTTTGCCGTTCGGCGTGAGCGGCAGTTCGTCGAGCGCGACGAAGGCCGCCGGAACCATGAACTCCGGCAGGCGCTCGCGGAGGAAGCGGCGCAAGCCCTCTTTGTCCACCCGCGCGGCGGGCGCACCGGCGGCGGAGGCTTGCGCGACGATCACGTCGAGGCCGAGCATCTCGGAGGTGAAGCGGTCGCGGTTGAAGGAGGCGGCGCGGTCGAAGCCGTGCGCCTCAAGCTCTCTCTGCCACTCGTCGGTGGAGAGGAACGGATGCGAGCCGCGCAAGCCCGTATCTTCAAAACGGTCGAAGCCTTCTTGGAGGCCGACCACGTTGAACCACTTGTGGAACTGCGTCTCCTCGACGAGGAGCAGGAGCCCTTGCGGGGCGAGCAGGGAGCGGACGTGCCGCAGCGTCTCGCGCACGTCGCGCGTGGCGTGGAGCACGCTCGACGCCACGACGAGGTCGAAGGAGTGCGGCTCGTAACCCTGTGCCTGCGGGTCGCGCTCGATGTCGAGCAGGTCGAACTGAAGGAAGTCATACTGGCCGAAGTTCTTCTTCCCGACATCCATGAAATATCTGGAAACGTCGGTGAAGTGATAGGCGGTCTGCGCGGGCGCGAACTCTGGGAGCAGCCATGCCGTCGTCGAGCCGACGCCCGCCCCGACCTCAAGGACGCGCAGCTTGCGGGCGGGCGCGACGTGCTGACTCAACGCCTTGACGACCTCCCGCGCGATGGCGTTGCAGTAGCGGAAGCCTTCCTCGTAAAAGCTCTCGGCCACCGCCGATTCACCCTCGCGGAAAAGCAACTGCGCGGGGTGGAGACGACCCGTCAGCACCTCCGCGAGATGCTCGCCGCAGGCCCGGAAGTAGCCGAACGATTCCTTGACCTCCGTCCCGGCGACCTGAGCCTCGATTGCCGCCCAGAGCGGCGCGGTCGGCTCAGGTGCGAGCGGGCGCGGATTGACGAAAGCCTCGCTGCTTCTTTCCAACATCCCGGCCTCGGCGAGCAGTTCGAGCCAACGCCTGATGGCCTTCGCGTAGCGCGGCACAATCCCGCATTGCGCGAGCAGGCCGTCGGGCGTCTGCGTCTCGCCGGGCTGTGCGAAGAGGCCGAGATTCAGGAAGGTCTGACTGAGGTAAGCGACGGTCAGGCGGGTCAGGCAACCGGCCAGCACCGGGTAGGCCGATTCCTCCAAACGCACGGTGGGCTGCGCGGCCTGTCGCTCTCCGGCGACGACGAGCGGCTGCCACGGCAGCACGTCGTCCGCCTCCGCCTTGAGCGCGCCGCCCTCGCGTCGCGGCACGACGTAGGCGATGAGTTGCTTTTCGCCCGAAGGAGTCGTGCGCGTGGTGACGACGTTCTCGCGGATGTCCGGGTGCGCGTCGAGCGTGGTCTCGATCTCGCCCAACTCGACGCGGAAGCCGCGCACCTTGACCTGCCCGTCAATGCGACCGAGGAACTCGATGTCACCGCCGGGGAGGTATCGTCCGAGGTCGCCCGTGCGGTAGAGGCGCATCCCCTGCTCGGCGCTGAACGCGTCGGGGATGAAGCGCTCGGCGGTCAGCCCGCGCCGGTTGTGATAACCGAGCGCCGTCCCGATGCCGCCGATGTAGAGTTCGCCGACGACGCCGACGGGCACCGGGCGGAGGAAGGCGTCGAGGACGTGGAAACGCTGGTTCACCATCGGACGCCCGTAGGGGATGCTCTTCCAGAGGCGGTCAACTTCCCCGACGGGGAAGGTGATTGACCAGATGGAGGCTTCGGTCGCGCCGCCGAGGCTGTGCACCTCTGCGCGACGGGCGCGCGCGCGAATCTGGTCGGGCAGCTTGACGGGAATCCAGTCGCCGCTCATCAGCACGAGACGCAACGCGTCGGGCAGCGTCGCGTCGCTGCCGGAGACGTGTTGCATGAACATCTCCATCAACGCGGGCGCGGAGTTCCAGATGGTGACCTCTTCGGCGACGAGCAGGTCGAGCCAGTGAGACGGATCGGGCGTGGCGGAAGGATCGGGCACGACGATGGTCGCACCGGCGGCCAGCGTGCCGAGGATGTCATAGACCGAGAGGTCGAAGCTGAGCGAGGAGAGGGCCAGCACGCGGTCGCCCGCGCCGACGCCGTAACGCTCGTTCATGTCGGCGACGGTGTTGGCCGCGCCGAGGTGGTTAATCATGACGCCCTTCGGGCGGCCCGTCGAACCCGAAGTGTAGATGATGTAAGCGAGATTGCGGTTGGTGGTTTGGGCCGTCGGGTTCTCGGCGCGGTGCGCGGCGATCTCGTCCCAGTCGGAATCGAGGCACACCGTCAGACCTTCGTGCGCCGGGAGTCCCCCGACGAGCTTCTGCTGCGTGAGCAGCACCGGAGCCCGGATGTCGTCGAGCATGAACGAGAGACGGTCTTGTGGGTA